>JAFDYA010000081.1 GCA_018267675.1 Bacteroidota bacterium
CGTCACACTCAACTATGCCATGCTCCAGTCGCCAAGGAGCACAACACTTCCTGCTGCACCAACAAAGACTTTGCACTTTGAACTTACCGGGAATATGAATCGTTATGTCTGGAGCATCAACAATAAAGTGGTTTCGGAGACAGATAAGATTTTGGTGAAAAAGGGGGAGAACTTACGATTGGTCCTTTACAACGGTTCCATGATGCGCCATCCCATGCATTTACACGGCCACGACTTTCGGGTACTTAATGGGAAAGGCGACTACGCCCCACTTAAAAACACTTTGGACATCATGCCCATGGAAACGGATACCATAGAGTTTAACGCAAACGTAGAAGGAGATTGGTATTTCCATTGCCACATACTTTATCACATGATGAGCGGAATGGGAAGGGTTTTTAGTTATGAACAACAAAGTCCAAATCCCGAGATCCCCAATCCACGCCTTGCACAGCGGAAACTTTATGCCGACGATAGACGGATGCACTTTATGGCGCAGAACGATTTTGCCACTAATGGTAATGACGGGGAAGCTATGCTCCAGAACACCCGCTGGAGTATCGGTACCGAATGGCGATTAGGCTATAGCGACATGCACGGTTGGGAAACGGAAACCCATATCGGACGATATCTTGGGAAGATGCAATGGCTGATGCCCTTTGTGGGCTTTGATTGGCGCTACCGACGAATGGGCATGGACGAAGAAGAGCATAACCTTTTCGGGCAGACAAACACCAAAGACAATCGGGCGGTACTGAGCCTTGGATTCAACTATACCCTACCCATGATGATTCGCTTCCAGACTGAGGTCTTTACAGATGGTATTGTCCGGTTTCAACTCATGCGGGAAGACATTCCCCTTACGCGTCGGGTTCGACTGGATTTTATGCTGAACACAGACAAAGAATACATGCTTGGACTCAACTACATCCTCACCCGAAATCTTCTTGCCCGTACTCATTACGATAGTGATATGGGATGGGGCCTAGGGCTTTCTTTGAGCTATTAGCTTCAACCAACTCATTTCTTGATCTACATCAATGGTTGCGCGTTCAGTCGGTTGGACCTTTGCATTTCACTAATCAAAAAAACAACAGCACTATGGCTATTCAATGGAAAGTAGATCCCGCACACAGCGAACTTCAGTTTAAAGTACGCCACTTGATGATCACCAATGTTACTGGCACCTTCAAGTCTTTTGATATCACTGCCGAAACCGAGCAGGAGGATTTTTCAAAAGCTACTCTTGTACAAGTTACCGCTGATATAGATTCAATCCAAACCAACAATGAGCAACGGGATGCACACCTGAAGTCCGATGACTTTTTTAATGCGGAGCAATTTCCACAGCTAATTTTCAAAGCAACCGGCTTTGATCCTAAGACAGAAAAATTACAAGGTGACTTAACCATCCGAGAGGTAACCAAGCCAATTAGTTTGGATGTAGAATTTCATGGCATTGTAGTGGATCCCTACGGACAAACCAAAGCAGGCTTCTCCGTATCCGGGAAAGTGAGCCGGAAGGAGTATAACCTGAAGTGGAATGCAGTAACCGAAGCCGGACAAGTCGTAGTGAGCGATGATATCCGAATCAATGCAGAAGTGCAGTTGATCAAACAGTAAGCACCTGTAAAAGCGGGCAGATAAGGAGTCTGTTTTATGCAGCGCAAGCCTTCGGCTTGCGCTGCATTTCTTTTTTAGGAACAAGGCAGGAACCAATCTTGTACAACAGATATTCTATTGCTTATTTTGGACGAAAATGGTTGGCGATGAATAGAATTCAGTGTTACCTATTGTTTGGGCTCACCTGCCTATTTGGCTGCGGCACAATCAACGAAGCTTCTAAGCAGAAGCTGGATGCCGGGCGGTATCAGTTGAAAGGCTTGGGGCAACGACAATATTTCACGCATGCCGCCGATGACACGATCACTCTTTATCCAGTTTCCAAACAGGCGATTGGATGGGTAGCAGATACGGCAAAGGCCGGGGTTGTCCATCTTTTATCAACACAAGCCAAAGCTTCAAAGCGCATCGTATTCCTGAAACAGCAACTCACATTTGATATACTCTCTATCCTACTAAAGTATCGCCCAGCCACCGAAGGATTTCCCAACCAGCTCACCACCAATTTTAACGCTGCTGGCTATCTAGGATACAAAACCGACCGGTATATCCTCACCTATGGCCGGAACCCGCTTGGACAGTATAGCAGAGTCATTCGCCATTTTGCCTATAGCTTCGGTGCCTTTGCTGGGCTTGGCGCCCCGGAAATCACCCCTTCGGTGACGCACGACTCAGTACAAATAGACTATTATGGCGTTGCGCTAACCACAGGCATTGGCGGTATGCTCAGCGTCGGTAGCTTGACCTTCGGCCTCGGTTTGGGCTTTGATCATTTATTGGATAAGAATCACAAGCTCTGGATTTATAACGGGAAACCTTGGCTGGGGCTGACAGTCGGCTTGAGCTTTTTTTAAAATGGCCTTAAACTTGGATTTTGCTTAGTTTATTTGTTGAAAGGATATATGCTGCATACCCGTTTCAGCTATACCAAACGCACTATATCAGAATGCTTCAACCGCATTTTATTGGCTAGTTCGTATCGTTTCATTTAGCCCAATTTCATACTACAAAGTCCGGGCTATTCTTACCTTTTATTCCGCCCCCATTGGTGTTTACTCGCATATGCCAACCAAGTACCCAGCACAAAGGGAAAAGTCAACATTCCACCGAAAGGTCGTAGCATTGGGGAGTCGTAGAGAAGAAAGTGCAACACAAACGTTAGTACTATCCCCAAGCTCATCCAAAATAGCTCGGCCTTGTTAGCACCATACATTGCTAAGGCAGTAAGGACCACATTGAATCCCAACAAGCCCTGTTCAATAGGGTGGATTGGCAAGCCAAGAAGGATGCTTACCCATGCTGCAAGTCCAGCTGCCATCAAGGCGAAGATTGTCGCTATTGGCGCATTGATGAAAACTCCCAAAAGGATGAGGATCCCGGAAAAAAGTTGCTCCTGGAACAGTACTTGTCCAAAACTATTACTTAGTAAATGCAATAGAGGATAATGCTGCATAGCGGGAATTAATGAAATAACCGAAACGGCAACAGGCACATCGAGCTCATGAAGCAGTAAGATGATCGCCCAACTACAACACACGAATGGAAAAGTGAATGCCGGTACCTTGCTACAATAAAAGAAATGCTGCAATAGCGAAGCAAATAGGGCACCAACAACGAGGGCGATAATTACTATAGACGAAAGCTGGAATAATGTCGTAAGAACAATACCAACCAAAGCGCTACTAAAGCCATAGTGCCCATCAACAATTTTCTCCGACGGGAATTGACAAATACGCGCAGTCAGAGTACCCACTAGCACACCGACTACCGCACCAACACAGGCTATCCAGTTGCCAATCAATAAAGCGACAAGGAATATTATACCCGTTCCCCGATTCCGCTGAAGCATTATTTGGCTTAGCCCATTTAGACAGGCGTTGAAACAGGCCAACCAGCTTAGTTTTTTGTCCATCACTTAATGCAAGCTAAAATTAGAGCAGCAGAGAAGAATACTCCGGTACGTTTTAGATTTTAATAGAGTTGCTCAATACAGCAAACGAAAGGTTCAATGTATTATAACAATGCGCTTGCTCACCTTTGCAGGATTCAAGTTTTTCCATACAAATGAAGTATATCCGGCAGATTGGAATAGTATTGATCCTATTGAATACGATAGTCGGATCCGCACAAACTAACACTACTATGCAACAAAGTAATCCCATGTTATGCAACCCCGAAACCGGTCTTTGTGAACTACCAGATACCGCTAGCCCAAAGGAGCAATTATCGGTGGAAACTAGGGTCACCAAGCCTGTTCGAATCCTTTATTTCACCGATCCCATCTGCTCTTCCTGTTGG
Source organism: Bacteroidota bacterium (assembly GCA_018267675.1). GTDB lineage: Bacteria > Bacteroidota > Bacteroidia > Chitinophagales > Chitinophagaceae > UBA1952. The sequence goes on from JAFDYA010000081.1 coordinate 3,922, forward strand.
GGTATCGAGCCGCAATTACGCAAGCTTAAGTTGGAATACGGAGCAGCCATAGAAATTGACTACCGGATGGGCGGTCTGCTCCCGGATTGGAGCTATAACAGCGGGGGCATCAGCAAGCCCTCAGACGTTGCCCATCACTGGGACGAAGTGAGCAGCTACTATGATATGCCCATTGATGGCGACCTGTGGTTGGAAGATCCATTACCTTCCTCCTACCCGCCCAGCATTGCGTTTAAAGCAGCACAAATGCAAGACCCACACAAAGCCGTTCATTTTATGCGCACACTTCGGGAGATGGTATTTCTACAAAAGAAGAACATCACCAAATGGGAGCACCTAGAGCAGGCTGCACGAACTGCGGATCTGGACATAAAGCAGTTTAAAGCAGACTATGAGGGCGCTGCTAAAATTAAGTTTGAAGAAGACCTGGCATTGGCCCGCCAACAAGGAGTCCGAGGCTTTCCCACCTTGTATTTTTCAAACGCAGCCGGACAAACGGAGAAAGTGTATGGTAGCAAACCCTACAGCGTCATGGAACACGTGCTGCTTACCGTATATCCCGAAGCAAAAAAGGAAAACTACGCCCGCGACTGGCAAAGCCTTTTTCAGCACTTTCCCAGCCTAAGCGTCAACGAATTTGCTCAATTGAGTGGCCAGCCGAGAGCCGCTGCAGAAGCCCAACTTCAAGAGCTCAGCACCCAAAAAAAGTTGACCCAATTGCAGTGCAAGAATGGTAGCCTTTGGTTTCAATCAACAGCGATGGACTGAAACAATTTGATTTCTTTTAAAATTTTTTAGGCGCCATTTCCGGCTAACCGCTACCTGTCCCCTCACTCGTTGAGGGGGCCTGTCCCATCGCTTGTCGAGGGGGCCTGTCCCATCGCTCGTTGAGGGGAGCTTTTAGCTACTATCAGGGGCGCGGGGAAGCCATTAGCAACAAGCCTCTGCCCAACGCACTACACTACCAAAGCACACCGCAAGAAAGTTCAAGGAGCCACAACCAACTTTTGGCTCGATAGAGTACCCTCAACATTCATCCGGATTTGATACACACCAGGAGACAAGTTGGCTATCGGGAGTGGATACACCTGTGCGCCCTGCCCAAATCTTAGTTCCGGACTCGTCCATACCAATCGTCCGCTCATATCGAATAAGGCCATACTTAGCCAGCTGTTTTTGCTCAAGGTAAAATGGAGCAACGCCTTGTCCCTAGCGGGTTGCGGCGCAATATAGCTGCCGGAAATAATTGGGGCTGGCGCAATCGACAGAGGAGCACTAAGCTTGATGTTGTCCATGTAGAGTGCATTTCCAAAATCGCTTACTGCCCGGAATGCAATAATAGCCCCATCCGGTACGGTACTCATATCCACCGTTTTCAATTCCCAGTCCGCAGCTGTCGGAACAAAGAAATCTGTGGTGGCTGCCGTTGCAGTCAGACCACTGCCTACCCCGCTCCACACATTCGTCCAGCTTGCACCACAATTGGTAGAGTACAGCACATCCAAGCGGTCTTGCTCTGCATCATAGGGCGCATGAGCAAGGGCAAACTCTAGGCTTTTGGGGCCGTCGGGCAATTTTGCAGCGGGAAGGATGGCCAAGTTGGTTTCTCCACTCGGCACATAGTAGTTGTTGTGCAAGAGGAAGTAGGTACTATTCCCATATCCGGCATTGCCACCAAATATGTTCCGACTGATTTGGAAATTACGACCATTGGAATCGGCATCATACAAAAGCCAGCCAGCAGGCGTAGCACCGTACAAGCCTTCAAATCCATTGGCCACTGGCAGTTTGTCTATCGCCGTATTGTACACATTTATCATGCTGCTTACTACATTGTTTGCAGCGTTGTAGTCTTTCTTACCATTCGGAGCAGTTACCGAATCCGTGAGTAGTTGATTCCCTGTACCCACCATTACCGGCGGTAGCAATATTGTTGTCGCACTACCCGGAGCTAGTGTTCCGGTCCAGTCATAATAGGCACTTGGCCCACCGTATCCATGATAGAAGATTCGAGCCGAGGTCAAGGGTACCGTACCGGCATTGCGCAATACAGTTGCCGAGGGTATGCTAGCCTGGTTGAGGCCACATTGCAGCTTTTGTATTGGTCGGGCAGCGGTAATTGCAGCGTCTAGAGCCATCGGACTTGCGGAGGAAACTGCGACCTGCAATACTGATTTATCAGCATCATTTTGGAGCCAGGCCACGACACGCGCTGTTTGCTTGTCGATCAGTCCGGCTACTTTGCCACTCACCGTGAAGGATGTACTCTGGCTGGCTGCCCAGATATTGTTCAATATCGTGCCGTTTGGGTTAGGATACATTTCCTGTACCACATTGGGGAAGTCCCTTTCACCATTAATTCCCGGAGCAGTCGTAAAACTTAAATCATTGACGAGGGCCAGTCGTAGGCGCAAAGCAGCGCCCGGCTGGGCAAAGGCAGCAACTGCAGCAACATTCATCTGGATAAAGATCGAATCGCCATCGCTACTCCATGTATGGCTCAGCGAAAGGGTAAATGCAGGTGCATTGGCCTTTTGTGAATCTAAATCGGACTGGGTAAGATTGCTCACATGACCTGCAATAGCACTACTGGAGCCGGAGCCAAGCTTTATACCATTAAGCCGACCCACAGGGGCATCATGAATGCTGTAATAAGCTACACGAGCATTGCTGAGGTTCTTGTAGTTGTTATACAATGGGCCGGCTAAAGGTTTCGCCACAGGATAGCTGAGCAACACAACATTGCTGGCATTACTGTTCACCAAGCTTTGTAGGCCGGGATTGGCTACGGCACATGGAAAGCACTGCTCGCCCGAGAACTCTTCATATAGGGAAAGCCGCGTTTGTGCCGCTAGTTTCAGCGTACTAATAAGAAGTGCAAAAACTATAAATTGCTTCATTGGTCGGAAAAAATAAAGGGGCAACGAATTCGTTGCCCCTTTAAAGGTAAAATCAAAGTTACTTATTTCACAACAGAGCTGTGATTAATTCGAGATTAAGACCTTTTTGTTGATTTTCCTTCCGTTCGTTATTATTTGCACGTTGTACAGACCATCTGAAAGATTTTCAACAGGAAGTTCAAAATGATTTTTTCCTTTGAATGCTTGCTTTTCGATTTTTTTAACCGAACGACCTAGGAAGTCCAAAATTTCTATTGAAACTCTATTGGAATTTTTATTTGAATATAATTCAATTTTTAGCAAATCATTTGCAGGGTTGGGAAAAATAGCAATATTCTCGTCCTCCTTAATAAGTCTACCTTGGAAAGTATAGTTTGTGTCATTTTGTGGAGCTCCAATGC
>JAFDYA010000082.1 GCA_018267675.1 Bacteroidota bacterium
AAAGACCCTTCCGAATACAACCGTAAAGAGTGCTACAAACACAATAAATAGCAACATCCCAACAGCGAATATGAAAAAGTCCTGCGGCCAGAATATTTGTCCAAAGAGGATGAACTGCCCGTCCATCACATTCATGAGGAAGATGGGGTGGCCATCAACTTTAATAAAAGGAAGACCAAACAACACGAGGATGTACACTACGGTGAGCAAGGTCCTCCAATTGTAGTATCTCCCCTTGGGCTTTTGCGGATAGATCCAAACCCTTTTTCCTTGAGCGTCAACTGTGGCTACCCGATCCCTAAAACTTTCTTCTTCTATAATATTTCCCGACGTATTTCCTGACATGTGGTATGTGATTTTTCAGATGCCCGGAACAAGATACCTATTTTGCTTTTTAATGGTCCGAACAATGAACTTTAACTACTAGCTTTTTGCGGTGGAGTCTGCTGCTGGTGCAGCTTCGGCCTTGTATAGGTCTCCCTGGGGCGCTTTGGGGCTGGCTGGTTTGGATCCCTTCAGCGATTCAATGAATCCTGTGAGGTCCTGGATTTGTTTTGCACTTAGGTTTTTATCCCAAGATGGCATTCCTTTATCCTTCCAGCCATACTTAATACTCTTAAAGACATCTTTCACGCTGCCGCCGTGCAACCAATAGGCATCGGTAAGATTAGGCCCAACGGTACCACCGCCATCGGCACCATGGCAAGCTGCACATGTGTTGGCAAATAGTGCTTTGGCATTTGCTAGTTCAGTAGGGTCCGTGATGAGTTGTACATTATTCTCATCAATTTTTGCACCTGATTTGGAAAGGAGTTTGGCTTGTTCTGCTTCTGCCTTTGCTACCGATGCATTGTATTCGTCCACTTGGTTGGGGCCGCCTCCAAATTGATAATACCCCATGTAGAGAACGGAAACGATGATGGTGAAGATAAAACCCCATTTCCACCATGGTGGGAGGTCGTTGTCTAATTCGCGAATTCCATCGTAGTCATGATCCAACACGATTGTATCTTCTTTCTCTAGCGATACTGAATTGTTGAGGCTATCTATTAGGTTCTTCTTGAATAGGCCGGGGAAAAGACTGGTAGAGAATGGGACGCCGCGAAGCTCACGAGTCATCATTCTAATCAGAAGTATCAATACCAGCATGACCAGGAATAAGAAGCCTGCAATACCGGTAAGGAGGTAGAAATCGGATTTTGCGATGCCGCCAATCATTTGAGATACTGGTGCTGCGGCGGTGGAGTCTGCCGCTGCTTCTTGTGCGAAAGAGTTCAGCGCAGGAAGTAAGAAGATTAGAAAAAGCAGGATGGATTTGATAGCGGTATTTGATTCATTCTGCTTTGCGGGGTTCTTCATTTTCTTTTCCCTCAGGGCAAATGCGAGTTGTAGTAGCACATTTGCGAGAAGGCCGTTTGCTGCGATAAGTACCACAATCATGCTCACCATCGCAAAGAAGGTAGCATTGAAATGGGTATCGGTTGCTCCTGAAGCGGCAAATACCGATAGCGGTAGGAGCAGGAAAATTGGCAGTATTATTTTAGATGGTTTCATTGCGATTTAAACTGCTTTATTGTTGATGTTGAGCGGGCGTATTCTGTTCTGACTCTTCTAAGGGTAAGTGGCTGATTTCTGAAAATTTTTGTTTTCGACTCCATATCGTCCAGGCGGTGAGTAAGCTGAAGAAAATGAAGAAGATTAGGAGGGTAATTACCGGGTATATCCCCACATCAGCTATGTTTTCCAGATAGTTTCTAAGTTTCATTTTTGTTGGTGTGCTTATTTGTTTTCAGAAACTTTTATGTCGGTACCCAAGCGTTGGAGGTAAGCAATCAAGGCTACTATTTCACGACTTGGCTTCACTTCGAGTTTGTCACCTGCTAGGTTTTTTGCAATTTTTTCGGCTTGTTTAGACATATCGTCAACTGCTTTTTGGTCATAGCCTGCAGGATAGGGTACCCCAAGTTTTTGCATTGCTCGGATTTTTGCCGGCATCACTGTGGCATCCACGTCACGGCGGAAGAGCCAAGGGTAGGGGGGCATTACCGAGCCGTTGCTCATGCTGGTAGGATCGAACATGTGGTTGAAGTGCCAGCTGTCCGGATATTTCCCACCAACCCGTGCTAAGTCTGGACCGGTACGCTTACTTCCCCATTGGAATGGATGGTCATATACACTTTCTCCAGCCTTGCTATACTCCCCATACCGCGCAACTTCATCTCGGAAAGGCCGTACTTGTTGACTATGGCAGGTATAGCATCCTTCTCTTACATAGATGTCGCGACCGGCAAGTTCTAGAGGAGTGTAGGGCTTAACACTACTGATGGTTGGTACATTGGACTTGACCATGAACGTTGGGATAAACTCTACTGCACCACCAATGATCACCACGATTAAAGACCAGAATAACATTTGCATTGGGCGGCGTTCAATCCAGCGGTGCCAATGGTCTTTGCCATGCACAACTACGTTTTGATTGGCAAGAGAAAGTGCTTGTGCCTTTTCTTCTTCTACAGCTTTCCCTGCCTTTATCGTTTTCAGTAGGTTGTAGCACATGATCAGGGCACCGATCAGGAACAGGAAGCCACCGACACTCCGCATGAAATAGAAAGGTTTCATCTGCTGTACCGTTTCCAAAAACTGATATTTAAGCTGACCTTCAGGCGTGAATTGCTTCAGCATGCTTGCTTGCATGAAGCCTGCGATGTACATGGGTACTGTATAGAAAACAATACCCAGTGTGCCGATCCAGAAGTGCACGTTGGCCAACTTCTTCGAGTAGAGCTTGGTTTCAAAAATCCGAGGGATGAGCCAATAAAGAATGCCAAAGGTCAGGAACCCGTTCCAGCCCAAAGCACCGACGTGCACGTGGGCCACTGTCCAATCCGTAAAGTGAGAAATTGCATTGACACTTTTTAATGAAAGCATTGGGCCTTCAAAGGTGGCCATGCCGTAGGCTGTGATTGCCACAACCATAAATTTAAGAACAGGATCTTCCCGTACTCTATCCCAAGCACCGCGTAGTGTCAGCAAACCATTGAGCATTCCACCCCAGCTGGGAGCAATGAGCATTATGGAGAATACTGTGCCTAGATTCTGTGCCCAATCAGGCAATGCATTGTAGAGCAGGTGGTGCGGGCCAGCCCAAATATAGAGGAAGATAAGCGCCCAGAAGTGAATAATTGAAAGCCGATAGGAATATACCGGACGATTGGCAGCTTTGGGCAAGAAGTAATACATCAAGCCCAGGTAAGGTGTAGTGAGGAAGAATGCCACGGCATTGTGGCCATACCACCACTGCACCAAGGCATCTTGTACTCCGGCATAGGCACTATAAGAGTTTAGCCAAGTGTAGGGCAGCTCCATACTATTGACAATATGCAACATGGCTACCGTTACCCAAGTGGCGATATAAAACCAAATTGCTACATAGAGATGGCGTTCCCTACGCTTAATGATGGTCCCCATCATGTTCCAACCAAAAATGACCCAAACGATAGTGATGAGCACGTCTATTGGCCATTCTAATTCTGCATATTCTTTGCTCGATGTGTAGCCGAGCATTAGTGTAATTGCACCAAGCACTATGATACTCTGCCAGCCCCAAAAGTGGATCTTACTGAGTAGGTCACTATACATTCTTGTCTTGCAAAGGCGTTGTAAGGAATAATAAACGCCCATGAAGATGCCATTGCCTACAAAGGCAAAAATGACGGCATTGGTATGCACCGGACGAATCCGACCAAATGTGGTTTCAGCAAGGTTGAAGCTCAAGGATGGGAAGGTGAGCTGTAGGGCTGCCCAAAGCCCAAAGAGCATTCCGGCAATACCCCAAAAGGCAGTGGCGTAGGCAAACCAGACAACAATTTTGTTGTCATAGTAAAAAGTGTCTAATGGCCCCACACTGGAGCTGAGCTTCGCTTCAGTGGTTAACGGCGTAAGCTTGTCTTTGGATTCGTCGTTATGATGCATGTATTGGAATTGAAAAAAATTTCGGTCGTTGTTTTTTATTTATCAGTCTTTTCTTTTACTGTATCGTCAAATAGCATACGGACTGCAGCCCCCTCTTTATCTTCAAACTGATCGGTCCGAACTGACCATAAGAAGCCACCCAGAAAGAGCACAGCCACTATTAGACTAACCCCAAGGACAAGAAAAAGAGCAATCATTTGAGATGTTTTCCTGAAAATGTAAAAGTGATTCGGCGCACATTTTTTATTAATGACAGAAACCTTGCCCGATACTGATTTTTGTCATGCTACTTAATTTGTTGTTCTAAAAATTTTCATTTCGCATTTTGAAACTTAACTTTTTCAACAAAGAATCGCAAAGCTGAGTTCACAGCGCATTAGTTCATTTTGGTTAGACGAAGCTTCCATGCATAAACACTGCTCAGGCCGGTACTCAATAAGACAATGGTTAATGTACTTGCCGGCATGAGGATGGCCGCAATCATGGGGTTCATAGCGGCAGCTGCTGCAATACTCAACCCAATTATATTGTACAGAATGGAAATAAAGAAGCTGAAACCGATTATCCATTTGCTCGCTTTGGCCAGCTGTAAGAGTTGGGGCAGTTTGTGGAAATTTCGGGCATCTAGAATAGCGTCACAAGCCGGACTGAAATTGTTGATATCTTCTGCAAGTGTGATTCCTACATCACTCTGTTGCAATGCGCCGGCATCGTTCAAGCCATCACCAATCATCACTACTTTCCGCTTGGATTGTTGTAACTTCTCAATAAACTGAAGTTTGTCTATCGGCTGTTGGCCAAAGTTTAACTGACTATCTGTGCCGAAGATCTGCCTTAGCTCTGCTTCCTGGGTTGCTGTATCACCGGAGAGCAAGGTTAGTTCAAAGCGATGCCGAAGCGAATCCACTAGCTGCTTCAGGCCTGGTCTGAAGCGCGGAGTGACAGTAAAGGACCAAGTCTTTTCACCAAGTTGCGCATACAAGTTTGCAGATGATTCCGGAACGCCGACAAATCGGGCATTTCCAACCTTTACTAGTTGATCATCTATCATGGCTCGGACACCTTCGCCAGGGTACTCTTGCCAGTATTTTATCGGGATTGGTGTAGCCTGTTTCGTATAGGTTACTAGCGCGCGGCTATAGGGATGGTGGCTCGGCGCTACAAGACTATGGATGGATTGGGCTTCGCGTTTGCTTAGTGCCTCACCGGTGTAGGAGGTCACTTCTGTACCCTGCGTTAGGGTTCCCGTTTTGTCGAACACAATACTGTTTGTCTTAGCCAAGGCTTCGATCACTGTGGCATCTTTGAGGTAAAGTCCGGCATTACTAAAAAGCCGGATTAGATTGCTATTTGTAAACGTGGCAGCAAGTAAAAGCGCGCATGGACAGGCAACAATGAGCATGGCTGTTGCGGCCGGTAAGATGTTGGCCGGATGCACCATCCACCAATAAATAGCAACACAGGCAACAAGTATAAATAGTATTGCTGTGAAGTACCGGCTCATGATTTGAACACTATTCTTGTACTCCCGGTCTTTTGATTTGTTTTTTGAAAATGATTGGTGATTCCACAGGGAACTGAGGTAGCTTCCGGAAACCGGTTGCGTAAGCCGAACGAGGATTTTTTCACCAATTTGTCGCCCACCGGCAAAGATCTTATCTCCGCAATTCCGAAGTACAGGAGCACTTTCTCCGGTCACGAAGCTGTAGTCAATTTGTGCATTGCCTGCCTCTAAGATGCCATCAGCCGGAATGATTTCTTCGTTGTGAAGTTGTACGAGATCGTTTGCTTTCAGTTCTTGTAAACTGCGCGGCATCCATCCTTCACTTGTTTGTACCGTCACCGCTATTGGGAAGTAAGATTTATAGTCTCTATGAAATGAAAGTGAATGGTAGGTACGTTCTTGCAGTATCCGACCAATGAGCATGAAGAAAACAATCCCACTCATACTATCCAGGTAGCCCCCACCGGTACCACTCAATATTTCATAGACACTCCTAACAAATGTGATGGTAACGGCCAGTGCAATCGGTGCATCAATATTCAAAGTCTTTGTCTTTAGCCCTTTCCACGCAGTACTAAAAAATTCTCCGGCAGAGAAGAAGAATACAGGAATACCCAAAAGCAGGTTTAAACTGCGGAAAATTTGAGCATCTTTTTCGCTCAAGCCAAAGCCTCCAAAATATTCCGGAAAGCTCATCATCATGATGAATGAAAAACAGAATGCGGCTACGCCAAGCCTATAGACACGTAGGCCACGCGGCTTTTTTCTAGTTTTTTCCTCAGTTTGATTCAACGTGATTTGTGGCTCATAACCAATCGAACAAAGCAATTCCACCAACTGACGAATGGAAATCTTGGAACTACTAAAATGAATAGTGACTTCTTTGGTTCCGAAGTTTAACCTACTTTCTACAATACCCTCTCGGAGCTGGCGGAGGTGCTCCAGGAGCCACATACAGGAGCTACAATGCACTCCTGGAATGTATAACTTCACAATGCACAAGTCGCCATCGGTGAAGCTGTAAAGGAGTTCCGCAACTTTTGGTTCATCTAAGTAGGCATACTTTTCCTTTCTTATTGCCTTTATCTTACCTAGGCCGGGATGACGTTGATAGGCGTAATAATCACAAAGGCCATTACTATTGATTATTTCAAACACTAGTTGGCAGCCTTCACAGCAAAAGAATTTTTCTTCAATTTTAATAGTATCGGTTTTGCATGGGTCGCCGCAATGGTAGCATTGCGGCTTGCCGGACAAGGAAGCACCTTGTTTGCTTGTAGTTGAACTTATAGATGAAGCAGTCACAATGCAACAGATTTCTGTAAACTTGCAAATATGTACCCCAAAATGGTTGCTGAAACTGATGAATACCTCTGTGGATTATGATCTTAGTCAGATTTTTGAAAAATGATATATTGTAGGGTTTTATGTATCATAGAGCTAGTTGACTTTTAGGAAGAAATAATCAATCTATATTTTGTAACAAATTAGCTCAAGTATTACCGAGACTTTGTGCAAGTTTGCATTTGGTTTTGAAAAAGATTTTGAGTAGAGGTATTCAATATTGAAAAGAATACATTACTTTTGCCCTCCCAAAAACTACCGGCCAGATATAGTTTCTCTTCTTGAAAGCATAGCTGCCCAACGGTTTCAGCCGGAGTGAGGGATTTATTTTTTAATTGCTAAAACTAATTATGGCAACAGAAACAACAGAAACCAAGCTCCAAAGCTACGAGCTAATGGTCATCTTCACGCCCGTGCTTGCGGAAGAAGAGTACAAAACAGCACAGCAAAAATTCACAGACCTAATCACAAAAAACGGTGGTGCAATTGTGCATTCCGATGCAATGGGGCTGCGTTCCTTGGCTTACCCTATTGACAAGAAGACAACAGGTCTTTATTGGTTAGTGGAGTACCAAGCTGCCGGCAATGTCAATGCGATTTTGGAAGTTCAAATGGGACGTGATGAGAGCATTATGCGGCAGATGATCACCCGTCTGGACAAGTACGCGGTTGAATTCAACGAGCGTCGCCGGAAGGGAATCAAATTGGTACACACTCCTAAGAATGTAGTTGAAACCGAAGAAGAAGAAGCATAAGCGCTTCACCTGTTTAAAGGTACCGGATCGGGTTTAGAGGTCCGTTTTGGTATCCCCATCTTTTAAAAAAACAACAAAATGGCTAAGCAAAACGATATTAAATACCTGAGCACTGCTCGTGTGGACAACCGTCCCAAAAAATATTGCCGTTTTAAGAAACTCGGCATCAAATACGTGGATTATAAGGATGCGGAATTTCTTAAAAAATTCCTGAATGAACAAGGTAAGATGTTACCTCGTCGCATCACCGGAAACTCCCTGAAATTTCAAAGAAAAGTGGCAACTGCTGTGAAAAAAGCCCGTCAAATGGCTTTGTTACCGTACGTTACCGATTTGATGAAGTAAACAAAACGAAAGAACGGGTAGCATTCCGCTATTTGTGTTTTTCAATTAATCAATTTTTAATAAAAAATTTCAAATGGAAGTCATTCTAATAAAAGACGTAGATAACTTAGGTGGTGTCAACGAACTGGTCAGTGTTCGCCCAGGTTATGCACGCAACTACCTTATCCCTCAAAAATTTGCACTTGAAGCAAATGAGAGCAACAAAAAAATGTTGGCAGAACGCCAAAAAGTAAGCCAAAAACGTGAAGCTAAATTGATGGCTGAAATCGCTAAGGTTACTGAAGTACTGAAACAAAGCCCTGTGAAAGTGGGTGCCAAGACAGGTACTAGCGGCAAGATCTTCGGCTCTGTAACCGCTATTCAAATTGCCCGTGCCATCCGCGAGCAGAAAGGTTACGAAATTGACCGTCGCCGTATCAGCATTACGGAAGAAGTGAAGGAACTTGGCCTACACAAGGCTTCAATCGATTTTGGAAAGGAGCATGTCGTAGAAATTGAGTTCGAAGTAGTCGGAGAATAAGTAAAATGCTTTTCAATGTTATGCCGCTTCGGATATTCCGATGCGGCATTTCTATTCGATGAGCACCTTTGAAATGCCACTTTCACTTATTGACCAGAACTTTCGTTGTACCTTAGATCATTATTAGTCAATCTCAATGCTATGTCTGAATCCACTGCTGGTCGCCCAAACTATGATACGCTAAGTACCGCTGTTAATGCCTTGATTGAACGAGGTTATACCACCGATTTCTTATTGCAGGATGATAAAGAATGCCTTTTATGCCAGAGCCATTCACTGGAGCTTTCTCCGGACGAATTTACCATTGACGAAGTTTATCGTTTTGAAGGCAATTCGGATCCGGGAGATGAAAGTGTTGTCTTTGCAATTTCATCAAGCAAGCATAATATTAAGGGGCTTGTGATCAACAGTTTTGGTGCTGAGTTTGGTTTTCGCTCTTCCAAACTCGTGCAACATTTGCGCACCCATCTTTAGAGTTTGAAAGTGCCTTTTTTTAGATTCCTAAAACGTCTTTCATACGGAAGATACCCTGTTTTCCATTTAAAAATTCTGCAGCAAGTACGGCACCAAGTGCAAAACCATCGCGATTTTTTGCCGTGTGGGTGATCGCTATTTCATCCACCTCGGATTCCCAGCGGATTTCATGTGTGCCCGGTACATTCTCTTCGCGCAACGCTTCAATGGCGAGCCGGTCATCAATTGTTTTGTTGCCCAAATGCCAGGAAGAATACCGAGAATTACTATCGATTATCTGCTCAGCTAAGCTAATTGCGGTGCCGCTAGGAGCATCTTTTTTCTGTAGATGGTGAATTTCCTGCATCGTTGGCCGATACTCGGAGTGAGGCGCTAGCAACTTTGCTAAGAGGCTGTTGATTTCAAAGAATACATTGACACCAACACTGAAGTTTGATGCCCATAAAAATCCTGAATTATTTGCATTCGCCATTGCCTCTACTTCCGGGATTTGTGCATTCCATCCGGTGCTTCCACATACTACACTTGCACCGGCATTCAGGCAAAAACTAACATTATGAAATGCGGCTTCAGGGTTGGTAAACTCAATGACGACGTCCGCTCGTTGCAGGGCGGCAACAGTTAGTTCGTCTCTATTTTTTGAAGTAATACGAAGTACGACGGAATGACCTCTTTTTAAGGCCTGGCGCTCAATTGCCTGACCCATTTTTCCGTAGCCAACAAGGGCAATTTTCATAGATTTAGTATTGAAGAAATAACGCGATGATGGTGATGAGCGCAAAGCTAATCGAAGCTATTCCATTCGTATTGGCAAATGCCATGTTTACCTTGCTTAGGTCGTTGGGCTTCACCAATAGATGTTGATACAAAAGCAGGCCGATAAATATTAAGGCACCAAGCCAATAAAGGATATGAAAATGGCCATAAAACCCGGCAGCAACTACTAGGATTGTGGTGACGATATGCAGCGCCGAAGAAACGTTTAGTGCCCCAGAAATACCTAAGCGAGCCGGAATGGAGCGAAGATTCAAGCTACGATCAAAGCCGATATCCTGCAAGGCATAGATTATGTCAAATCCCGAAACCCAGGTGAGTACCATGCCGGAAAATAACACAGGTAGCCAGTTGAATTGGGGGTGGATGCAGAGATAAGCACCAATTGGGGCAAGTGCTAATCCTAAGCCTAATACTAAATGGCATAGTGCGGTAAAGCGTTTGGTATAGCTGTAGAAAAGAATAACAAAGAGCGCAATTGGCGAAAGCAAGAATACAGTAGTGTTGATCGTGTAGGTAGTCGCTACAAAGAGAAGGCAACAGGCTAAAGTAAACCACAAGGCAGCTTTTGCGGAGATAACTCCAGCAGGAATTTCTCGTTGGGCTGTCCTTGGATTTTTTGCATCAAAATGTCGGTCCAGCCAACGGTTGAACGCCATGGCAGCACTTCGGGCAAAGACCATACACAAGAGCATTTTTACAAAAAGTAACCAGCCCCATGGGCTTTGAGTGGTCTGTACTGCCAGCACAAATCCAATTAGGGCAAAGGGAAGTGCAAAAACGGTATGACTGAATTTAATCAGTGATAGGAAATGTTGCATTCGCTTACCCAGGCCGACCGAAAGTTCTGCGTTCATGAGTCTTATTCTACTTCAGCAACAAATCCAATACTCATCCGATCAACCTGAGCATTGCTGGAAATGATCACATTCTTTTCCTGATGACCGGAACGGCCATGACTATCAAATTGAACAGTAATCACCCCTTCAGCGCCGGGTGCGATTGGTTCTTTGGGAAAGGAAGGGACGGTGCAGCCGCAAGAGGCGTCGGCCTTGCTAATGAGCAGTGGGGCAGTACCGGTGTTGCGAAAGCGATATTCATGCTTCACTACATCGCCTTCTTTAATTTTTCCAAAATCAAATTTTGTTTCTACAAACTCCATGTTGGTCTTAGGCATTGCGGCTACTTTTTCCATGCGTTGTTGCATTTCTGATTCGCCGCCTATATTGGTTTGCGAAGCCCCGGAATTACTGTGTTCTGCATGACTGCCAACATTGATATTGTATTTGTTGAACAATGCAGTGCTGCTCACGCCACTTAGCTCTACCAAGGCTATGACAAAAGCAGATAGCGTGAGGATGGTCAGTAGAATAGTCTTTATTTGGCTGGACATTGATGGTTGATGTCTTGAAAATTTCGGAAATAAAATACTTAAAGCCTTACTTAGGCTTCTGCCCAAATATTGGAAAGGTGAACAAGAATCTCAACGGCTTTCTCCATGTCTTGCACGCTCACATATTCTTGCCGGGAGTGGATGCCCATTTCGCCGGTAAAAAGGTTGGGGCAGGGTAATCCCATAAAAGATAGCCGAGAACCATCGGTTCCGCCTCGGATAGAGATACGTTGAGCGTCAATGCCTGCGCGGCTATAGGCTGCGGCAGCATGAGCCATTACTTGCGGGTGCTGGTCTAGAATCTCCCGCATGTTTCGGTATTGATTTTTAACCTCAACCTGAACCGTAGCTCCGGGAAATTCTTTTAAAGTCTCTTGGGCTATTGTTTCCAAGCGAGCTTCATATTCCGCAAGTTTATTCGTCTCAAAATCGCGAATGATAAATTGTACTGTTGCTTTCTCTAATCCTCCGCTAATGCTGGTTGGATGCACAAAACCCTCCATTTCCTCGGTTGCTTCGGGGCACCAAGAATCTTTTGGTAAGCTATTTACAAATTGAGCGGCAATCTTGATTGCGTGTACCATCTTGCCTTTGGCATAGCCCGGATGAGCACTGATACCTTGAAAGGTAAGCGTCATTTGGTCGGCTGAAAAAGATTCACCTTCTAAATGGCCGCGTTCCCCACCGTCTAATGTATAGCCAAAGTCGGCGCCTAGGCGATTCATGTCGATTGCATTCACGCCACGTCCTACTTCTTCATCGGGTGTAAATAGAATGCGGATTTTCCCGTGTTTGATTTCCGGATGGGCAATTAGATAAGCCGCTAGGTCCATGATGATGGCTACACCGGCTTTATCGTCAGCGCCGAGGAGTGTGAGCCCTGAGGCGGTGATGATATCATCTCCGATACGCTCGTTCAGATAAGGGTGTTCTTTAGGAGATAGTACGACAGATGGGTCGTCGGGTAGTACAAGATCTTCTCCTTGGTAGTTTTTATGCAGGATTGGTTTTACCCCGAAGCCGCTACAGTCCGGAGCGGTATCCACGTGAGCACAAAAGCATAAGACTGGCGTGTTTGGATTCCCGTCGGTAGCGGGAATAGTGGCATAGACATAGCCATGTTCGTCTAGTTCTGCGTCTGTAACACCTATTTTTTGAAGTTCCGCAACCAATACTCGACTTAGGTCTTTTTGTTTTTCCGTGCTCGGTTGGCTGGGTGATTCCGGGTCGCTTTGGGTATCTATCTGCACATACCGCATGAATCGCTCGGCTACGGTATGGCTATAATTATCTAATGACATTTGCTGAATTTTGTGCAAAAGTACTGGTTTGTGGCCTTGAGCTACTTGAATTTGCTTTCTTAAAACTTCAGCGTTTGATGACTTTGCGTGTGCGCACCATCCAACGCCGGACACCGGCAGGGGATTCGAAATAGCTTTCTTCTTGTTTTTGCTGGCTATAGAATTTCATGATGTCCGTGGCATAAAGGATCCCTTTTAGGATACTTTCGTCATGGTCATCCATCACCATTAATGCAGTGACACCTGTCTGTCCCATCAGTTGTACGCAGTAGCTTAGGTTGTCTTTCTCCCGCACCGACGGCAAGGCTTGTTGGTTTTCCGGAACCACTTTCATGATGCTGCCGGCATGTGCTTGTTGGAGCAAATCGGGTTCATAATTTTCCGGAGTGGCTACTCCTCGCCGGTTGATTTTTTCGGTCATGATACTGCCTTCCATCAAAAAGAACGAAACGAAATAGGCGGCAACACAAGCTCCCAATAAGGGAAGTAACCCGTTCGGTTGGCCTGTCGTCTCCATCGCAAAAATGATAGAGGTGAGTAAGGCACGGGAGGAGCCCGCAAACATGGCGGCCATGCCGACTAATGCTGCTGTAGCGACATTGATACCGAGCTCAGGGAAATAGTGCAGTAAGCCTGTTCCAATCAATGCGCCCAAGGCTCCACCAATAGTAAACAAGGGGGCTAGCGTGCCTCCTGAAGTACCACTACCCAGGGATATAACCCAGGAGATGTACTTCATGATGCAAAGGGAAAAGAGCATAGTGAGGGGCAGGGTACCGCTCAGCAAATGGCTGATATTTTCATAGCCGACCCCCATGGTGAAAGGGGCAAAATAGCCGACAACACCCACAGCAATCGCGCCAATTGCCGGCCACCACATCCAATGGATGGGTAGCTTATCAAACAAGTCTTCAACGGCATAAACTGATTTGGAAACATAGGCTGCAACTACACCTACAAGAACCCCCATAAGTACATACACAACAAGCGCCGTGCTGGTAGGTGGTACCATCTCTGCCATAGCAAATACGGGTGAGGTGCCGAAGAGTAAAAGATGCATTCCGCCGCCGGTGATGCAGGCCAAGGTAACCGGGATGATTGATCTTGGAGAAAATTCAAACAATAGGAGTTCGATAGCTAAGAGTACCGCTGCTAGTGGGCTACCAAAAATTGCGGCCATACCCGCACAAGCACCCGCAGCAAGCATAATCTTACGCTCCGCGGGAGAAATGTGCATGATTTGACCCGTTACCGAGCCAAAAGCTCCACCGGTGGCGATGATAGGCCCCTCTGCCCCAAATGGGCCTCCGGTACCGATCGAGAATGCTGCCGATATTGGTTTGAGCAAGGTGATTAAGGGCGGAATCTTACTCTCGTCTAGAATGATTTTTTCCATTGCTTCCGGAATGCCGTGTCCGCGTATTGCCTCAGATCCAAATCGTGCCATGACACCTACAATCAGCCCTCCAATGATGGGGACAATAATTACGAAAATGCCAAGGTGGTTATTGCCCGGACTTACATTCTCAAATGAAAATTTACCATAGAAAGCAATATTGGTCACTAAGTCAATTAGGTAAACCAATGCTTTTGCCACCACACCGATTACAAGTGCGTTGATAATTGCTTGAATGCTTAGATAGAATACTCTTTTGTCCACTCCGCCGGACTTGCGGAGTCTTCGTTGTCCTTGTAATGGTGTGAGGGTTGGGGATAGGGGAATACTTTCTGCCGTTGGTTTCATTGATACTTTTTGAATTCGGGCTGCAAAAGTATTGCCATTGCCAGTATTTTTGTAAAATTTTTCATCAAGGCTTTGTTTTTTTATTGTCTTGGCAATGTTTTCAAGTTTTCTTTACCGATATGCAGAAGGTTACCTGTGCTATAGATAGTTGTAGTTTTTGTAAGAGTTGCTCTGCGGCATGGAAGGACTTGATCCTGATTCGGAAGCAGACGCTATTATTCAAACGCGGCGAAGCTTTGTTTGCTGAAGGCGAAGAAGTGAAGGGAATTCATTTTATGCAATCCGGAGCGGTGAAGGTGCATAAAAAATGGGGTAAGCAAAAGGAGTTGATTATTCGTTTTGCAGGGCAGCAAGATATCATTGGCTTGAGGGGCTGGGCGAGTAATAGTGCCTTTAGAATATCAGCAACAGCACTGGCTCCGACAACTACTTGTTTTATCCCGCTAGATTTTTTGGAAGACAGTCTGAGCATTAACCCAGATTTGAGTAAGCGGCTTTTGCTGTTTTATGCTGAAGAATTGCAGAAGGCAGAGCTAAGGATGAACGACTTGGCGCATTTGCCGGTGAAAGGGCGCTTGGCGCGTGCGCTGCTAGATTTGTATGCTGCATTTGGTATCGCTCTAGGTGGATTTCTGAATATTGAAATTTCCCGACAAGACATAGCTAGTTATGCCGGTACGACCTATGAAACAGTGTTTAAGATATTTAGTGATTGGATTACCCAAGGTATTATTCAAAGTGAAGGGAAGCGAATAAAATTGCTGCAGCTTGCCTATTTGCAACAGCAGTTGGGAGCTATGGAAAGTGAGTGATGAACCGTAGTCCTTTCCGCAATCAGGCACACTGATTTTTATTGACCTATTGCACTTATTCGTCGTACTACCGCTTGTTTCCTTGTATTGGAAAGGATTAATGTAGGGGGAGCGCCCCCGGTTGTAGCGGATACCCCCGCCATGGGTATGGGTTGGCTGCGGAGGCTCTGCTCCTGGCGGGTGTAGCCCCCTCAGCGAGTGAGGGGGGGAAATGGCGCCCAAAATGATTCGAACGACGAAAGTCTTTTGAAGGGTACTGCTGTTATGATCTTAGGGGCCCTTTAGTGCACAGTGACAAATTCCGGCAAGCTGCCGTGGATGAAGAATGGGAGGATATTTTGAATGATAAACCTCCGATTGCCGATGTGAAAAAGGTGGTCGTGCATGGTGATGGTGCCAAAAAAGGAATGAGTGTAGAATTTACCAATGTCCTGACACTGTTGTGGTGGCGTAAATTGGTCCTGAGTTCCCGTGAAGATGAGTGGCTCCAATGCGATTTTTTCTTTTGTGCTTTCAGGTGGGGTGTATTGTAAGATTCTATGGGTGTTTGCTATGAATTGCCGGATATCTTGTGGGGAGAGGAGGCTAATAAGTTTTTTGATCACTTTTCTCGAAAGGTCGTAGTTGGCAATTTCATTGTCTTGGGTACAAACTCCGGCAACAAATATTTCATGAAATAAGTCGAGATTATTTTGTTCCAGGGCGGTAATGCATGCTTTCATAATAGTACGTTGCTTGTCCTGTAGCGCTGCCATTGATGAAGAAATTACTAGATGATCTACGTGCTCGGTGTAGCGTTTTGAGAATTCATAAGCAATCACTGAAGAATAGCTGGTGGAGAAGATATTGACTTTAGGAATGTGGAGATATTCGAGTAATTCAAAGATGCAGTCCGCCAGAAAATCAAAGCCTACAGTGGCTTCCAACACGCCAGCCTGGCCAATACCGGGTAGGTCTATTGTTATGATAGGGGTATGATCCTTTATGTCTTGTATATAGGCGTCCCAAGAGTCTTTGTTTTGTAATACACCGCCAAGAAGGAGGATGGGGCTGGTGGTGCTGTCCGGATTTTCATAGTTGTCAAAATGGATTGGACGCTGCTGAAGGCTGATCGTGCCGCTGATGCAAGAGCGCTCGGCTATACTTGAATTGGGAAGCGGGTAAGTCATATTCAAGAATATTGATTACCGGCAAAATTATCACAAGGTGTAGGGTAGTTCAATCCTTAAAAAATGTGATTTTTTGTCGGAAGCAGGGGATATTCTTGCTTATTTTTTTGTTTGAGAATTTTTGGATAGGCTCAATTTTTCCGACTAAAAAATTATTTGACTCCGCGGATATTTATACCCCTAACTTTGCCATTCATTTTTTTTATTTTTTATTGCAATGCAAGAAGGAACAGTAAAGTTTTTCAATGAGACCAAAGGTTTTGGTTTTATTAAGCCTGCCGATGGCTCAGCCGATGTCTTTGTTCATGTAAGTGGATTGATTGACGAGATCCATGAGAATGACAAAGTATCATACGAAGTGCAACAAGGCAAGAAGGGCCTCAACGCCGTGAACGTAAAAGTTATCTAAGTCTAAAATACGAAGTGAACCTTTTCAGAAGCTTGCCAAAACGGCAAGCTTTTTTTGTGGGCTGATGCCAGCTAGCTCGGATTCCGACTAGAAATACTTGTTTGGAAGGAGGTAGTTTTGGATATAATCCTGCACACCCGCTTCCAATTTGGTGCTTGGAAGAGCATATCCTGCGTGCATGGCCTTGTTCATATCGGCCTCCGTGAAGTATTGATATTTGTCACGGATATCGATTGGTGTATCGACGAAGCTGATATTTTCCGGTAGGGAAAGTGCGGCAAATATGGCCTTTGCCAAATCCAAAAAGCTACGGGCTTGGCCACTGCCGGCATTGTAGAGGCCTGGTTGAGGCTGGGCATTCATGAGCCAGAGGCAAATGTTCACCACGTCTTGTACATAAACGAAGTCGCGCATTTGGCCACCATCGGTATAGTTGGGGTTGTGGGAGCGAAATAGTTTCATGCCACCTGTTTCCTTGATCTGCCGGAAAGCATGAAGGATTACCGAGGCCATGCGGCCTTTGTGGTATTCGTTCGGGCCATAGACGTTGAAGAATTTAACTCCGGCCCAAAACGGTGGTTGTTTGGGCTGCTGCATTGCCCAAATATCGAAGTCGAGTTTGGACTGTCCATAGGGATTTAGTGGATGCAGTGCTTGGATGTTTTCCAGTTGATCACTGTAGCCTAATTCGCCATTTCCGTAGGTTGCGGCTGAAGAAGCATAAACAAGTGGGATATTCTGCTCCGTGCATAATTCCCAGATTGCTTGGCTATAGGCAACATTCCATTTTCGGTGCACTTCGTAGTCCATTTCGGTGGTATCGGTTCGTGCGCCGAGGTGAAAGCAGTAATCTATCTTGCCCGGGTTTTCTTTGGCCCAGGTAATGAATTCTTCTCTGTCTATTTGTTGTGCATATTGCTTGTCCTGAAGATTTCCTGCTTTTGAGGGGACATGGAAATTATCCACCAAAATGAGTTGTTGAAACCCCAAACGGTTGAGTGCTCCCACAAGATAGGACGCGATGAAACCGGCAGCACCGGTGATGGCAATGCGGGACGAAGTGTTCATGAGCAGGAGTACGCAGGACTAGTGTGTTGCCGGAGCCGCTTCATGATGGGCGGTGTCCGTTGAAGCAGCAGGAGTAGCTTCGTGGCTGGCGGCGGGTTCATGTGCCTCAGTAGCTTCAGTGTGTGTTGCTGTGGCATGTGCTTCTTCGCCATGGCTCATCACTTTAATAAAGTTGAGTGAAGCGATGAATAAGCCGGCTAGAATGATGACAAACCAAAAGGAAGAGCTGAATGAACTTTTTGATTTTTTGCGGTCTTCAGTTTCCGCGTTATGGTGGTTACCGTGTTCTGACATAAAGTTGTTGAAATAAGGATTGGCTAAGGCCTGCAAAAATAAGGTGTGGGGCTTGGAAAAAGAATAGTAGTTACGCTTTTACCGGTGTTGGGGCTTGCATGATAGCGCCACATTTTTTGCAAGTTCGGTTTTCTTCGCTCGTGTAGAAGCGATTCATGATTGGTGGAAGTTGTGCGACGATATCCGTCACCTTTGCAAATTCTTCGTAGAGTTTATGGTCACACTGTTCACAAAACCACATGAAGCCGTCTATTTCGGTGCCGAGCCGCACTTTCTCAATGACTAGGCCGACAGTATTGGCTTTTCGTTGTGGCGAGTGTGGTGTACGTGCCGGAAGCAGGAACATGTCCCCTTCTTTGATTTCAATATCTACGATTTTGTCGTCTTCTTGGATCCGAACAACGATATCGCCTTCTAGTTGGTAGAATAGTTCTTCGGTTTCATTGTAGTGAAAGTCCTTTCTACTGTTAGGGCCACCTACAATCATTACGATGAAGTCTCCGGCATTTTTATAAACTTCAGCATTACCTACCGGAGGCTTTAGTAAGTGGCGATTTTCTTCAATCCAAGTTTTTAGATTAAACGGGCGACGAACCATGAGTAGTTGTTTTTAAATTGCGTGTTTAAAGTTCGGTATTCTATTCGGCTATTTTCCCAATAACTTCATCTTTACGGTTTCTATGCGGGTATCGCTCATGAGTAGAATGTCGAATTCATAGTTGCCGATAATAATTCTGTCTTTGTTGGTGGGGATCGTTTCGTGTTTGGCAATGATATACCCGGAGAGGGTTTCGGCTTCATCTGTCGGGAAGTCGAAGTCATATTTTTCGTTGAGGTGCTCCAGTTCTAGCCTTCCAGAGAAGATGAATTCGTTAGTGGCGATTTGTTTCTCTACATACTCTTCCACGTCATACTCATCATTGATTTCGCCAAAGATTTCTTCGAGCACATCTTCCATAGTCACTATGCCGGCAGTGCCTCCGAATTCATCTACAACCCAGGCGATGCTTTTGCGCTCTTTAGTAAACCGGTTCATCAAGTCCACGGCGCTCATGGCTTCCGGCACTGCAGCAATATTATGAATTACTTCGCGTGCTGTCTTTGGCCGGCGGTTGAGATCCAGATGGTGGAGATAGCCAAGAATATTGTCTATGGAGCCTTCATAAACAATGATTTTAGAAAGTTTACTTTCAATAAATAGCTCCCGCACTTTTTCAATGGAGGTGCTTACATCTAGTGCCACTATTTCATTTCTTGGCACCATACACTTTCTGATTTTGACATTCACGAGATACAGGGCATTTTCAAATAGCTCTGTATTCATGTCATTTGTGTTTTCGCTTTCTACACCCGAGCTATGCTGGCTTTGTTTTACAAAATGCTCCAGATCGACCCGGTTGAACACCACATTACTTTCTTTAATTCTTACGTTGAAGAGGTATTTGAGAATGAACTCCGAAAGCGATACAAATAGTTTGGCCAGTGGATAAAGTAGGTAATACATTACTAGAGCCGGTACCGCAAGTATGGTTAGTACTTGTTCCGCTTTGGATCGGAAAATGGCTTTTGGTAAGAACTCAGCAAAAATCAGAATGATAATTGTAGCAATGATAGTGTCAAGAATCAGCGTCAGGAACGTGCTTACATGAACCGGCAAGGCAAATCGTTGAAACAATGGATTCATCCAGTGTTCGTTGAGGCTGGTCATGAGCAGACCATAGATGACAAGTACGATATTGACCCCGATGAGGCTGGTGCCTATAAACTCTTCGGGAGTCTTGGTAAAACGCGCTAGAATGCGCCCCGAGAGATTACCTTGTTTTTTCTTGAGTTCAAGGTTGAGTTTGTTTGCGGAGATAAAGGCTATTTCTGTACCGGCAAAAAAACCGATCATCAGGATACAGGCCAAGATGTAAAGTAGAAGATGGGATATGTCAATGTCCATTGAAGATACCTATGGTAGGTTCAGTCTGATTTTTTACGAAAATAAAGAATTAGTAGCTCAAATGAAAGATTAAGCGATTGTTTCTCCTTCGGGATGGATAAAACGAGTGCAGGTACGGAGCAAATCTTGCGTAGCAATTTCTAGATTGTCATTCACGATAATCCGATCAAATTCGTCGGCATCAAGTAGTTCCAACTCTGCTTTGGCAATGCGCTCTTCCAAACCTTGTGGACTTTCTGTACCTCTAGCCATTAGGCGTTGGCGCAAAA
>JAFDYA010000083.1 GCA_018267675.1 Bacteroidota bacterium
AGTCGATTTGTATCTTTCATCAAGTAGTAATGCGCCTTCTGTTTTTAGCCGTTAAGACGAGGCTTCGCTTCATCCAGGCTGCAAATGTAATTTTATTCGTTAGGATTGCTTGTTCCCTGCTTAAACATTACTTGGGTGCATAAAATTTTGCTTTTGCTGCCAAATGCGCGATTTCCTTCAGTTAATTTTACTAGCTCCAGTCCTGATTTAGTGTTACATACCATGCCTAAATATTATACTCTCCTGCTTGGCTTAATATTTTGTTGTTGCCAGACACTAGCTGCACCGGATGCTCCGCAGCTCAGCCAAGGACATCCAGCTTTTGTACCCAACAAAGGACAGGTTCATGATGCCCGCTATCAAGCACTCCCACAGGTGCTCTACCAATTTTCAGGCTCCGGACTCAACATTTCATTGACTAAAAATGCCATCCATTACACTTTTATCCGGGAGCTAAGCACTCCCAACCGGAAGGCTACTCCTTTTGATACTACAAGCACCCAATACACCTGCTTAGGTGTGGAGCTCCGCTTGCTCCATGCTAATCCTCAGGCGCGGATTACTCATGAACGCCAACAAGATTTTTACCAAAACCTATACCTGAGCGGCTGTGGGGAAAAGGGTATAACGAAGCTCCACGGCTATGAACAAATCACCTACCATGATATCTACCCCAATATAGACTGGGTGCTCTATACCAATCCGGCCAACCCGCAAAGCATAAAATACGATTTTGTCTTGCGGCTCGGCGCCAATGCTCAAGACATCCAACTACAATGCTCGGAGGGGGGAACGTTTGCCCTACAAGACGATGGCAGTTTGGTGATTAAAACCGCATTGGGCCAAATACGGGAAGCGGCTCCTTATAGCTATGGGCTGCAATCAAAGAACACTGCCCCTTGTTCATTTCTTTTGGGACAGGACAATATCCTTCGTTTTAAGACAAACAATCCCGTAGCAGAGCCTTTGGTAATCGATCCGCAGGTAATTTGGGCTACTTATTTTGGTGGCAATAAAGATGACGGTGCTGAAAATATTGCTGTAGATGACGTAGGGAATCTTTATATCGTGGGGAGCACATCGAGTACTGCAAATCTTGCAAGTTTTGCTGCATATCAAACTAGCTATGGAGGAGGCGTAAACGATGCCTACCTGGCTAAATTTTCCCCAAGGGGGCAAGCCTTGTGGTGTACCTATCTTGGCGGATCTGCTAGTGATAGGGCAAGCGATATAGCGATTGACACTTTTCGGCATATTTATATAGTCGGAAATACCGGAAGTACCAGCAATTTTGCAACTAGTAATTCTTTTCAAACAGTAAAATCGGGATTTGGAGACGGGTTTTTTGCCCGTTTTGACAAAGCGGGGGCTTTGGTCTATAGCAGCTACTATGGCGGCAATGAAAACGATGCCATCAATACCGTAACGGTTGACAATCAAGGCAATTTCTATATTGCTGGATCAACTGCTAGCAACAATAATATCGCTACGCCCGGAAGCTTTAAAGCCAGCTATACTGCCGTCTATAGTGGAGATGGTTTCTTTGCCAAGTTTGACAGTAGCGGCAATCGGATTTACGGAAGCTATTTTGGCGGGACAGGGTTTGACGAAGTGTATGCTGCTACAATGGATCATGCCGGCAATTTAATATTGACCGGCTATACCACCAGCCTAAACAATATTGCTACTTCAGGTGTTTATCAAGACTCCATGAGTTCCTTCGTTATGGGCGGCCAATTTGATGCATTCGTTGTCAAGTTCAGCCCGAATGGTACCCGAATCTGGGGTAGCTATTTTGGTTCTGAACTATACGAAGAAACAGGCGAAGCACTCTGCACCGATACACTGAACAATATCTATTTGCTTGGGATCGCTGGTCGGTTACCAGGGTCAACAGCTACCACCCTAGCCACTCCCTTGGCCTACCAATCAGGTATAGCAGGCCGAAGTGATTTGGTCTTAGTCAAATTTGATAAAAACGGCCAGCGGATTTGGTGCAGCTATTATGGCGGAAGTGATTTTGATTGCTATTCAATCTCTTCTCCCTGGGCCTCGGAAGTTGTTCCTATTTCACACCCCTACCCCAAGTGGCGCATAAAATACATCCAAAACAAGCTTTGGCTGGCAGGCAACTCACAAAGCATGGATGCAATGGCCAGCCCGGGCAGCTATCAGGATACCCTTCATGGTACTTTTAATGCCGTCATCGCCTGCTTCGATACCGCAGGAAGGCATCGGCTCTGGGCTAGCTACTTTGGGGATACGTCTTTGAGCTTTGCCGCAGGGCTTGTGGAAAATGGCCCGGGGCAAATCTATGTGGCCGGCTTCACCAATGCGCCTAAAAATATTGCTACTGATTCTGCACTACAAAAAACGCTGGATGGTAAATATGATGCCTTCCTGCTCAAAATAGTTGATTCGCTCAGTGCCCTGCATCTTTATGGGGTCCAATCCTATTGTATCAACGATACATTCTCGGTCGGGTATCATATCACGCAGTTCGGCACCCAGCGTGCCGGGAATCTATTTATTGCCGAGCTATCCGACTCTAGCGGCAGCTTCTCCCTGCCCACACCTTTGGGCTTCAACGGTTCCCGAGTAGGGGGTACCCTACATTGCACCTTACCCAGCGGCGTATTTGGGAAAAAATATAAAATAAGGGTACGGGCTACACTACCGGCACTCATCTCCGACACACAGGCCATCATCATCAATCCCTACCCGAAGCCGATCGTTAGCCAAAGTGGTAGTGTGCTCAGCACCGGTGTCTTTGATAGCTATCAATGGTATCTGAATGGAAATCCGATTCCCGGGGCCACCAAGCAACACTATACAGCAAGCAGCAAGGGCAACTATAGCGTGAAAGTAAGTCTGGGCGCGTGTTCTGGCAGTTCAGCCTCCTATGTTGCTACCCAAGTAGCTCCTGCTTCTTGGCAATCCCTAGCTCAGATTGAACTCTACCCAAATCCAAGCTCCGACCAAATCAATATCCTACATACTCCTGCCAATTGCCGACTGGACCTTGCCGACATCACCGGACGAATGCTCAGCCAAACTATGCTGAATGCCGGGAGCAATACCATCGCCATTAGCACCCTACCCAACGGGCTGTATCAGTTCGTCATCACCACGCAAGATGGGTTCAAAAAGACGTTTAAGGTGTTGAAGCAGTAGGGAGAAATCTGGGGGTTTATTGAGAAGAGCACTTTTGCTGTAAAACTGAAGTCTTGGTTTCTGCAATCAAAATTTTAAGACCTTGCTGAAACGTATTTGCCGCAAGATCTAGGGTAATAAAAAGCCGCAACCTGCTGTGGATGCGGCTTTGGGCTTTTAAATATTTTCTGTCAGTACACGTGTTGTCCACCGTTGATGCTATAGTTGGCACCGGTGATGAAGCTGGCTTCGTCGCTAGCGAGGAAGCTGACCAAGTGGGCAACTTCGTGGGTGCCACCGAGGCGACCTACAGGAATTTGGGCTACGATAGCATCGCGGTATTTTTGCTCTACGGCCATCACCATATCCGTGCCAATGTATCCCGGGGAGATAGTATTGACGGTGACGCCATATTTAGCGACTTCCATTGCGAGTGTTTTGGTAAAGCCGTGCATACCGGCTTTGGCGGCGGAGTAGTTGGCTTGACCGAACTGTCCGCGTTGACCATTGACGGACGATATATTAATGATGCGACCAAACTTACGGTCTATCATGCCATTGATCACATGGCGGCTGCAATTGAACACGGAATCAAGGTTGGTGGAAATAACAGCGTTCCAATCTTCCAGCGACATTTTAGAGAAGCGCCCATCGCGGGTGATCCCTGCATTATTTACGAGGATATCCACGGGGCCAAGAGTAGCTTCAATTTCAGCAATCATTTTCCCGACACTTTCATAGTTCGTGACATCGCCGTCAAAGATGTGCACCTCTACGCCATCATCTTTCATCTTCTTTTGCCAAGCATCTGCTTTCTCTTTATTTCTATAATTGGCAGCAACACGGTAACCATCAGCAAATAATTTCGTGCACATTGCTGTGCCCAAGCCACCTGTAGCGCCGGTGACGAGTACGATGTGATTGTTTGATTCCATAACTACAATTGGTGTTTTAGTGATTTGGAACAAGATATAAAAAATCAAGTACAAATTACAAGAACAATAAAAATCTACAGGAAATAAGATGGCGCATTCTTAGAAAATTCCAGATATTGCCTAAGCTTATTTACCGCTTCGACCGGATAGAATTCTATAACATTTCCTATCAAAAGCTTGATTTAAAATAAGCTAGAAAGCTATCTTTGTTGTAAGGTCATGTTCATTTGTAAAAAGATTGCGGCACCCAGGCATGTTTCACGATTTTAACTTATTGCGGCAAGGAATTCGGGCTTGGCGAGCAGCCAACGCTAAGTCCTTTTACAGTGGACCAGGCGGATATTTTCCTATACTGCCAAGGATAGTTTGTTGTGAGTTGAACCCTATTAATCCTTCAAAAAAAATGCGAGTATCTGGTGCTATCGTATGTTCAAGTTTGGAGCATCTAGGTATTCAAACCCGCAAAGTGCAAGGGCTAGTCAATATTAATAAGCCAACAGATAATGGCGCACTAACTGCTACAGGGATAATTAAAAAAACAAGCGCCCCCAGAAGGCTACAGTGCAATGCCTTGCTGGCAACACTCCCGTTTACTGAGTACTTGCAAGAGCCAATCGTGATGGTACTCCTTGTGCTTGTTTTGCTTCTTTGTGTTGCTTTCTATTTACAGCGGTTAGCCTTTAAAAAATTGCTTCAGCAAACCAACTCTGCGCTAAACTTTGACATTTCCAGATATGCAAATCTGCTGGAAGACTCCGGCTATGTGGCCGCTGTGGTTGGCCTTGATGGCCTGGTGCAATATGTGAGCAAAAACGTCGAACAATTGATCGGTATCCCAAGAGCGCATTATGAAGGCCGGCCTTCTACCCTTCTCCTACCCAACCCGGAAGTCTGGAACACGCCAAACAACCCATTCAAACAACGGCAGGATACAAAGATTAAAATGCCGGATGGTAGCTCGCGTTGGGTATCCTATCGTTTCTTCCCCATGCGGAATGAAAATGGCCAAATAGTATCCTGGCACGTTATTCTTTGGAATAATGATATAGAAAAAACAGCAGAGGAAAAACTGAAAACAATTGCCCAACAACGACTCCTGCAACATCGCCTCACTCAGGATATCATCGACAATATCCCCTCGGCTGTCTATATTAAAGATTTGGAAGGGCGATATCTGGTAGTCAATAAGAAGCTATGCGAAATATTCGACAAGACACCGGAGGAGCTATTGGAACAACGGGATGCCGATCTATTTCCTGAAAAAAGCAGCCAAAACTTCAAATATGCCAATGAGCAAGTAATTATTCATAAAAGTCTCGTAACCTACGAAGATGTAGTTGTACGAAATGGCAAGAAACAAATATTCTGGGTAGTAAAATTTCCGCTTCTCAATACGGCGGGTATGGTTCAAAATATTTGCGGACTTGCAACTGATATTACGGAGCGAAAGGAAAATGAAATCAATCTGCTCAACGCCACCCGCGCTGCGGACCAGGCACGTATTGCCCAGGAAACGTTCTTGGCCAATATGAGTCATGAAATCCGGACACCGCTCAATGGTATCATGGGTATGAGTCAATTGCTGCTCACTGCAGACCAATCGGAAGAACAACGAGCCTATACACAAACCATCCTCGAATCTGCCCGGCACCTTTTAGCAATTATCAATGATGTTCTGGATTTTTCAAAAATCCGATCCGGAAAGTTCCATCTGGAGAAAGTCTTCTTCCAACCGGAAATACTACTCAAAAAAACAATTATTCCACTTCGTTTCAAGGCAGATGAAAAGATGCTTGCCTTAACTATAAACGTAGCGGAACAGGTGCCACAGACGCTAGAGGGCGACCCGCTAAGGCTTCAACAAATAATCATCAACCTTGTGGGCAATGCCATAAAATTCACCTCACAAGGCGGGGTAACGATTACTATGGGTGGCCACTACTTGGAACCCAATTTATTTCTGCTCCAAGTATCTGTAGCCGACACCGGTATCGGTATTGCAAAATCCAAACAGCAATTAATTTTTGAGAGTTTCACCCAAAATAGTGCACAAACATCCCGAAAATATGGCGGCTCCGGCCTTGGACTAACCATCGTGAAGCAATTGACGGAGCTCCAAAATGGCAAAGTGGCTTTAAAAAGCAATGTTGGTGAAGGGGCCACCTTCAGCATTGAGATCCCGTACAACACCCAACAACCCAGCTCCAAGGAACGCCAAAGCGCCCATCCTACAAGCGAGAAAACTGATCAACTTTTAGCAGGAATTAAGTTGCTCATTGCTGAAGACAACCTAGTCAATCAAAAAGTAGTACTCCATCTTTTAAATCGGCAAGGAGCTCAGACTACTGCTGTTGCAAATGGGAATATTGCCTTGAAAATGTTGGCCGAGGACACTTTTGATGCCATATTGATGGACTTGCAAATGCCGGAGCTAGACGGCTATACCACCACCAAAATTATCCGAAACGACTTACGAAGCAATATTCCGATTATTGCGATGACCGCAGATGCTTTAAAAGGAGAAGCCGAAAAATGCTTTAAATGCGGCATGAATGGCTATATTTCTAAACCATTTGAGCCGAACGACCTTTATCAAGAAATTATTAAATACACCCGAGAGCCCGCTATATACACCCCCAAAAAATCCGATAATATGCAAGAACAAACCCTAGTTGATCTCAGCTACCTGTATGACTTAGCCGGCAATGACCAGGCTTACCTGGCCGAAGTGATCAATCTATTCCTTGGTACGATGCCAGATGGCCTTAAAAATCTGGGGCAACTTATCCGCGGAGAAAAAGAAAAAGTAGCTATCCAACATCAAGCACACCAACTAAAGAGTAGTGTTTCTATTGTGCGCATCCACAAGATGTACGAGGATCTAAGCCAGATGGAGCAACTCGCCAAAGAAGATGCATCCTATGCAGATATGATGCCCATTTTGGTTGAAATGGAAGAACGATTTGCCGCTGCACGCCCGATCATTGAAAATGCCCGATTGGGAGGAAACAACAAAAGAGAATACGTGGTAAAGGAATAAGGCCTCCCTGCTCCCTAACATAGTGTAGCTTTGCCGATGGTGTGCTGCTATCAGTACACCGATTTAGTCTATGCCAAAACCAGGAGCCAGAAAAAAATCAGAAACGCATTATAATATGCCGAAAGGCAAGCCTGCCGCAAGCCCAAGGGGGCGTCGTACTGAAGACGACAACGGAGCACAAAAATCTGCTGCAACTAGCTCCAAGGGCAGCAAAGCAAAACGAAAATTCCCGGATGAAGACAGCTACACTGGCTTTCGAAAAGGGAATGCTGGCACCAGAAACAACCCTCCTTCCAAAGGCGCTAAACCGGAACAGGAAAAAAATAAAACCTTAAAGGAACGCAGTGGTGAACGAAAAAAGATACCGGTAACTCCTGAAAAAGTTGGGAAGGCGAAAAAAACAGAAATAGGCTATACCGAGCGAAAAGCCCGGGCTGAACAAGCCGGTACCCAAGCCGCTACCGGCAAAAATAATCGGCAATTTAGTCGCGATAAAAGCTCAGACAAACCCGAACGACCAAGCAAATTCGGAACAAAAAGAGCAGTTCAGCCTCCAGAGAAAAAAACTGAATTTGACGGCTCCGAATTCATAGAATTTAGCGATGTAAACAGACCTGGCAAATGGGAAACCCAGGTGAATGAAGGGCCAATGACACTCAACAAATACGTTGCCCACAGTGGGATTTGTAGCCGGAGGGATGCCGCCAAACTAATTAAAGAAGGAAAAGTGCAGGTAAATGGGATGGTATTGAACGAACCCGGCTACCGCGTGCAGGAAAACGACAAGGTGAGCATGGATGGTCAAAAATTGACCCCACAGAAAAGCTTTGTTTATGTGCTCCTTAATAAGCCGAAAGACTTCCTGACGACAACGGAAGACGACCGTGGGCGGCGTACCGTAATGGAACTAGTAAAAGGTGCTACTGACGACAGGCTCTATCCAATTGGTCGCTTGGACAGAAATACTACCGGTATCCTGCTCCTTACCAATGACGGTGACCTAGCGCAAAAGCTTTCCCATCCTAAATTTGAGAGTAAAAAGATCTATCAAGTCACGCTGGACAAAGATGTAACCAAACGCGACTTTGATGCGATTGTAGCAGGTGTAGTCCTTGATGATGGGCCGGCTCGGGTGGATCGCCTAGCCTATCTCGAAAAGAAAAATGAAATCGGACTTGAAATACACAGTGGCCGCAACCGAATCGTCCGGCGCATCTTCGAATCTTTGGGGTATGACGTCGTGAAACTTGACCGTGTGATGTATGCCGGCCTGACTAAGAAAAACGTTTCCCGCGGCCATTGGCGCTATCTTACAGATAAAGAAATCATCAACCTAAAACATTTCAAAAACTAAGCAGTAGCTGAAACCTGCCTTTCTGAACTGAACCATTGTGTCCACAAAAATCTATAGTGCCGCACAGGTGCATGATGGCTGCAAATTTCTACCTGCCGGTACCGGCGTAGAACTGGATGAAGCAGGCGTAGTAACCGCGCTTCATGCAGACACATCTGGGCTGAAGGTGGAACGGCTTGAGGGTACAATCTGTCCTGGCTTTGTCAATGCACATTGCCACTTGGAACTATCACATCTGAGTGGACTAATCCCCGAGAAAACCGGGCTAATTCCTTTTCTCCAGGCGGTGACTGGCATACGCGCTCATGCCGATGAAAGCCAAAAAAAAGATGCCCGATTTGCAGCACTTCGGGCGATGAACCAAGTGGGCATAGTGGCTGTTGGTGACATTGCCAATACCACAGACACACTTGATCTCCGAGCAAGCGACCAAATGCACTTCCACACGTTTGTAGAATGTATTGGCTTCACGGAACATGGGGCTGGCAGCCGTTTTGAACAAGGAGCAACTATATGGAAAACGTTGCAAAAGCAAACTGTAAGAACCCACTCCCTAACCTCTTCGCTGGTGCCACATGCCCCCTATTCCGTCTCAGAGAAATTGTTCCGGATGATCGACGCGGCACAGCCGGATGCCCTACTTTCCATTCACAACCAGGAGTGTGTTGCAGAAAATGAATTTTTCAACTCAGCTTCCGGCGCGGTGATAGACCTTCTCAATGGCTTCGGTATAGACCATTCGTCGTTTCAAGCATCAGGCAAGTCATCGCTACAAACCTATCTACCCTGGTTGAGCAAAGAACATCCTATCATTTTTGTGCACAACACCTTCACTGAGCGTGCGGATATTCAATTTGCGAAACAGCATTGCAGGAGTGCCTTTTGGTGCCTTTGTCCAAATGCCAATCGCTATATTGAGCAGGCACTTCCCAACGTACCCATGCTGGCTTCTGAAACTGAAAATATTTGTATTGGCACCGACAGCCTTGCCTCCAATCATCAGCTATCCATATTTGCAGAGCTGCAAACATTAAAGCAGGCTTTCCCTGAGTTGAGCTGGGAAACGCTGCTCCGTTGGGCCTGTCATGAGGGAGCACGCGCGCTGCAACTTGAGGGGACAATTGGCCGCCTGGAAGTAGGAAAACGACCGGGCTTAGTATGGCTACCCTCCTGGGAGGAAAGGACTATTCCCCAACGAATCGCGTAGTAGGCAAGGATTTGAGCATTTTTTCCACACAAGAAAAATGCAAAGAATTGAAACATTTAACTTCACCGCTTCAATAAAATTATCAGAATAGTGGCTCATCCTAAAGGGTACCTTATAGCCGTTGGCGGCGCCGAAGACAAGGGTACAGACCTAGAGAAAGGAATCATTGAACGGAATCGACTCAATTTTTTTGAACTCGGCATACTCCATCACATCATAGAGTTGGCTCAGAAGAAGGAAGACTCGGTAGTGGAAGTAGTGACGACAGCTTCTCAAATTCCTGATGAAGTGGCGGTCAACTATCAGGAAGCATTTAAAAAACT
This sequence comes from Bacteroidota bacterium, assembly GCA_018267675.1. Lineage (GTDB taxonomy): Bacteria > Bacteroidota > Bacteroidia > Chitinophagales > Chitinophagaceae > UBA1952. Next base: position 10,013 of record JAFDYA010000083.1, read on the forward strand.
CGGTTGTGCCAATGTTGGCCATATTCGCATTCGCAATCGGGAAGACGCCGGCAATCCGGAGTACCTGGAGCGTTTGCGCCGATGTGATTGTGTGATGCTATCGGGTGGCAATCAGCTTCGCTTGTCCAGCATTTTTGGCGGTACTACTTTTTTAGAAATCCTTCGGGAACGTTATGAGAAGGAAAACTTTGTAATTGCCGGGACGAGTGCTGGAGCCATGGCCATGAGCAATACCATGATCTATGAAGGCTCTGCAGCAACTGCCCACCTGAAGGGAGAAATAAAAATCACAACCGGCTTAGGCTTGTTACAAGGTGTCATTATTGACACGCATTTTGACAAACGCGGGCGCTTTAATCGTTTGGCACAAGCAGTAGCTGCACAGCCTGGCGCAATAGGCATAGGCCTGGGAGAAGACACCGGAATGATCGTTAATGACGGACACAAATTCAGTGTAATTGGTTCCGGTTGTGTCACGATAATTGACGGCAAGTATATCGACTACAACAACATTGCCGACATCCCCATTGGCGCGCCGATTGCTGTAGAAAATTTGGTAGTCCATCTACTCAGCCAGGACGATACCTACGACCTTAAAACCCGAAAATTTGTAGGGGTACCCAGCGTTGTAGAAGATGATGACAACTAACTTGAGTGCCTACTTTTTATCTTGAAGGCTACAGTACTGTATCCTGCTTTCTTTCCATTTTGTTCGGGTAATCGGTAGTGAAATGCAAGCCTCTGCTTTCTTTCCGGAATCCAGCACTTTTCACAATGAGGTATCCGATAGTAATCAGATTTCGTAGTTCCATTAATTGTGGTGAAATGGTTGCTGTCTTGTAAAGTGCTTCGGTTTCTTCATAAATCAAA
>JAFDYA010000084.1 GCA_018267675.1 Bacteroidota bacterium
GTTTTAGGAAATGATCCCGGGCTACTGGTGCAGGTTTCGGAAAGTTTAGTCAATCTAAAGTTTAGCCGAGACAATGAAACCGAAGCGGATAAATATTCGGTGATTTACCTCTGCCCGACGAAATTTAAAAGCGATGGTGCCGCCGCATTTTTCCAAAAAATGCAATCCTTAGGTAGTGTCAATCCACCACAGTTTTTAAGCACGCACCCGAATCCGGATAATCGCGTAAAGGCTATTGAAGACGAAGCAGCAGGGTTGAACTGCAGTGGTGGCAATATTCAGGTGTCAGAGGATAAAGATGGCTACGCTGCATTCAAAGCAAGCCTTCCATGATGCCGTCGGCGTCCGCTGAACTTGGCATAAGTAGCAAATGACCTGTAGCGCAACCGAATTAAGGGCTGATTTGTGTATTGGTTGTTGCATTTGCCTTCCGTTGCATCTTAATTTTGAAGCAGTATTGAAATTGTTTTAATGCCCGTTTATCCGCTCTCCGAAGGTGTGTTCACGATTGGTCGTGACAAGATTTTTGTTCCCTTCAACTTAGAACAAGACGTACTCCAGGAGCGACCGATTGGTTCACTTTTGGTGGAAGTGCAGCCCTTCCTAGTCGCGTTAGAAGATGATCTACTTTTGTTGGATACAGGTCTGGGATTTAATGATCGGGAAGGAGTCCTACAACTTCATACCAATATTCGAAACGCGGGATTTGCACCCGAGGAGGTGACCAAAGTATTGATGAGCCATCTTCATAAAGACCACGCCGGTGGCCTAATGCATCGAGATGCGCAGGGGATCTACAAACCATCCTTGCCCAATGCTCAATATTTTATTTATCGAGCTGAAGCGGATTTTGCTTTGGCAACCGCTAAGCCTTCCTATATTCCGGAAGAGATTGAGCCAATTTTTGGCAGTGGTCAAGTAGTTTGGTTGGATGGGACTGAAGGGCGTATTAGCGAAGCGATAAGTTTTAGGCATACCGGAGCGCATTGCCCCCAGCATATTGCCTACTTGATAGAAGACGGAGCCCAAACACATTTTTTTGGCGGAGACGAAGCGCCACAATGGAAGCAAATCAAAATGAAATACGTGGCAAAGTATGATTTTGATGGTCGGAAAGCGATGCAACTTCGGGAGCAGTGGGCAGAGGAAGGTAAGCGAGCGCATTGGAATTTTTTATTCTACCATGACGTGACAACGCCTACCATGCAGCTTTGACCCATATTTTGCTTGCCCATTGATTACAATATCATAGGTGTTTAATGGCCACCCCGCCTATTTCGTAATTGTTGCAACAGCATTTTCTTGAAGTCGCGTTCTGCTTCATACAAACGCGCTAGTTGTTGCGCTGAAATCACTTTGAGGAAGGCGGCTTTATAAGACTTATTTAGGTCTAATAGTTGTTGTTGATAGTCCAAGTTGTCATCAATGAATTGCTCTGGATCGTTCAGTTTGTCGGTAGTCTTGGCTTGTTGGTATTTTTGGTGGAAAGCGCGTCGTGCTGCGGTTTTATCGTTTTCATATTGATTATAGACCGGCCAAAATTGTGTGGCTTGTTCGGAGCTAAGATTTAATCTATCGGTGATGAAACCTACCTTAATCGCGTGGATGCGTTCTCCACCACGTACTTGAGCATGTGTGGTTGGCACAAGCAAAAAGGGTAGTAGGATGATGGTTATTAAAAAGAGTTTCAGTTGCATGGCTAGTTCAAGGATTTTGTGTCGGGCCTATCAGTATTGTTGAGGTACTCCTCGATGCTTGCGGCATCGATTTGTGATATTTTCGTATTGTAGTCTGGATGTAGCGTAGTGGTAAAGAATTCTAAATTGTCATTTTCAAATTCATCCAAATGTTGGTCAACATAATTTTCAATTTCTTCGGAATTTACCTTAGATAGTTGCCTGTTTGCGCTGGCATCAGCAGAGTTATATTGTTGCCAGTAATGGAAGCCTCCCAGTGACAATGAAAGTATCAGTAGTGCTGCTGCGGCCAGCCGGATTTTTTTAAAAATTCCCCATGTAAATGTTGCCCGAGCTTTTTGTTCCTGCTCCTGTACATATTGATATAGTCGCTGTGGTAGTTGTTCAAAATAGCCTTCGGGTATGCTTGCTTCAGATGCCGCAGCCGGCGATGGCCCAATTGACGCGCTTAGGTGCCCCAACTTTTCCGGAAGCTGTCGGAAATAGCCCTCAGGAACTTCGTAGGGTGCTTTGATCCCTTGATGCAGTACCGTTGTCGGGTTTAGTTGCTTTAGTGTTTTTGCTGCCAGCGAATCTGATAGGCCTTCGAAATACTTATCCGGAACACAAAAGGGGAGCGTTCGCGGTAGTGACCCAAGTGTGCTGTCCAGCATTTCTAGTTCCTGCAATATCTCAATATTCTTGTTCACAGTTCTGGGACTTTTTATTCGATGATAGGTTTAATATTCTCCTTTAATAAACTGCTCAATTTTTTTGACAGCATGGTGGTAGGAAGCTTTGAGCGCACCCACCGAAGTTGCCGTGATACTGGCCATTTCTTCATAGGGCATTTCATCAAAATAGCGAAGGTTGAATACAAGTTGTTGCTTGGTGGGTAGGGAATGAATGGCTTGTTGCAGCTTCCATTCCAGTTTTCGCTCATCAAACCCTTTTTCTGCTACCAGTAGGTTACTCAGGTTGTTTTCACTTTGATCTAAGGCTTGTGTTGCTCTCTTCTTTCTGAGCTCAATAAAGCTGATGGCTTCATTGGTTGCGATACGATACATCCAGGTATAAAGGCTGGCATCTTCCCGAAAATTGATTAATCCTCGCCAGATTTTTACACTCACATTTTGAAGTACATCATCAGCATCATCATGGCTAACTACCATCCGCCGAATATGCCAATAGAGTCTTTCGCTGTATCGTTTTAGAAGGAGGGTAAAGGCACGTTCTCTTGTTGCTTCTTCTGCGAAAGCTGCTAACAATGTCGTGTCGTCTTGATATTCGCTTAGTTCTTTGCTCATGACTCTGCTCTTTGACCCAGCTAATGTCTTTTGGTTTAATCCTTCATCTAGTGATCTAATGATTTTGGTTTGTTCTTTAAAAGTATTGAAGTAGGCATTAGGCAACAAGCTAGGAAATTTTCAGAAGTACATACTGAGTTTGTTCAGCCCGGCGTTGCTCATCATCTTTGCCGGATGAAATCTGCACATGAGTTGCGCATTGTATTTTTTGGTACTCCGGATTTTGCGTTAGCCTCTTTGGAGGCTTTGATAGCAGCAAGGCTTAATGTAGTTGCTGTCGTTACAGCGCCGGACAAGCCTGCTGGTAGGGGCTTGAAAGTACAAGAGACAGCCGTGAAGCTAGGGGCGGTCAAGCGAGGTATTCCGGTTCTACAACCAAGCAAGCTCAAGGCTCCGGATTTTTTGGAGGCTTTGGCATCATTTCAAGCAGATGTTCAGGTGGTGGTTGCTTTTAGAATGTTGCCGGAAGTAGTTTGGAATATGCCGCCACTTGGCACCATCAATGTTCATGCTTCTTTATTGCCGCAATATCGAGGAGCTGCTCCTATCAATTGGGCTATCATCAACGGGGAGTCTGAAACTGGAGTGACAACCTTCCGCTTGCAACACGAAATAGATACCGGGAATATTTTGCTTCAGGATAGTGTTGCCATTCTGCCGGAGGACAATGCCGGTACGCTTCACGACCGGTTGATGGCACGGGGTGCCGACTTATTGGTAAAGACAATTGAAGGCCTTTCTGCGGCATCCATCGTCCCACAGGCCCAGCCCGAGCTTGGTCATTTGCATCACGCACCGAAGATTTTTAAGGCTGATTTGGAAATCAATTGGGAACAAACCGCACAACAGGTGCTCAATTTTGTCAGGGGGATGGCTCCGTATCCTGCCGCCTACACACATCTCCGTGGCAAGCAATTAAAAGTGTTTAAGGCACATATTGATTCTGCGCCTGGACTGGCTGCACCTGCGACAATGGAGACCGATGAAAAATCTTACCTCCGGTTTGCTACAGTAGATGCATGGATTGCAATAGACGAATTACAGCTTGAGGGCAAAAAGAGAATGTCTGTAGCCGAGTTTTTACGCGGTTTCAGAGCTTAGTGTTTTTGAAGAAAATATTGCACTGCCAACGCATATCCCTCCAGGCCGAGCCCGCTAATACTACCTATACACTTGGAGGCTATGAACGAAGTTTTTCGGTAATCTTCCCGTGCCAATACATTGGAAATATGAACCTCTATGACCGGTACTGAAATGGCAGCAATGGCATCACCTAGGGCAATACTCGTGTGGCTATAACCGGCGGCGTTTATGATAACACCCTCCATTTCTTTGCGGCATGACTGAAGTTTGTTGATCAATTCACCTTCAACATTGCTCTGAAAATAATCCAGAATGACTTGTGGAAAACGAGCTTTTAATTTTTCTAAAAATGATTCAAAACATTCCGCGCCATAGATGTCCACTTCGCGGGTGCCCAATAGGTTCAAGTTCGGACCATTGATGATTGCCAAGCGTAACATTGGTCGGATTGTGGATTAAACGGCAAAGGAGCTACCACAACCACAAGTGCTGCTGGCATTGGGATTGGAAAAGGTAAATCCACGAGAGCTAAGGCCACCCTCAAAATTAATTTCTATCCCGGCGAGATAGATGCCATGAGCGGCTTTCATCACCACGGGGATGCCTTCGATATTATAGAGGGAGTCATCGGCTTCCTGATGGTCAAAGCCCAGCAGATAACTCATCCCACTACAACCACCACCCTTAACGCCAATGCGCAAACTTTGTGATTTGTCAAAGCCCGGCTCGTCCATGAGTCGCCGTAGTTCGGCAAGTGCTCCGGCAGTAAGCTTTACTGGGCTTTCGGCGACAATAGTTATAGCCTCATTATTCATGAGTGCAAAGTTAAGGTGGGTATTGTTTTCAGGCAGCAGCTTTGGCCAAATAGCATTATAGCCCCTACATTTGCGGGGCAAAAAAGCCAAAAATCAAAAGTTTATGAGTGAAGGCAGCACGCAGGTCATGCAGGTAGCAACTGAGGGAATGAAAAAAGCCATCAGCCATTTGGAAGCTGAGCTTTCTAAAATTAGGGCAGGTAAAGCCACACCACAGATTGTGGATGGGATTTTTGTGGACTATTATGGTTCAGCAACCCCCTTGGCACAGGTTGCCAATATCACAGTACCGGATGCACGCACCTTGTCTTTGCAACCTTGGGAAAAGAATATGCTTGGACCAATTGAGAAGGCAATCATTGCGGCAAATATTGGCTTGAACCCGCAGAATGATGGCAATTTTATTCGCTTATTCTTGCCGCCACTTACCGAAGAGCGTCGTAAGGAATTGGTGAAACGAGTCAATGTAGAAGGGGAGCAGTCCAAGGTGTCTATTCGGAGCGTCCGTCGGGAGGCAATAGAGCAAATTAAGAAGTTGCAAAAAGATGGCTTGAGCGAAGATGAGGCAAAGGATGCCGAGGCAGCAGTGCAGGCAATAACAGATAAGCATATTGCACTTACGGAGACGCATCTCAAGGATAAGGAGCGAGATATTATGACCATTTGATCTACCGGCGGCGCGAAGCGCCGCCGGTACATACTTTCCGGGCAATTTCCCAGCTTTTGCTCCGGCTCGCTTTCTTGACACAATTTTATTTGGAGCATGAATGGCTATTACCAACATATCCTGCTATTAGTCTCAATTCCGATTTATGGAATCATCATCCCGATTGAAATTCTGCTGAGTCATTTTTACGGGTGGAAGTTCTATTCTTGGAGGCAAACCGCCATCAATTTTTACCTCAACCTGCTTAATGCGGGCATAGATATTTTGCTCCGTGGCGTAGCACTTGCAGTATTGATATTTTTCAGTCAATATGCTCTTGCCAATACGCTTAGTCCTGTCTTTTATTGGCTTTTCCTTTTCCTAATGGAAGATTTGTTCTTCTGGTTGGAGCATTTTGTAGATCATCGGGTCCGTCTTTTTTGGGCAGTGCACGTGACGCACCATTCCAGTCCGGAGTTCAATCTGAGCACGGGATTTCGTTCGTCTGTGTTGATGCCGTTTTATCGTTATCTCTATTTTGTGCCCATCGTGTTGTTGGGCTTTCGTCCGATGGATATTCTGTTCATGTATGCCATTACCCAGACCTATGGTATCCTGGTGCACACACAAAGTATCAAGCGGCTCCCGCGCTGGTTTGAGCTGATTTTTGTTGCTCCCGCACATCATCGGGTACATCATGCCAGTAATGTTCCCTATTTGGACAAAAACATGGGCATGGTCTTGATTGTTTGGGATAGGGTTTTCGGTACTTTCCAAGAAGAGCTGGAGGAGGAAGTGCCCGTTTTTGGCCTTACCAAGCCACTGGAACATCCTAATCATCCTGTAAAAATTGTTACCCATGAGTGGCAGGCAATTGTAAAAGATTTAAAGAAAGGGATAGGCTGGCGCAATAAATTGGGCTATCTATTCCGGCCACCGGGATGGAGTCATGATGGGAGTTCTCCTACTACCAAGCAATTGCAACGGGCATGGAATGCAGATAAGAAAGCTAGAAATACTGAGGCGAACGATGGTACATCAACCTTGTAACGGATTTGCTGCCGGTAGCAGCTTTTAGCCCCGGAATTTGGGATTGTTCCTTAGCTTTATGGCGATAGCAACAATTCTCGTATATGGAGTCCGTAGAGCCCAATGAACCTAAGAAGCACATCCCGATCAATGTTTGGCTAGCCGGGCGGAGCTATCGCATATTGGTGGAGCCTGCGGAGGAGGCGGCGCTAAGATTTTCTGTAAAGAAAGCCGATGAGCAAATTGCGGAATTGCGCCAGCACTATGCCGGCAAGGACGATCAAGATTTTGTAGCTATGTGCCTGTTGCTTTATGCTGCCGAAGCAACAAAAGCAGCGGGTTCAGATTTTTTGAATAATGAACTGAGCACTATGATTGCCCGTATTGATAAAGCACTAGAAAAGCGCTAAGCTTATTCCGGTAAGGCCTGCAACAGGAGCTCCATTTTACTCCCTCTTGATCCTTTTATCAAGATTGAAGCATTTTTCGGTGCAGCTGTTTTAATATAGTGGCTGGCTTCCTCCGAGTTGGCAAACCATAGGTAGCTACCGTGTACCTTTTCAAATTCAGGACCTACAAACAGGACAAGTTCCCAAGGATATTGCCCCACAAGGTTCACGATGTTGGCATGATCTTCCTCGGTGTCAACTCCTAATTCCTTCATAGCGCCTAGCCACAGTATTTTGTGTGGTAAAGGTGCGGCAGCAAAAGATTCAATAGCCAACTTCATGCTCGATGGGTTGGCATTATAGGCATCCAGAATGATTTGATTGCTCCCTTTTCGGATTGCTTGGGAGCGGCTATTGTCGGGATGATAAGATGAAATCCCCTCGGCTATCTTGTCAATGGAAATGCCGAAACTGAGTCCTACCGCTACAGCAGCCATTACATTGGGATAGTTATAGGCACCGACGAGGTTTGTATTAATTGGAACAACTCGCCCATCATGCTCAATATTTACCTTAAGGAAAATTCCATCCATCTCGGCTTTGCCATTGATATCCGCTTCTTCCGGCCCATAGGTGATTTGCTCTTCAATACCAATAGCCATTTCCTTTAAGTAGGGCAATTCAATATTTCTGAATATGCAGCCGGAGTTGGCGCGCAAATAGTCAAATAACTCTCCTTTACCTTTCCGGACACCGGCTTCACTCCCAAATCCTTCAATATGTGCTTTGCCGCAGTTGGTGATCAGGCCATGGCTCGGTTCCGCTATTGCACAATAGGATGCAATCTCTCCGAGGTGGTTGGCGCCCATCTCTATTACGGCAAATTGGACATCGTTTTTAATAGACAGGATCGTGAGTGGCACTCCGATATGATTGTTCAAATTGCCACTGGTGGCATAGGTTTGAAAGTGTTTTTTGAGTACCGAAACGACGAGCTCTTTTGTAGTGGTTTTACCATTGGAGCCGGTGATGGCCAAAAAAGGAATGGGGTACTGCCTGCGATGGTGCCGAGCCAATTCTTGCAGGGTTTGCAATACATTCGACACGAGTAGGCACCGATCATTTTTCACCCACTCAGCTTCATCCACAATAGCAAAAGCAGCACCAAGGGATAAAGCTTGTTCTGCAAACTCATTGCCATTGAAGCTTGGCCCTTTTAGGGCAAAATAGATATCCCCCTTTTGTAATTTTCGGGTATCTGTTTGGATATGAGGGTTTTCCAGGAATACTTCGTATAGCTCCGTAAAAGTCAAGTGGGAATATTTTAGAGCCTAAAATTAGGAAGCAATGAAGAATCTGGGTAAATGAGTGCCGATGAAAATACTTGAGGGGTAGAAATGCTAAAACCTACCGACTTCTTTGCCTCAATCCGCCTTATTTTACGCACCTTTGCGAAACTTTAAAAAAATTCAGACTTCTCAATAATAATATGGGCTTGTTTAACTTCCTGACACAGGAAATAGCGATGGACCTTGGCACGGCCAATACCCTAATCATACATAATGATCAAGTAGTAGTAGATGAGCCGAGTATCGTTGCCATTGATCGCACGACAAATAAAATCGTAGCTGTAGGTAAAAAAGCTATGATGATGCATGAAAAGACGCACGAAAATCTTAAGACCATTCGTCCTTTGAAAGACGGTGTGATCGCGGACTTTAATGCTGCGGAAGGGATGATTCGGGAGATGATCAAATTGGTGTTGCCTAAGAAGCCACTTTTCCCACCTTCCTGGAAGATGGTGATTTGTATTCCTTCATCAATCACCGAGGTGGAGAAACGTGCCGTACGCGATAGTGGTAATGCCTCAGGTGCTCGTGAAGTATTTATGATCCATGAACCCATGGCTGCCGCCTTGGGTATTGGGATTGATGTGGAAGAACCGACCGGAAATATGATTATTGATATTGGTGGTGGTACTACCGGTATTTCTGTAATTGCTCTTGCCGGTATCGTCTGTGATCAAAGTATCCGGATTGCCGGTGATGAATTTACTTCGGACATTATGGAAGCCATGCGCCGCTACCATAGCCTCATGATTGGTGAGCGTACGGCGGAGCAAATCAAAATTCACGTAGGTTCGGCCTTGAAGGAATTGGATAATCCACCAGATGATATTGCTGTCAATGGCCGGGACCTAGTGACCGGTATCCCAAAACAAATTATGGTGAGTTATCAGGAAGTAGCCGAGGCATTGGATAAGTCTATTTTCAAAGTTGAAGAAGCTATCCTGAAGGCATTGGAAACTACGCCTCCTGAGCTTGCTGCTGATATTTATCGGCGCGGACTTTACCTTACCGGAGGTGGAGCATTGTTGCGGGGCTTGGATAAGCGGATTTCCAGCAAGATTAAGCTGCCCGTGCAGGTCGCTGATGATCCACTGCGTGCAGTGGTACGGGGTACAGGGATGGCGTTGAAGAATATTTCTAGAATGCCATTCCTTATGAAATAATCATTGAGAAGAGATACTTAAATAGTTGCCCGAGGCATCCTTTGACTCGTTCAACTACAAATATGAGAAGGGATAGGTGCGCAATTTTATTCGTTTCATCAGTCAGTTTGCTAACCTCATCTTTTTTGTGGTTTTGGAAGTACTGTGCGCTATTTTAATCAGCCGTACTCGCACTATCCAGGGAAACGATCTGGTCAATTCTTCGAATGCGGTTAGTGGCTTTTTCTACAAAAGACAAAACGCAATTGTCCATTATTTTGGTCTCGGGCGGATGAATGATAGCTTGCTTGCAGAAAATAGAAAGCTGCATGAAGCCTTGGCCAACCTTCAATTTGCTACCGCCAATTTTTCGGACAGTATAACGCGTTTGCCAAAGGGCCTTCCGGACTCTGCCCATCGGGTGACTTATGCTCGGTATATTTTTAGGACAGCCAAGGTGATCAATAATTCTGTGGCACAACAAGACAACTATATTACCCTGAACCGAGGCGCGGATGAAGGTATCCGAAAAGGGATGGCGGTGATTTCTTCCTCCGGTGCAGTTGGAAAGGTAGTCCATGTGTCGCCCCATTTTTCAACCGTATTGTCCCTGCTTTCTTCGCTCCAAGAAGTGAGTGTCCATCTTAAGGATGGTACGGTTGGGATATCTAAATGGCAGATTGAAGGCACTCGACCAAGCCCTGATGTACTTTACATGACCGATGTCCCGGCACAAATCCCGATGCGGATCGGAGATTCCGTGTGGACGACCACTTATTCCTTCTTCCCTCCCGAAGTGCTTGTTGGTATCATTCAGAAAGTATTTATTGTGAAAAAGACAGGGAAGCGCTTACTCTACCTAAAGCCCGCAAATAATTTCCGGAATATGCAGTATGTCTATGTAGTAGAGAATACCTACAGCGAAGAACAAAAGCAATTGGAAAGTGAAAATAAGTTGGAGCAGAACAAACCAAAAAAGAGAACGAAGTAAATCATGAGTATTCCGGTAAGAAATATCATTCGTTTCTTCTTGTTGCTAGCGGTTCAAGTCTTGCTCAACAAGATATCGCTGAGGTGGTGGTCGGAACCAATGGGGTTTCCTGTCTTCGTGCCGTATATCTACCCACTCTTCATCCTGCTATTGCCTTTTGAGACTCCGGTTTGGCTCCTGCTGGTACTCGGATTTGTGACCGGCATTAGTGTCGATGCCTTAATGAACACAGGCGGTATGCATGCAGCAGCTACCGTACTGTTGGCTTATCTTAGAACCAATACACTGAATGCACTGCTCCCACGCCCATTGAATGAATATCCTAACCTAGCACCAGGTGTGAAAACACTTGGTTGGATCCCATTCCTCACTTATGCCGGCTTCTTGATTCTGGTGCATCATCTTGTCTATTTCAGTATCGAATTTTGGAGCTTCTACAATATCGGTTTACTAAGTTTAAAAATCATTGCGTCAGCTACGACAACACTACTCTTAGTGATCGCATATCTCCTGCTATTTACGAGGCAAGTGGCATCAAGGGCTTAAGCGGGCATACACGGTAAAACTAGTTGAAGTAGGAAAGCTGTCGGTTGTCTAATCCCGGATGTGCTCTAGGTTGGATATCATAATTGAGCCTCGATAATTTTTTGTAGGAGAATTTCTCAGAATTCTTGATGCAGTTTTTTCCCTGACTGCACAATAGCGGCTACTTTTACTTCATGGGCTATCACAATAATATCCAGCGTTTGCAGGATATCATGCAGACGTTACGAAAGGAATGTCCTTGGGATAAAAAGCAAACAATAGAGTCACTTCGGCAACTCACTATTGAAGAGACTTACGAGCTGGCAGATGCTATCAACAAGCAGGACTGGTCGGGATTGAAAGAAGAAACCGGGGACATACTTCTTCATTTGGTGTTTTATAGTCTGCTCGCCGAAGAGCAGGGCCACTATTCCTTTGAGGATGTTATTCAGGCTATTTGTAACAAACTCGTTGCAAGGCACCCTCATATTTATGCCGATACTAAGGTGCAGAACGATGAGGATGTGAAACGAAACTGGGAACAATTGAAATTGAAGGAAGGGAAGAAAAGCATTCTGGGGGGTGTCCCACAATCGCTTCCTGCGGTAGTGAAAGCCCTGCGACTTCAGGAGAAAACCAAAACCGTAGGTTTTGAATGGGAGCATCTTGACCAAGTAAAGGATAAGGTGGATGAAGAGATGGCAGAGTTGTATGAAGCCGTAGCAGAAGGTAGCCAACAGGATATTGAAGAGGAAATGGGCGATGTATTTTTTGCACTTATTAATTATGCACGTTTTGCAGGGGTAGATCCGGAAGCAGCATTGGAAAAGACGAATCAGAAGTTTATCCGCCGATTTCAACAAATAGAAGCTCAGGCTCAGGCTCAGGGGAAGAGTTTGCTTGGTATGAGTTTACAAGAAATGGATGAAATGTGGAATGCCGCTAAGCAATCCGAAAGAAAATGAGTAGAAAGAAATGGCTAGTACATATTTTGCCCGCAATCGCTTTGCTGCTGTGGGTCTTGGCCATCTTCGGACAGAAGATGGAAGACCGCCGCTTGTCGGCAAAAGAGCTTGCTCAGCTCGTTTCCCAAAGATTAGTTCAACAACAAAAAGAGTTTCAGGAAATCCTACAGCAACCGCAAAAATTGCAGGCATGGCTGGATGTGCGTCAGCCCGGAACAGATTTTTTGTCGGACCGAAAATTCTACCTGTACGCTTACCAGAAGGATAGCTTAATTGCTTGGAGCAATAATAGCATTTTGCCACAGTTGGATACTCAAAGTAATGCCCATCTTGTGGTGCTGTCCAATGGGGTTTATATACAGGAGAGCACCAAAGTGCTACAATTGCCCTCCGAAGTCGCGTTAAGCGTGCTATACCCAATTGCATTTCGCTATTCCCTTTCAAATGATTATTTCAAAGATCGATTTCTTGCTTCAGACAGGATTCCTCCGGACACTAGAATCATTCCGAATGATTCCTTAGGTGCTGCGCCAATTAAAGATGCAGACGATAGGGTAGTGGGCTATATTCCCAATCAAGAAGCTGCTGATGTAATCATATTACACTATGATTGGAGTAATTGGGTTTGGGCTTTAGCCCTTGGATTCCTTTGTCTTTGGATCCACCAAATGGCAAGACGTCTAGCTGGAGGAAAGAAGGGCTTGTTGGGTCTTGGCCTGCTTGTAGGCTTCATTGTTGTTGTTCGGGGCTTGATGTACCAACGGGGGTTGCCGGTCCATTTAGGCGATACTGATTTGTTTTCCCCAAGACTATTTGCAACAAGTTCCTGGCTGCCTTCACTCGGGGATTTATTAATCAATGCAATCGCCGTTTTGTGGCTTGGCTTTTTTATTATCCGCTATCTCGATTGGGAGCAGCTCGGAAAACTGCAATCCAAATGGATCAAGACGGCAATTGTAATTGTAGGAGCAGCACTGTTGGCATGGGCGGGCATCTATTATGTATCCTTATTGTCTAGCCTGATTCTCAATTCAATTATTCCATACGATATACGGCACCTTTCATCCGTGGATTTGTCCACAATCACGGGTTTGTTTTTGGCTACAATGGTCACTGCGGCTATTCTGACCATTACCAATATTTTTCGGAAATTGGCGTTTGCGGTTAATGGTACTAGGGTGTGGCGGCTTGTTTCGGCCATTTCCGGAATGTGTGTCGGTTGGCTTCTCCTTAGGCCTTCCGAAAATATGCTACTAGGGATTGTAGTCTTAGTTTGGTTGTTGTTTTTTGCCCTTGGGCAGGGGCTATTGCCTAAGTTGAAGACTTCAGGGATATTCCGGCCTAAAAACGTGCTTTGGAGCACGGGGCATTGCTTGATACTTTGCCTACTCTTATTTCAATTCGTGCAGCAGCGGGAGGAAGTAGCCAAGCGGTCGTTTGCGGAGCATATCGCTACTCGGCAGGATGAAGTGTTGGAGTATTATTTTAGTCAGATTGAAGGACGGCTGGCTAATGATACCGGAATTATTAATTTTCTGAAACAACCTACAGAACTTGCCAAAGCCCAAACTGAAGAGCGCTTAGCGAGTACCTTCTTCAACAGAGATTTTTCGGGCTATGATATCAAGCTTTCCTTCTTTGATTCACTAGGGCACGCCTTGCTCAATCCGGATACGACATCATACCCAGTCCGTATGTTGGCAATTGAGGAAGGGGTGCCGACCAGCCAGTCAACAGCACTTTACTTTTTTGAATCCGCGTCGGATGATAATATTTACAAAGGGGCTGTTTCAGTAAGGAACAAAGATGGTCGTCAACTTGGGTGTATTATTTTGGACTTTGAGCAGAAAAAGATTGTATCCGAAACTGTCTTGCCGGAGCTATTTCAACCAAGATTCATCAATCGCCAGGTGAAAAACGCCGATTATTCCTATGCGTTTTACGTAAACAATAAATTGGTTGCCCAATCCAATAATTTCCCCTTTCCATTTCAGATACCCCTAGATACCTCGGATATAGAGTTTCGTACAAGAGAAACGAAACGCGCTACCACCTTGATCTACCGACCAGATAGCCATAGGACGGTATTAGTATGGCAAACAAAGCAAGGGTATGCCTTTTTCCTGACGCTGTTTTCCTATTTGCTATTAATACGTTTCCTGCTTATCGGCCTATTAAGATTGTACTATTTTCTGAGTCGGGGCAATGCCTGGCGCATTTATCAGTATGGCGCACAGCAGATGACTTTAAGAAAACGGGTTCAATTGAGTGTGTTAGGAATTGTTTTGTTTTCGTTCTTAATTATTGGCTTTATCACCGTTTTGTTTTTAAGAAATCAGTATCAGAATAAGACCAATGATCAGCGCCGGACAATGATGCAGGCAGTGTCCACTAGCTTGCACGAATACTTTAATGATGAAAGCAGACCGAATGAATTTGTTCAACTCTCGGACCTGGCTCAACGGCAACGCTTCAGTTATTATATAAATGCTTTAGCGGCACATCAAAAAGTGGACATCAACCTCTATGCCCCTACAGGCGCGCTTGTTTTTTCATCACAACCTACCATCTATAGCCAAGGAATCATTGTGCCGAGAATTGCCTGGACTGCCTATCGCGGCCTTCAAGCCAGTGGAAAGTGGTATTGGGTACAAGAAGAACAGATCGGGCAACTAAAGTTCATGTCCTGTTACACGTCCATCTGGGCAAAAGGAGGGAAACTGGCGGGTTTCATCAATATTCCACTCTTTAACTCGGAGCGAGAGTTGGATGAACAAATATCCAGCTTGATCGTTTCACTCGTCAATATCTATGTACTCATTTTCTTACTGTCTAGCCTTGTTGTTGTTCTTATTTCCCGATGGATCACCCGAGCTTTTGATGTGATCATTGATCAGTTTGGTAGCGTATCATTACATGGGAATGAAATGCTGGATTGGCCTTATGATGATGAAGTGGGAGTGCTTGTGCGCGAGTACAACAAGATGGTGAAAAAGGTAGAAGCAAATGCAGCACTACTGGCTAGGAGTGAGCGGGAAGGAGCTTGGAAGGAAATGGCCAAGCAAGTAGCGCACGAAATCAAGAATCCTTTAACGCCAATGAGCCTAAATATTCAGTACCTGCAAAATGCATTGAATAGTGGGCGGGCTGATACAAAAGAATTGGTACTACGTGTCTGTGATAGCCTTCTGGAGCAAATCAATAACTTGTCCGTCATCGCCTCAGAGTTTTCGCAGTTTGCACGAATTAGTACCACTCCGGAAAAAATTGCACTGAGCGAAGTGCTCCCAAAGATTACTAACCTCTATAACACCTCCGCCTATTTGCAGATTCAATACCAACCGGATACCATTCCCCGCTACGTTTGGGCGGATCGTAGTCAGTTGGTGCGCATTCTCACCAATTTGATGCAGAATGCCAAGCAGGCAATTCCGGAAGATCGGGTGGGTTTGATCAAAGTGAGGGTCGTTAGTGATGAACATTTTTTGCGCATCAGTATCGAGGATAATGGTCAGGGTATTTCAGCAGAAGCACAAGCTAAATTATTCACCCCCTATTTTACTACAAAAAGTTCCGGTACCGGACTCGGACTAGCGATGTCTAAACAAATGATGGAACAATGGGGTGGCACCATCTCCTATACAACAGTTCCGGGACAAGGCACTTGTTTTACGCTGGAATTTCCTGTCTGCCCTAAACTCAGTGCGTCATAGTATCTCGTTGTGCTATTCTACTTTACCACCAACTAAGCAACTCAATAGGACGCTAGAAATCCAAAAAAAATCCTCCGCACATCAATGTGCGGAGGATACAATTATTCATCCTGAAATTTTAAAGGTGAATAGCTTCTCCATAAGCTACTTCTATCGCATCTTTCACAGCTTCACTCATCGTAGGATGTGGGTGGATGGAATCTAAAACTTCTTGGTAGGTAGTTTCCAATTTGCGACCAACTACAGTCTCAGCAATCATTTCCGTTACGTTCATGCCGATCATGTGTGTGCCCAGCCATTCACCATACTTGGCGTCAAAAATTACTTTTACAAAGCCGTCTGGTGCGCCTGCCGCACTAGCCTTGCCGGATGCGGAGAAGGGGAATTTACCCACTTTCAATTCATAGCCGGCTTCCTTAGCTTGCTTTTCTGTATAGCCAACAGAGGCAATTTCAGGAGAGCAATAGGTGCAACCCGGCACGTTTTGATAGTCTAAGGTATGCGGTACATGGTGGAATTTACCTTCGGCATTAGCGAACGCTTCAACGCAAATGATCGCTTCCTTACTTGCAACGTGTGCCAATGCTTGGCCGGGTGTGCAATCGCCGATGGCATAGATACCAGCAACATTGGTCTTGTAGTAGCTGTCGACAGTGATTTTTCCTTTTTCTGTCTTAATGCCCAAGGCTTCCAACCCAATGTTTTCCACATTGGCCACAACGCCAACCGCGCTCAGCAAGACATCCGCTTCCAATGTCTGCATGCTTCCATCCTGCATTTTTACACTGGCTTTGACACCATCTGCAGTATGCTCCACTTTCTCAACAGAAGAATTGGTCATCACTGCGATGCCTTTCTTCTTGTAGATTTTTTCTAACTCTTTCGAAATGTCTTCGTCTTCAACAGGTACGATTCGCGGCATGAATTCGACAATGGTCACTTTTGTTCCCATACTATTATACACATAAGCAAACTCAACACCAATAGCTCCGGAGCCAACAACAATCATGCTCTTAGGTTGTTTGGGTAATACCATCGCCTCGCGGTAGCCCACGACTTTCTTACCATCCATCGGCAAGTTTGGCAATTCACGAGAACGACCTCCGGTTGCAATAATGATATGTTTTGCTTCCTGGGTGCTGGTTTTTCCATCGGCAGCGGTCACTTCCACTACGCCTTTCGACTTGAGCCTACCCATACCCATGATCACGTCGATCTTATTCTTTTTAAGCAAAAACTGGATGCCTTTGCTCATTTTATCTGCTACGCCACGGCTTCGTTTGATGATCGCATCAAAATCCGCAGAAAAGCCATCCACTTTCACCCCATAGTCCTGCGCATGTCCAAGGTACTCTAGGATGGTGGCACTCTTAATGAGTGCTTTCGTCGGGATACAACCCCAGTTGAGGCAAATACCCCCAAGACTTTCTTTCTCAATTACTGCGGTTTTATAACCCAATTGTGCCGCACGAATTGCTGCAACATAGCCCCCAGGGCCGCTTCCGATGACGATCACGTCGTATGCCATACGATTATTTTTTAAAGATTGAAATGATGTTCTGAATAATTATTTAGCTGGGCTAAATGATGTGCAAAGGTACTGTGCTTGGAAGGATTTGTGCTACTCGACTAGAGGCTTAATGTCATTCGCCCATTACCCTAATTTTTCTTATTTCTCAAGACACTATGCCGGACACTATAGCCAAAATATACAAGAAAGCCTATTGCCAGCCACCCGGCAAGGCGCAACCAATTGAGCCAGCCCAAGCCGTAGATCATAGAGGCACAGACCAAGATACCCAAAATAGGAATCAAAGGAACAAAGGGTACTTTAAACTCCCGTTTCATATCCGGCTCTTTCTTACGGAGGATTATCACCGCACCACAAACCAGGATAAAGGCAAACAAGGTGCCAATACTCGTCATGTCACCAACTACATCTCCGGGAACAAATGCGGCAAATAACCCAACCAATATCATGATGAAAAGATTGGCTTTGTAGGGCGTCTTATATTTTGGATGTACATCGCTAAACATTTTTGGCAATAGACCATCATGCGCCATGGTATAAAACACACGGCTCTGACCCAACAACATCACAAGAATTACTGAGGAAAAACCCGCAAGAATCGCCACCGTTACCAAACTTCCCAGCCAATGATATCCGGGCATAAAATCATGAATGGCTGCGGCAACACTAGCTTCGCCACCCTTAGTACGGTAGAAGCTGACATCCGCAATCCCCGTCAGGACATGCGCAAAGAGGACATACAACACCGTGCAAATCGCAAGCGAACCCAATATGCCAATCGGCATCGCTTTCTTGGGGTTCTTCGTTTCCTGGGCTGTCGTACTCACCGCGTCAAAGCCTATGAAGGCAAAGAATACCGTACCAGCCGCACCAAGAATGCCTAGAATACCTCCAAAATGATGGCTCACGCCGGCAGGATCTACATAGGTAGTGTTGGCAGGGATATAAGGCGTATGATGTGCCGGATTCACAAATTGCCAGCCGAGGATGATGATGAGTACAACAATAGAAACCTTGGCAATGACGATGATGTTATTCACGAGCGCAGACTCCTGTGTCCCCTTAATCAACAATAAGGACAATGCTATCACTATGGCAAGGGCAGGCAAATTGATAATGCCGCTGTGGGTCACCCCATCTATCACGGCAGACTGAAAGGGCGAATGGCTCCATTCATACGGTATCGGCGGCCAATGGAGTACATGAGTCAATAAATTATTGAGGTACTCTGCCCACGCAATACCCACTGTAGCTGCTCCCACCGCATATTCCAACACCAGATCCCAGCCAATAATCCAAGCCATCAGTTCCCCCATCGTGGCATAGGTATAAGAATAGGCACTGCCCGAAATGGGAATGGAGGACGAAAGCTCCGCATAACAAAGTCCGGCAAGCGCACAGCCGATTGCCGCCACAATAAACGCAATAGTCACAGAGGGACCCGCATTCTGCGCCGCTGCTCGCGCAGTTTGTACAAATAGTCCGGCACCAATAATTGCACCAATACCCAAGGCAACCAGTGTACCGGCGGTGAGGGTGCGTTTGAGCCCTTTCTCAGATTCGGCAGACTCGGCCAGCAGATCCGCAACAGGCTTCCTAGCAAATAAATTCATGAATGATGGTTGGATAAGTATTCGCCGTCAAGCTACGCATATCGGAGCAGTATCAGCATACATTGGCCGATTTTTTTTTTGAAAAATAATTTACTCCCGAACCAATTTCTTAGTCAAGTACTGCCCGTCTTTAAAACAAATGCGGAGCAAATAATTGCCCGTAACGAGCGGACTAATATCCAAAGTCTCCGTCTTGCCACTAGCTTTTTTTGCGATAACCCGACGGCCAAGCATATCCATAAGTTCTAAACGATCCAGTTGATTTTGGTCAGGCTGCATTCCTACAAAACTTCGTAGTGAATTAAGTAGTCTTTTTCTTATGTGCGTTCCTGTGGTCAGCGCAGTAATTTTCCTTTCTTGGGATAATTGGCACAATTAAAATAGAAGCTTTGTTTTCGCATCGACTAATCTCCACTTTGCAAACCCTTATTGGCCTATTTTCCCCGAACCTAGTCCAAAGTCCTACCTTCGCACCCTATCTTGATACGATCTTTTTTTTCTAAACCAAATTCAATTTATCATGGCCTTTACACTTCCCGAATTGCCCTACGCTTTTGACGCGCTAGAACCTCATATCGACGCGCAAACCATGCAAATCCATCATGGCAAACATCACAACGCCTATGTTGATAACCTAAACAAAGCACTTGCCGGCACTGAGGGCGAAGGCAAGTCGCTCGACGAATTAATGGCAAAAATTTCCAAATACCCTGCCGGTGTGCGCAATAATGGTGGCGGTCATTACAACCACTCCCTGTTCTGGAAAGTACTGTCACCTAAGGGCGGCCAGCCTAGTGCAGAACTGCAAGCAGCAATAAACGAGGCTTTCGGATCTACTGAAGCCATGCAGGAGCAAATGAAAACTGCGGGTGGTACACGCTTTGGTTCTGGCTGGGCTTGGCTTATTGTCAACGCTTCCGGTAAATTGGAAGTTTGCTCCACAGCGAACCAAGACAATCCCCTCATGGATGTAGCTGAAGTAAAGGGTACGCCAATCTTCGGCATTGACGTGTGGGAACATGCCTACTACCTAAAGTATCAGAACAAGCGCCCAGACTACCTTTCCGCTATTTGGAATGTGGTGAACTGGGACGAAGTTTCAAAGAATTTTGCAGCGGCAAAATAGCCTCGCGCTATTTTTTTATACTCCGACTTTGAACTTTTGTTCGAAGTCGGTTTTTTTTTGCCCATTCATTGCATGGGGGGTTAGGGCTACTTCTTAAGTCGTTTGCTACCGCTTTCGTAATTTTTTGAGATTATTATATTGTTCTTACGAATCTGTGGCAGCCTTTACCCCTAAATTGCAGCAAGCAAATGCAACATTATTCTTGGCTGCTCCAAAGGCTGGATGCGTTCATCCGAAAGTACTATCTCAATCAAGTACTTCGTGGTACTCTTATTGTGCTCAGTTGCTTGCTGGCCTATTTTCTCCTAGTGAGCATCAGTGAGTATTATCTTTTTTTGCCGGTATGGGCAAAGCTGATCATCATTGCGCTCTTCGTAGTTGTAGGGGGTGGAGCCCTTGTTTTTTGGATACTTAAGCCCTTGGCCCAAATGTTTCGCATGGGCAAAACACTTAGCCATGAACAAGCTGCAATAATTATTGGAAAACATTTCCCGGAAGTGCAGGATAAATTGTTGAACATCCTCCAGCTTAGACAACAAGATGCTCCGGAGGCCAGTCGGGAATTGGTAGCAGCAGCCATCGACCAAAAATCAGCTCAACTTGCTTTGGTGCCTATCGTTCGGGCAATAGACCTATCTCGAAACAAGCGTTACCTACCTTTTCTTTTGCCGCTTTTGCTTATCGGGATATTTATTTTGGTCGCAGCACCCAACGTATTTAGAGATGCCGGCACGCGCTTATTGCACCCGACCAAAGCGTATGAAAAGCCCGCTCCCTTTCAATTTAATGTCCTGAATGCGCCGCTAAGTGTTGTACGGAACGGTGACTTTGTGTTGAAAGTAGCCCTTGTCGGATCGGCACTACCGGCCGAGCTTTCTTTAGCCATAGGATCGGAGCTAATACCCGCCGAAGCACTCAGTAATCATGTCTTTCAGTACAGATTTAAGCAAGTCACGGCACCGCTCAGTTTTCGGCTCAAAGCAGCGGGTTTCTATTCCGGAAATTATACGCTCAACGTGGTGCAACAGCCGGAGCTGAAAGCCATGCAGCTTCAATTGGATTATCCTGCCTATACCGGCAAGAAGCGGGAGACTCGAAGCTCTTTGGGTGATTTGCTCTTGCCCGTCGGGACTAAAGTGAGTTATGCCTTGATGGCTAATTATACGGATGTCGCTAGCTTTCAGTGGGCGAGTGGTGCGGTAGTTGATTTATTGAGGAATGGAGCCTATTTCAATAGCACACAGCAGTATCTTCAGGACACGAGCTATACTATTCTTTTAAAAAATAGAAAAAGCGGTGTCACGCCAAGCTATCAATACAAGGTACAGGTCATACCGGATCAGTATCCAATAATTCAACTTCAAGAATTTCGCGACACAGTCTCCGGTCGGCAGATTGTCCTCACCGGGACCGCCGGAGATGATTATGGGATTTCTAGCTTGAGTTTTCATTATACCATCACAAACGTGGAAGGACAGACACTCGCCACAAAGTCTTTCCCGCTGCATGGGCCGGGTGCTACAGTAGTGCCCTTTCAGCAATATTTTGACCTTCAGGTTTTGCAGCTCCAGCCGGGCCAACGCGTTACTTATTTTATCGAAGCCAAGGACAACGATGGTATTCACGGCCCCAAAGCTGCCCGTAGCCAAATGATGAGCTACTCCATGTACACTCCACAACAGCTTGACTCGTCCATGCAGCATAATGCAAAACAAATCAATGCAGGGCTGAGTAGCAGTGCCGCACAAGCCAAACAACTGGAAAAGGACATTAAGGAAACACAGGAGAAAATGCTGCAAAGCACAGAGCTGTCTTTTGAACAACAACAAAATTTAAAAGACCTGTTTGAAAAACAAGAAGCATTAAAAAACCAATTGGAGGTAACGAAAAAAAGACTGGAAGAGCAGAAGCGGCAGAGCTCACAAAAGCCGTATAGTGAGGATATCAAGGAGAAGCAAGAGGCTATGGAAAAGCAGTTGGACAATCTACTCAACAATGAGTTGAAAGAGCAGATGAAAAAATTGCAAGACTTGATGGCGAAACTCAATAAGGAAGATGCAAAAAAGACCCTAGATCAAATCCAAGAACAGAATAAACTCTTCAACATGGACATGGAGCGGATGAAGGAGCTGATGAAGCAACTCGAAGCCCAGATGCGCATGGAGGATTTGGCCAATAAGATCGACAAGCTTGCCCAGCAACAATTAGACTTAAAAGCGCAGACAGACGCAAAAAAGAAAGAAAATGCCAACCTAGCTAAAGCACAAAATGATTTGAAACGCTCCCTGGATTCTGCAATGGCAAAGGATATGAAAGACTTGGCTGCCCTAAACAAGGAGATGAAGCAAAAGCAGAATATGGAATCACCTGCTGAAAGCGGAAAGAACGCACAAGAAGAGATGAAGGCAAGTGAAGAAAATTTGGAAGAAGGCAAGAAGGAAAATAGCAGTAAGAAACAACAGGAAGCAGCGGAGCACCTTCAAGAAATGGCTAATAGCTTGCGGAAAATGGCTGGAGGCTTGAATGCAGAGCAAATTGAAATAGATATTCGCGCAACCCGCCAGCTGTTAACCAACCTTATTCGCTTATCGTTTGATCAGGAAAAATTGATGGCCGCAGTGCAAACGACCTCAGCAGCGAGCAACGCCTATCTAAGTAATCAGTCGGAACAAGGTCGCTTGCATCAAGCATCCAGAATGATTCGGGATAGTCTTTTCTCCCTGAGTAAACGCGTGTTTAAACTGGCTCCAAATATTAATAAGGAAACTACAGAATTGGAGCGCAATATGGCTCTGGCAAAGGCGGGCATTGAATCTCGCCGTATTCCGGATGTGCTGGTCCGCCAACAATACGTTATGACCCATACGAACAATCTTGCACTGATGCTGAATGAACTTCTGGCCAACTTGATGCAAATGCAATCGCAAAGCCAGAGTAAAGGCAATGGACCAAGTGGAGCCTGCATTAAGCCCGGCTCAGGTAAGCCAGGTGGTGCCAAACCCGCTGCTAGCAAGCAATTGGCGGATATCATCACAGAACAACAAGGATTGGGTCAATCAATGAAGAGCAGCCATGCGGGTAATAAGCCAGGTGAAGGGAAGAAACCCGGCGAACAAGGAAAAGAAGGGAATGAAGGCAAAGATGGAAAGTCCGGCAAAGGTGGAAAAACTGGGGAGAATGGCTCTGGAGGCTCCGGTAGCGGCTACGGTTCAGAAGGAAACAATGAATATGGGGATGCCGAAAAATTGGCTCGCCTAGCCGAGCAACAAGCACAAATCCGCAGGCAATTGCAAGACCTACAACAGGAACTGAATGGTACCGGTGTGGGCGACAATAAATTGCTTCGGGAGATACAACAACAAATGGACCGAAATGAGACCGACTTGGTAAATCGTAGGCTGAGCGCAGAATTCCTAGCGCGGCAACAACAAATCATGAGTCGGCTGTTGGAGGCGGAGAAGGCAATAAGAGAGCAAGAACAAGACAATAAACGCCAATCCAATGCTGGTAAAGAAATGGCACGTCCTGTACCTCCCGAATTACAACCGTATTTGAAAAATAACCAACAACTTTTGGATTACTACAAGACAATACCGCCACAATTAAAGCCCTATTTTAAGCAAATGGTGGATCAGTATTTCAACAGTATTAACAATTAGTCGCCGTGTTTAAAGCGTGATTTTCGGCTATTTAAAAAAAATATCCACATTATAGCATTCTGGGTTTGGAATGGTAAAAATATTGTCTATCTTTCAAGGCAAATAACCATCCATCATTATAAAAAAATACCCATTTTATGCTCTTTACAAGAAGCTCTCGATTTGATTCCAATCTGCCCGCAGAGGAAATCAAAAAACGCCTCATTGGGCAACACGTCAAAGTCCATCATATCGACTTTGAAATTTTTGAGAAAGATGCAACGATAAAAATCATCCCGCATGCGGAACAAGAAACGAATATAAAAACACTTCCCATTACCCATGTCGAGTTTGCGGGAAAAGGTGCAAAAACTCAGGTGAATGTCGTCTCTAAGATGCGGAAGATTGACAAAGGCGGTCCCATGATTCTCCTGACTTTTGTCTTCTTCATGTTGGCTGCTGCTTTGATTATGCTGTTATATTTTAAAGATGAAGGTTTGCCAACATCAGTTTTGGCAATCGGTGGTATCAGCCTTTTTGTTTTTATTATTTTTTGGTTCCGCTTGGAGCGAGGATACTTTGATTATATCCGCAAAATCCAAAGTTACGTGAAGCAGAATAGCAAATAATAAATACGAAGACGATCGGTAGATAGCAAGTCTTTCAGTAGGGAAAATTGGTATTTTTGGGTTGCCTTGCGCAACCCTTTTTGTTTTAACGAGTTTATTTAAACCTGCACCAAACAGTGTCACAAGATTCAATCTCCGTCTTTCACATGTTTAAGATCGGCATTGGGCCGAGTTCTTCACATACGCTTGGGCCTTGGCGGGCTGCACTCCGTTTTCTTGATGGTCTTAAAGCTTCGGATGAGTTGAAGCAGGTGCAACGGGCACAGGTGCTTTTGTATGGCTCATTAGCGAAGACCGGCAAGGGGCATGGTACGGACATTGCCGTCATTTTGGGGCTTTGTGGCGAAGATCCTGTCACCTTTGATGTGAATGAAGTGACGCCGCGTATCACGTCCATTGCACAGAACAAGAAAATGCACTTCGCTGGTGAAAAAGAAATTCAGTTTAATCCCGAGGAAGATGTCGTGTTTTTAATGAACGAATCCTTACCCTTCCATCCCAATGCGCTCACCTTCCTGTGTACACTACAAGATGGGAGGCAAATTGCTGAAACCTATTATAGTATTGGCGGCGGCTTTGTCGTCAAAGAAGCGGAAGACAGCAGTGTGTCTGATAATGTTGATTTGCCCTATCCAATAGAAAAGGCAGAAGACTTAGAAAAATGGTGTAGCCAGACTGGTTTAAAAATCTCTGAAGTAGTAGCCCAGAACGAGCTCGCTTGGCGGAGCGAAGCGGAAACCAGAAAGGGAGTCTTAGCAGTGTGGGAAGTGATGAAAAACTGCATCTACCGTGGCGTACATACCACGGGCAAGCTACCCGGAGGCCTAGAAGTAACGCGCAGGGCAGCCTCAATGAATCAAAAGCTGACCAAAGGGCAAGCCTACCGAAATTTTGAAGAATGGGTAGATGTCCTACGGGCTGGCGGGCAGAATTTTCAGTATATCCTAGATTGCGTGAGTTGTTTCGCACTCGCCGTTAATGAAGAGAATGCAGCGTTTGGTAGAGTCGTCACGGCACCTACCAATGGTGCAGCAGGGGTAATCCCCGCCGTGCTGGCCTATTTCTGCGTTTTTTGCCAAGACAAATTGGATGAAGATCAAATTGTTCAATTTCTGTTGAATGCTTCTGAAGTCGGCTCTATATTTAAAAAGGGAGCCACACTCTCCGCTGCTATGGGAGGCTGCCAGGCCGAGATTGGGGTCTCCTCTTCAATGGCTGCAAGCGCCCTTACAGAGTTACTGGGAGGCTCGGTGGCGCAATGTATGCAGGCAGCTGAAATAGCCATGGAGCACCATTTGGGCCTGACTTGTGATCCAGTTGCCGGCCTGGTTCAAGTGCCATGTATCGAACGGAATACGATGGGCGCGATTAAAGCAATCACTGCAACTCAATTAGCCCTGCAAAGCAATCCACACGATGCCCGCGTCTCCTTGGATGCTGTGGTAGATACCATGTGGCAAACTGCCCTAGATATGAATAGTAAGTATAAGGAAACTGCCGAAGCCGGTCTTGCGACGCATATCCCACTTAGCCTTCCGGAATGTTAGCCGAGATTTTTTATTTTTAAAGTCTAATTCACCCGTACTTGCGTTGGCTCTACAATCTGTTTCTATTCCTTTATCGGCAAGGAATCATTCTTACTGCCCAGTGGAATGCAAAAGCCAAGGCTTGGGTTGACGGTAGGGTGGGCTGGGAGCAATCCTTAGCTCATTCCCTGAAGAATTGGCCAGGAGCTACAGTGTATTGGATGCACTGCGCCTCCCTCGGCGAATTTGAACAAGGGCGGCCACTCTTGGAAGCACTAAAGCAACAACAGCCGAACTGTAGGATTTTACTCAGTTTTTTTTCACCCTCCGGCTATGAAGCCCAGAAAGATTTTGCCGGTGCAGATCACGTATGTTACCTGCCGCTGGATGGATACAATTCGGCAAGGCAATTTTTGGATATCGTTCAGCCGCAGCTGGCTCTTTTTGTGAAGTACGAGTTTTGGTACTATTATTTACAAGAGCTATCCAGAAGAAATGTAAAGACAGTCTTAGTTTCCGGTGCATTTAGAACGGAGCAAATTTTCTTCAAATGGTATGGCGGATTTTTCCGACGAATACTCCGAAATTTCAGCCTGATCACTGTCCAGGACGAAGTTTCCCAAGCGCTATTGTTATCCCGAGGCTTCGTGTCGGTACACTGTGGAGATACCCGCTACGACCGCGTGCTTGCCATTGCAGCCCAGGGTAGATCCCTCCCAAAAGTGGAACAGTTTAAAGGGAAATGTGAGCTTATTGTTGCCGGCAGTACTTGGCCCCAAGACGAGGCCCTGCTCCACCAAGCATTGAGTTTATTCCCTACTAATTGGAAACTCGTTCTAGCCCCTCATGAGATTAGTCCCGAACATTTGCAACAAATCAAAAATTTGCTGGGCGACCAATGTGTTTTTTATTCCGAGCTGGAAGAGGGCACAGCAGCAAAGGTGCTCGTGATAGATAATATTGGGATGCTCTCCAGCTTATACCGTTACGGCGCATTCGCTTGGATTGGTGGTGGCTTTAGCAAGAGTGGTATTCATAATATTCTTGAGCCTGCCGTGTTTGGTTTACCCTCCATTTTTGGCCCTTATTATGAGAAATTTTCAGAAGCCCGAGCTATAGTGGCGCTAGGCTGTGGTTTCCCGGTCAAGAAAACGGAAGATTGGACTATTGCCCTCCAAACACTCTTCCAAGAGGAGCAACGGAAGCCGCTCCAGCAGAAACTCAGAACATTTGTCCAAACCAATGCCGGCGCAACAGAGAAAATCATAAAATTGATTAGGCTCCACAATTGAACCCCTAATTTTGCACCGCAATTCGCTTATGAATTTGCTCGTTCTTTCATTAAACTTAGATAATAAAATATGCCCGGTACCGAACTTTTTGGCGCGGATGAGCGCAAAGAAATCAATGATGTTCTAGAAACAGGAATCTTGTTTCGCTATGGCCATGATGCCCTTCGCAACGGGCATTGGAAAGCCAAAGAATTTGAAGCAGAAGTACGGAAGCAAATCAACGCACCCTTTGCACATGCCGTTTCCTCAGGGTCCACGGCGGTGATCACCGCATTAGCGGCTTCCGGTATTGGCGCCGGCGATGAAGTGATTGTGCCGCCCTTCACCTTTATCGCGACTATCGAAGCCGTTTTGTTTGTCGGGGCCATTCCAATCTTTGCCGAGCTGGACGAAACACTTTGCTTGAGTGCCGACGGAATTAAAAAGGCCATCACCCCCAAAACAAAAGGTGTATGCCTCGTACATATGTGCGGCGGCATGGGCGATATGGATCCTATTATGGAAGTAATCAAGGAACACAACTTAATATTGGTTGATGATGCCGGACAAGCCTTCGGCGCCTCCTACAAGGGTAAAGCAGTCGGTCTGTTCGGAACAGCAGGAGCATTCTCATTCGATTTTTTTAAAATTGCTACCGCCGGCGAAGGCGGAATCTTCGTTACCAAAGATGAAGAGGTTTATAAACGTGCCGATGCCTATTCCGATCATGGGCACAACCACGAAGGCAATAATCGGGGTATGGAGAACCATCCCATCCTCGGCTTCAATTATAGAATCGGTGAGCTGAATGCGGCTGTGGGCTTGGCACAGACCCGAAGAGTACCCCAAGTGTTGGCAGCAAACAGAAAACACAAAGCAGCACTTACCGCTGCCCTGCAAAGTGTAGAAGGTATTTCCTTCTCTCGTCTTGCCGATCCTGATGGCGATAGCGCTACCTTCCTCAACCTGATGATGCCAAATGCCACATTAGCACAGGCCTTGGTGGATGAAATGAATAAGGAAGCCGTGACTGGCTTTAACTATTGGTACACCAATATGTATCACTTCATCAACCAATGGGATCATCTCAAAGAGATGCGCACCACAAGCAAATTGAATGTGCAACTCCTCGGCGCCTCCCAAGATTACAAAGCACTCGAACTACCCAAATCTCAAGAAGTAATTGGCCGCCTCATCTCCTTTGGTATTCGCTGCACCTGGACAGATGAAGAAGTACAACAACTCGCGACAAAGATCCGCAACTGTGCCCAAAAAGTATTAGCCGGTAAATAAAAAATCCCCCATCATAAAGACACTAGATTTAGCTTTTGTTTGGAATTAATATAGGACAAGATCATGCACAAGAATTTTAAGAATAATGAGAAAGTCTGCTACGGTCGCGGCGCTTTCGGGAATTTGGAAAGTATCCTTAGTGAACAACGCAATGGCGGCTTTTTCGTATTCGTAGTAGATCACTACTTCCAAGGGAAAGAGCTAGAACAACGACTCCCGGCAACTGCTGATGATGTCGTGCGCTTTATAGATGTGGATCCACATGAGCCGACTACCGACCAAATAGACGCATTACGCGATGAAATTTTGGCAAGTAAAGGCATACCAGCCGGTATCATCGGGATAGGCGGCGGCAGCATCATGGACATTGCCAAAGCCACTTCGCTGATGTTTACCAACGAAGGCTCTTCAACTTTATACCAGGGTCTCAACCTCATCAAAAAGCCGGGCATCTATCACCTTGGTGTGCCCACCATCTCCGGCACCGGAGCCGAAGTGAGCATGACTGCCGTTCTCACCGGCCCCGAAAAAAAGCTCGGACTCAAATGCGATTGGACCGTGTTCAACCAGGTAATCCTAGATCCTGAACTGATCGCTACTGTCCCTACCGACAAATGGTTTTATACCGGCATGGACACCTATATCCATTGTGTGGAATCTGAAAATGGAATTTTGAATAATGCATTTTCTCATGCCTATGCAGAACAAGCCATGAAGCTTTGCCGCGATGTTTACTTGAACGACGCCGCCGGACAGACTGCCGAGAATGATGATAAATTGATGGTGGCTTCGCTAATGGGCGGACTTTCGCTCACCTACTCCGAAGTGGGCGTATGCCATGCGCTGTCCTACGGACTTTCCAAAATTCTGGAAACCAAACATTGCTACGCAAATTGTATCGCCTTCCAACACCTGGGCGACTATTACCCTCAAGGCGTCGCCGAGTTTAACAAGATGATTCAAAAGCATCAAATCGTACTCCCCCAAGGCCTGAGTAAAGAATGGACGGACGAAACAATTACAGCCATGGCCAAAGTGGCCTACAATTTGCCCCATATGTGGCGGCACGCCATCGGCGAAGATTGGCAACAAAAACTATCCCTTCAGGATATTGAAGCACTTTATCGGAGAATGTAAGCCAACAGCAACGAAAACAAGTTTAGCAATATTTAATTCCACAACTAATGTCTCAAAAGAAATTTGAAATCGGCGGAATCAACATAGGCTCCGATCAATTATTCCTCATCTCCGGCCCCTGCGTGATTGAAGAAGAAATGGTCATGATGAAAACAGCCGAAAAATTGCGCGAAGTGAGTGATCGGCTCAACATTCCCGTGATCTACAAAAGCTCCTTCACCAAAGACAATCGTAGCTCGCTGAAGTATTACGATGGGCCTGGGCTGGAAGCAGGCATTAAGATGCTCGCAAAGGTGAAAGAACAATTCGGTTTCCCCATACTCACCGACATTCACAACCCCGAGCAAGCCGCACCCGCAGCAGAAGTGTGCGATGTGTTGCAGATACCCGCCTACCTATGTATGCAAAGTAGCCTGCTTGTCGCCGCCGCCAAGACAGGCCGAGTGGTTAATATTAAGCACGGACAATTTCTTGCGCCTGAAAACATGAAGCATCCCTTGAACAAAGTGCTCGACTCCGGCAATGATCAGATTATCCTTACCGAACGCGGCTATACCATGGGCTATAACGATCTAATCGTTGATCCACGCGCATTTTATCATTTAAACCAACTCGGCTACCCCGTCGTTTTTGATATCACCCACAGCATCCGCAAGTATGGCATCCCTTCAGCCGATGCCAAAGGCGGTGCGCGAGAATTCCTCCCCGTTCTCAGCCGGGCCGGCGTAGCCGCAGGTGTGGATGGCATCTTTGTAGAGACCCACCCCGAGCCGGAAAAAGCGCTGTGCGATGCCGCAAGTCAGCTCTGTGTGTATGACCTAGAAGCATTCTTGAAACCTATTCTTGAAATTCATGCGGTAGTTCGTCAATATAGAAATTGATGGTATCAACGGCACAAAGTAAGCACACCAACAAAGCCTGAATAGCTTTGTTTTTTGGCCGCCATTTCGCGCTATACACTTCAATCTTTGCCTTCCCCGCGCCTCCCATGCGCTGTCCGAATGGCGCGGGAAAGGCAAAGGATTTCCGTTGCTATCGCGGGCGGAGGGGAACCCTGCCAGCGATGTACCAATGCTTCCAGAGCGGAGTTTCGTGATTCCGTACTCGGCTTTTTAGGTTTTTGTACCGAGTTGTAGCTCTGGCATCCTCCCGAGTTGTAGTCAATGGAAGGTCTAGATCGGGTAATTAGGTCCCCCCCCTGCGCCAACGACAGTAGCGAAAATCCCCCCTCAGCGAGTGAGGGGGCAGGCTTTTGTGTCCCGGTAGGGCACAAAGATTGTAGCGGATGGCGTGCCCGGGCGCCCAAATCTTTAGGTAGCGAAGCAGAAAAAAAATATCTTCCTGAGTTACGCGGGGTTTAAAGTACTTTGCAACGTTTTTTTAAATTTGGTTGATCTGCTATTTGCCGAGCATTTAGTTTTTTGGACTAGTTTGCTGCAGTGGATGCATCACCCACGTATATTTTAAGTACATTTTTACAACATGGAATTATACCTCGATTCAGCCAATCTCAAAGAGATTGAAGAAGGATTTAAACTTGGCTTTTTGGATGGGCTGACGACGACGCCCACGTTTATGCAGCGGGAGGGCATTACCGATATTGACGGTACGATTGTGAAGCTATCCAAGATGGTGCCTGTCTTGCAGATTGAAGCCTTGGGCAATACCGCAGAAGAAGTAGTGAAGGAAGCGAAACGTCAGTTGGATTTGGGTCTTGATCCCAAGAAGACGGTGTTTAAAATTCCGGTATCCTTAGAGGGGGTACGTGCTTGTAAAATGTTGCGCAATGAAGGGCTGCTCGTCAATGTGCATCTTGTGTACACCTTGCAGCAAGCCTATATGGCCATGCATGCCGGCGCCACTTATGTGTGCCCATTGGTGGGTCGTTTGCAGGATCAGGGTCATGATGCCCTGGCACTTGTGGAGCAGTGTGTTCAGGCTGTGGAGACTTATGGCTATGACAGTAAAATCATGTTTTCTTCCGTACGTCATGCAGAGCATGTGCGCAATGCGATCAACGTTGGGGTACATACCATCACGGTACCTTTGAAAGTGCTGAAAGGCTTGACAGAAAACAACTTCACGACAGTGGGTACCGATCAATTCTTGAAAGATACGCGCTTGATGACGGTGCGGGTACAGGAAGCGGCAAGCACAGTGAATCCTTTGGTAGCGGCATCCTTGCAATTGAAAGAGGCTTTGGTAAAAATGACGGAGTATGGTTTTGGCGCTGTGACGGTGACCAATGCCGATGGCTCTGTTCGGGGCGTGTTCACAGATGGCGATATTCGTCGCTTGTTGCAGAAAGAAGGTGCAGCAATATTGGACAAGAAGATGGAGGAGATGAGTTATAACGCGCCTATATCTATTGAAGGCAGTGCGCTTTTGAATGATGCCCATCAGCTATTCAAGAAGACCAATGTGGACACGATCCTAGTAACCGAGAATGGCCGCCCAAGTGGGATGTTGGATATTCAGGATTTGGACGCATAAGGCATAGGGGAAGCACAACGGTACAGCAAAGTAAAATTGACGCAATGCCGATGAATCACTACGCAGAGACGATTGCCTTATTCAAGGGGGAGTGTTTCCTGGAGCCTGAAGAATTTGTTCGAAAATTACAGGGCATCAAAGCCTTTGTGTTTGATTGGGATGGCGTGTTTAATGATGGTAGAAAAGACGAGAAGGGCTCGAGTTCCTTTAGTGAAGTGGATGCGATGGGCACCAATTTGCTCCGCTTCAATTTTCATCTCCGCGAAGAGCATCAAGCCATTACGGCCATTATCTCCGGCGAGCACAATCATGCGGCAAAGACATTAGCCACACGGGAGCATTTTCATGCTGCCTATTCGGGTGTGAAGCACAAGGAGCAGGCCTTACAGCATCTTTGCGCGGCGCATAGCTTGGAGGAAAAGCAGGTAGCTTTCGTGTTTGATGATGTGTTGGATTTTTCCCTCGCAGCCCGCTGTGGTGTGCGGATAATGGTGCAGCGAAGTTGCAATCCCTTGTTGATAAACTGGGCAGTGAAAGCAGGCTATGTGGACTACCTAAGCTATGGCGCAGGCGACCAACACGCTGTCCGGGAAAGTGTTGAGTTGATGATGGGCTTGAGTGGTCGTTATAATGATACAATTGACCATCGAGCGAGTTTTTCTCAGCGTTATCAGGATTATCTCCAAGAGCGCAATAGTATTAGCACTCGGTTTTTTACAGTTTACAACGCAGAAATAGTCAGCCAATGATTGCCGGAATAATTCCAGCCCGATATGCCTCCTCCCGATTCCCTGGTAAGCCACTAGCAAAGATTGAGGGCAAGACCATGATTCGACGGGTGTATGAACAAGCCATAAAATCGAAACACTTGGACAAAGTAGTGGTTGCTACCGATGATGATCGGATATACCGCCATGTTAAGGATTTTGGCGGCCATGCGGTGATGACCCGAGTGAACCATCCGTCCGGCACCGACCGCTGCGAAGAAGCATTAGAACAATTGGGCGGAGGCTTTGATTATGTTATCAATATTCAGGGAGATGAGCCGTTTATTGACCCTTCCCAGATTGATGCCTTAGCCACCGTATTGAAAGCGGACAAGGTGGAAATAGCTACCCTGATTATTCGGGTGGATAATGCAGAAATTTTGTTGAATACAGGGGAGGTTAAAGTGGTGCTGAATCCTGCAATGGAAGCACTTTATTTCAGTAGAACGGTGATACCCTTCTTGAAAGATGTACCCTTTTCTGAATGGCACCTTCACCGAAACTATTATCGTCATGTAGGTATGTATGCCTACCGCGCTGACATTTTGAAACAGCTCACTAAACTTCCGGTTTCTTCCTTGGAGAAAGCCGAATCTTTGGAGCAATTGCGCTGGCTGGAAGCAGGGTTTCGGGTGAAATGTGTGCTCACCGAACATGATAGCCACTGCATCGATACGCCGGAGGATATTGAGCAAGTACTGAAATTGATGCGGAAGAAGACGAAGTAATTTCGAGGAATTTTTTGTTGTAAATTTTCTGTCAGTCGCCAAAGATTTTACAGCCCAGAAGGGTCATTTCTTGCTGGAGTCCAAAAATATTTGGAGGTATCATAAGCTAATATTGGCGCTAGTTTTCACTGAAAATTATTTTTTTTTGAAAAAAGTCGAAAAAACATTTTGTCAAATCAAAAAGAGCCCCGTACATTTGCCGTCCCAAAATAGGGATTGAAGCTCTTAAAAAGTATATGTCACAGCGTATCCGAATCAAACTGAAGTCTTACGACCATAATCTGGTAGATAAATCAGCAGAGAAAATCGTAAAAACCGTGCGCAACACAGGCGCAGTAGTTACAGGCCCCATTCCTTTGCCTACTGAAAAGAAAATCTTTACGGTTCTGCGTTCTCCTCACGTAAACAAGAAAGCTCGTGAGCAGTTCCAACTGGCCACGCACAAGCGTTTGCTGGACATCTACACCTCTTCTTCCCGCACTGTTGATGCTTTGTCCAAATTGGATTTGCCCAGTGGTGTAGAAGTTGAGATTAAGGCCTAATAGGCGGTGTGGCAACACACCAAACACGACGAAGTAAAAAATCGCTTCAACCACTACTGGGAAGCCAGAAGCAGGGGAGCAGCTCTTAATAAAACGATTGAAACAAGTTATCCCGGACCACACGCATTACGCAACCCGGGCGCTGACTAAAAAAATATTCAGAATACTATGAAAGGTATTATTGGTAAAAAAATAGGCATGACCAGTGTCTTCGAAGCAAATGGCAAGCAGATCGCCTGCACCATCATTGAAGCTGGCCCATGTGTGGTAACACA
>JAFDYA010000085.1 GCA_018267675.1 Bacteroidota bacterium
AAACATTGACCGGAGCCATTTCAGGTGTCAGATTCTTGATGATATAATCCGGTATCATCACTGACTGATAAAACGGATAATTGGGGCCGAGATACATATCCAATCCGATGCCGACAATAGCCGTATCTAAGGTGACGGCACTCCAATTATTTAATCCAGAGACAAAATAGACAATCTTAGGGATGCTTCGTTGTGGGTAGTAATACTTCCAATACTGAAATCCTTTAGTCAAAGGCTCCTCAATCATTTTGGCATTGGGGAAATGAGCGGCAACGGTGTCGAACAAACCACGAAAATCCTTGTAAGTAAGAAATTGGCGTAAGGCTTTGCCTACCCCAGGATTATCCAAATTATAGTTGCCATTCACCCCAAACTGCATCAAATCATCTAGCCAAAAGTCAAGAAAATCCGGATAGTTTTTTTTCAAGGCCACCAGTGCTTGTGGAATATTGTTTGTGTCGATAGTGGCAATATCCCGATCAAAGCGATGACTAGTCAGTGTCACCTTGATTTGAGCCACATCGGGTTCAGAATCCGATCCTTTACAAGAGGCAAAAGACAGAAAAGTGATGAGGAGCAATAAGCTCCAATTGGCGTTTAAAGTAAAATTCCCGAATTTTGCGCCGCAATTATTTTGAAGCATTTGGCCACAAAAATAAGTAGCACAACAAGAATGGCGTGAAATTTGCAAGCCACTCCTACAATTATCTTTTCTATGAATTTTAAATCAATCATTGCAACCGGCTTACTACTCGGAAGCTTTTCTCTTGTTCAGGCACAAAGCGGCGCCTCAAGCAGTTATTCCCCCAGCCCATCAGGGAAATTAGATGTGAATAAAATCCGATTTGGTGTGTATATAGCACCCAATATCAGCTGGATGAAGCCTACTGCCGCAACAGACGATGCGCGGCTGTACAATGTGAGCAGCGATGGTTCTAAAGTCGGCTTTAGCTATGGTCTTATGGCAGAATATTTCTTTGCCGAGAACTATGGTATCGTTTCCGGCTTGGGGATCAACTCTACGGGTGGCAAAATCATTGCCAATAAAATTGATCAATCGCCCGCAGCCAATACCGTTTTCAAAACAAATTTTGAATACCGCCTCCAGTATCTGGAAATCCCATTGGCACTCAAGCTCCGTACCGATGATATCAAAGGCTTCCGCTTTTTCGGACAGTTAGGCGCTTCTATGGGGATTAATATTGGCAAGAAAGCCGACTACAAAGTCACTTATTCGGATGCGGCAGCAGTAAATCATGATACGAGTGCCAATAAGATAAAACTCACGGGCGGCTTTGGCCTGATTGCTCCTGTAATGTTCAGTATGAATATTGGAGTGGGTGCTGAATATCCCTTGAATGATAAACTTAAAGCTTATGTGGGCTTATTTTTCAATAACGGATTCACGCCGGATGTTACAAAGCCTGAGAAATTTGATGGCGATAAGCTCGGATATGGGAGCGGAAATTTCCGCGATGCGAACACACGCTTGAACAATATGTCGCTGCGCCTCGGTCTCTTCTTTTAGGAAAAAAATCAATAAAGCAGCCGCTCATTATTGGGCGGCTTTTTTTATCCCAAAATTGTGCTTGAACTAAACGTTCATCACAATAAACCGATTTTGAAACGGCTGAATCAACTCCAGAATCCGATCAAAAAAGATCGGGCCGGATTCTAAATAATAGGGCATAAAATTCTCCACACGTTCTTGTAATCCCCCGCTAGGAAAAAGGCAGGACTGCAAGCGGGAAAGCCGATCGAAGGCAATTTGAAATTTACGTTTTTCAGCGCGATACATCTTCCGCTCCAAGGTATTCACCTGATGGTTCATTTTTGCCAAAGCTGCTTGTGCGCTACCAGCCAGGCTCAAGTCAATATTGGCTGCTTTCAAAGCCATCGCCTGCAGAAGCACTCTTAACTCCTTTCGTTCCACTTCAAGGGCAAAATCTTCGGAGGCTTGCCTACTGACATACGCCCGCTGCGTTTCTGTTGGCGGTGCAAAGACCTCTTCCCAAGTCATGCCAAGCTTTGAAAACAGCTCAGCATTTTTAACCGTCAATAAGCCTAAAGATTGCCGCAGGAAAATAGCCGGAAAGAAAATTTCATGATGCGCGAATACCTGTTTCAACTGAAGCCAATAGGCCACCTCTGCCCCACCTCCGATAAAAGCAATATTGGGCAAAATACTTTCCTGGTATCCGGGTCGCAGAATGACATTGGGGGAGAAACGCTCCGGATGTTCGTTCAACTCGGCCAAAAGCTCCGTTTCTGACCAACTAATTGAAGTACCCACGACTTGCCAAACACTGCCCTGCTTTTCTATTCGTGCCCGCAGATTGGGTGCGAAATAAAACAAATTAATCTCGCGGGGGAAGGCTTGCGAGCTATAACCTGCCTGCTCCATTTGCCCAATACATTCTTGAGCTAAGGGCAATGAAGTCTGCTGGAGCAACTCCTCCTGCATCACGGGGATATACTGGCGTTTGAGCAAGGCGGTATCCGGATCCAACACGACCAAACCATAGTCGCCAAACAAACGATGCACTAAATACTGAGTTGCTTTCGCAATCGTGGGCTGTTTGAGATAGGCGGCTTCCAGCATTTCCTGCAAGGCATCCAAATTGGCTCCGGGTGGCCCGAACTGTGCAAAAAGCTTCTTTAATAAGGGTGCCAGGCTTGCTGTATCCATCCGACCAACGGCTCCTTGTTGCCCGCCCCCATCCCAGACAAATTGCTCCCCGCCAAAGCGAAAAGTACCCAGCTCATCTAAATCTGCATCTTCACTACCGATATAATAAACAGGAACAAAATGGCAATCGGGATATTGGCCATTCAAGCTATCTGCCAACTTTATTGCATGGAGTATCTTAAACACAAAGTACAAATACCCAGTACCCAAATTGGGCTGGTGTGCGGTGCAGACACTAAAGGTGTTTTCCTGCAACAAAGCTTGGATATTAGCCTGAACCTTTGGCACTGCCGGCAAGTCGGCATATTGCTCTTGCAACACTTGAACCAGGGCAACACGGTTTACAGGATACTGTTTCCTAGCGACTAGGGCAGCCGCAATACCTGCTTCATTGGGTAGAAATTCCAGGAAAGGAACTAGCGCATCTTTTTGATCCAAATAGTCCAAAGCCAAGGCTGAAAAGCGATGGGTGGCGCGATAGGACAAGTAACTGGCTTGTGGCAAAAGGCTGAACTTTTTTTGAAAAAGCTAAGGTAATCAATGCGCACATGGGCGGATTGTTTCAACCTAATCATTTAGCGTTTACCTTGCCTATTCGCCTATTGAAAAATATGAAGCAAAAGAACCGCTCGGAGCTAACGATTTACTTGGCTCAACAGAACTACCATATTGGAAATTTTGAAGCCAATACGACAAAGATTCTTGCCGCCATCCAGGAAGCGAAATCCCAGAAAGCCGACCTAATCATTTTTTCAGAGCTTTGTATTTGCGGCTATCCACCCAAAGATTTTTTGGAGTTTGACGATTTTATCTTGAAATCAGAACAAGCCATTGACCGCATTAAAAAAGAGACAACGGACATTGCGGTGCTGCTTGGTGCGCCCTCTAGAAATCCAAAACCCGAGGGGAAAAACCTATTTAATAGTGCCTACTTTCTCTTTGAGCAGGAAGTGACGGCCATTATCAATAAGACGCTCCTGCCCAACTACGATGTCTTTGATGAATACCGCTACTTTGAACCATCATTTACTTGGAATGTAGTACCCTTCAAAGGGCGCAACTTAGCGATTACAATTTGCGAAGACATTTGGAATCTAATGGACGACCCGTTGTATCGGATTTGCCCCATGGATCTTTTAATGCCGCAAAGCCCCGATCTGATGATCAACTTGAGCGCTAGTCCATTTGATTATGTACACGGAGAAGGCCGCTTGCACATTATCCGCGAGAATGTAGCCAAGTATCAGCTACCGATGATCTATTGTAATACTGTGGGAGCACAAACCGAACTTGTCTTTGATGGGAATAGTGTGGTGATGAACAGCAAAGGAGATTTAATGCTGCAACTTCCTGCATTTGAAGAAGCAAGCGGTATGATCACCCTTCAATCTGATGGCTCAATAAATGGGAAACCAACAACACCGGTACATGCCCTAAAAGAAAGAGAAGTCATCCCAGAACGGTTTGAAGAAGCACATCATATCGACCTCGTCCACCGAGCGATTGTTGTGGGTATCCAAGACTACTTCCGAAAGATGAATTTCAAAGAAGCGATTGTAGCTTCCAGTGGCGGCATTGACAGTGCGGTAGTATTGGCTTTAGCGTCCGAAGCCTTGGGTGCAAACAATGTTCGCGCACTCCTACTCCCTTCTCAGTTTTCCAGCGACCATTCCGTAGCGGATGCGGTGACTCTTTCGAAAAACCTAGGCAACCCTTATGATATTCTAGCCATCCAACCTGTCTTTGACAGCATGATGCAAGTCCTAAATCCCATTTTTGAAGATCGTCCATTTTCGCTTGCCGAAGAAAATCTACAAAGCCGGATTCGGGGCAATCTCGTGATGGCACTTGCCAACAAGTTCAACTATATCCTGCTGAATACTTCGAACAAAAGTGAGCTTTCTACCGGCTACGGTACCTTGTATGGCGACATGGCAGGGGGCCTCGGCGTACTCGGCGATGTGTACAAGCAACAAGTTTATCAGCTCGCTCGATTCATAAATAGGGAGCGGGAAATCATTCCCAACAATATCCTGACTAAAGCCCCCAGTGCGGAATTACGACCCGGGCAAAAAGATAGCGATAGCCTGCCGGACTACGCTGTGATGGATGCGATCCTTTACCAATACATTGAACGCCGCCAAGGGCCAAAAGAGATTATTGCATTGGGTTTTGATGAAGCGCTAGTCTTCCGGATACTCGGCATGGTGAATCGGAATGAGTACAAGCGAAACCAATTTTGTCCCATCATCCGGGTATCACCAAAGGCCTTTGGCACAGGGCGGCGGATGCCGATTGTAGGCAAATATCTAGGCTAAAGTCCCCTTTTCAGAATTCAAGTACGTACCCCTTCTTTTACATTTTAGAACCTATGCTTTCAGAACTGTTGTCCTCAGATGGCTGATAATACGCTCCGCTGCAAAGC
Source organism: Bacteroidota bacterium (assembly GCA_018267675.1). Taxonomy (GTDB): domain Bacteria; phylum Bacteroidota; class Bacteroidia; order Chitinophagales; family Chitinophagaceae; genus UBA1952. The sequence goes on from JAFDYA010000085.1 coordinate 5,115, forward strand.
CTATCACCACAGCATACGCCGGCATCAACATATACACCATCCGCGCAAACTCTCCGTTGAGGATAATTTGAAAGAGGGCCGTAAGTAGGAAGGCCAATACATAGCGTTCCTTAAAAAAAGCGAGCGTCCGCGGCATTTTCCCAAAGAGTATTCGCTCCAATATTGGTAACAGCCACCATAGCCCAAAAGCAGCAAACAACTCAATCCAATAGCCCATGATCTTGAGTCGGGCAAACTGAGATGGGATATAGGAAATGATGCTCATGTCCGCTGCGATGCTTTGCATCATACCTTGCTGGGTAATGGTATCGATGATATACCGACTGAAAAAAACGAGTACTCCGGACACGAACAGCCACAGGCTGGTTTTCCAATAAGGCCAGAAAGAAAAGAACAAAACAGGTGCCGCAAAAAGGAAAGATTCCTTGGAGACAGGCCCCAGGAAAATCGCTGCAAAAAGGAACAAGCTCTGTTTTGTTTTTATGCCGTATAACATGCAGATGATGGCAAGACAAAAAAGTAAATCGGTATGCGGCGTACCCACATACTGGGCTGTCCAACGATTGGTAACTACACTCAGCAAGCCAATCAATGCCGCCAGCCGCCCTAGGCCATAAGCTCGACAATATTTAAAAATAATAGTAAGCCAAAGGGCACAAATGCTCAAATTGACGAGATAAAACGAAAACTTCAAGGAAAAATCACCAGCCAAACTATTCGGCCGAACTAAATGAGCAATCCCTTGGATAAGTGCATTGACCCCGCCGGCCAGTAGCGGAATCACGAATCGGTATTTCCGATGTTGGCTTGTATGAAAATCTAATTGAGCCATGCCCCAATAACTCTTTTGATCTACGGCATTGGCCAGGTTATAGTCGAACAAGACACTCATGCCCATTCCTGCTATCAGCAAAAGGCAAAGACAAAAAACCAAGCGATTCTCTGAGCGTAGGATAAACTGGAGCAAGTAGTTAAAAAAATTTAGAAGGCAAGATACTCTTCATATAGAAATGGGGAGAAAAAGCTAGGAAAATGAGCAAGCAGAAATCCTATCTTCGTTTTTGATTCCAACTGATATATTAGCGTAAATGGCCGCATCCAAAAAACCCAAACAACAGACCGATTCTAGCAAAAAAGCAGTATCCGCATCCTCCCCGAACGGGTATAGTCGCGGTCGAAAAATCCGGATGGCGATCGGCTTGATCTTCCTCTTTGCCGGTGCTTTTACAACGCTCGCAAT
>JAFDYA010000086.1 GCA_018267675.1 Bacteroidota bacterium
ATTTTGGATGATGAAATTCCTGATTGGGCTCTTGTCGCTGCTCTTGAGCATTAATGTTGCTGCACAGCAAATCCATTTCTCCAAAGCAGAACAATATGACTATCGGAATGGTGATTACAGTGTAGTTGGCAAGGTGGGCGGGCTTTTGTACACCTATCGGGCTAACAAAGGCAACTACTACCTAGATGCATACAACGACAGTATGCAACGCGAGCACACTGTAGTTTTAGACTTCTTCCCCACAAAAATTTACCAAACACAATTCATCAATTACCCGGACAAGATTATCGTCCTCTACCAGGCGATTGAACGAGGGAAAGTTATCCAATATGCTGCGCTCCTCAACGAAAAGGGCCTGTTGCAGGGACGACCTTTAGTCTTGGACGAGGCAAGAACCGGCATCTTTGGAGCAAGTGGTAGCTACTTCAATAGTGCGATTTCAGAAAATAAAGACCAGATTGCGATATACAGAGTCGGGGTAAAAAATAAGCAGCTCAATCTATCCTGCAACTTTCTAAACAGTCAATTGGAAAAGCAGGGGCGGCTTGAAAAAAATTATGATACACACGGCAATGAAGACATACAAGCTGCCCTATTGGACAATGCCGGGAATCTCTATCTGCCAGTACTGAGCAATTCAAAGGAAGGAGGAAACATCCTTGTAATAGAAAAGGCAACTAACCAAATCAACAATCACCCCTTCAGCTTTGATGGTGCCCATTCGTCCGGCCTATTTTTCAAAATTGACAATCAAACAAATCAACTTTATTGCTGTGGCTTCTATGCGCAGCGAAAGAATAGTACCATAGACGGTGTACTTTTCATGACCAGGAGATTGGATAGCTTTGAAAGCAAGCCAGTGCAACTCCTCAGCTTCAGCGACCGGTTGAAGGAAGCCACGGGCAATGGGCTGCGACGAGGGTTCAACAACTTCCAGGCACGACAATTAATCATCAGGAATGATGGTGGATTTGTGTTGATAGCTGAAGACTATTCTACCAGTTATAGAAATGGCGGAATGGGCTACAACGGGTATTACAGTAGCTACTACAGTCCATTTATGATGGGCGCACAAACTATCCGGGAGTATCGTTATGGGGATATAGTAGCCCTTTCGTACAATGCAGCGGGGCAACAAGAGTTTAGTTCGTTTATCCGCAAAGACCAATATTCCGAAGAAGACGGAGGATTGTTTTCCTCTTATGCATTCTTCAATTCCGGAGGGGCGCTAGGCTTTCTTTATAATGACTACGATCGCCGCCGGTCCCAGATCACACTTGCGGGATTAGATGCATCGGGTAAAATTGCAACACATGCGCTTTATTCCGTTGGTTCATCCGATCCGGATTGGCTTCCAAGGGCTGGCAAACAAATTTCGGCCAAAGAACTGGTGGTACCTTGTTTGGAAAAGAAACAAATCTGCTTTGCTAAAATCGTACTTTAGCAGCCGTGTTGCACCTATTGCGGTCAAATAGTCCGTATTCGATTCTCATACTGTTTATTCTGGCACTGGTGCTCAAGCTACAGGCTTTGAATAATGCCTTGCTACCTATGCCTATCGCGGGTGCCAGCTTGTATAATGGATTTTTGGGAGGATTAAATTGGATCATTGGCCAACACGCAATAATATATGCCATACTCGGCATCTTAATACTTTTTGCTCAAAGCCTTTATGTAAGAGGTATCGCTGTGCGCCACCGCATATTGGCGAATCAGGGCTATCTCCCTTCGTTTGTCTTTATAGTTTTGAGTTCCCTACATCCCGCGTTGAGCAGTTTTTCCATGGCACTATGGTTAAACTGGCTTTTACTTGGTGGAGTAGATTTGATACTACAGCTTTCAAAAGCCAATGACCGACGGATCGTCCTTTTTAATATTGGCTTCCTATTTGCCTTGGGCAGTTTGTGGCATTCTTCTGCCCTTATTTTCTTCGGCTTTATGCTCCTCGCATTGCTAGTGATGCGCCCCATACGACTTCAAGAATTAGCCATTACATTGATTGGCTTTGGATTTCCATTCTATATCACCTTCTGCCTGCTTTATCTTTTCAACCAACTACCTGTTGCAAGAAGCTGGCTTCAATTCAATCCGAAGCTACCGACGCATCTCTCTCCCTGGTTCTATTTACCCTTAATCCTTCTGGTAGTTTTTTGCCTCCTGGTGGCTGGTCTTTTTTGGTTATCACAAAACTTTAGCAGGCTACCGGTAACAGTCCGGCGGGCATGGCAAATCATATTAATTGCCCTTTTTACCAGTAGCCTCACGGCCGTAATTTCTCCCGGCAATGCTGTTTCCGTATGGCTAATCACCCTACCTTTTCTCGCTATGTTAATTGCTCCCGCTTTAACAAGTGAAAAACGAAGCAGCTTTGCTAATTTTACCGTTTACTTCTTAATCATTTTCGCCTTCTATTGTCAGCTCCTGCTGCCTACCTGAATATTTTATGAAATTTGGAATTATCGTATTTCCCGGCTCTAACTGCGACCGCGACATGGAACATGCCTTGCGCGACGACCTCAAGCAATCAGTAACCATGCTCTGGCACAAAGACCGCGACCTGAGTGCGTTTGATGTGGACGACTGCATCGTACTACCCGGCGGGTTTTCCTACGGTGACTATTTGCGCTGTGGCGCATTAGCCCGTTTTTCCCCCATGATGGAACAAGTAATCAACTTTGCCAATAAAGGAGGAAAAGTCCTTGGAATTTGCAATGGATTTCAGATTCTTTGTGAAAGTGGCTTGTTGCCCGGAGTACTGCTACAAAACGATCACCAGAAGTTTGTTTGTAAAAATGTATTCTTAAAAAGTCAGTCAGTAAATAACATTATCGGTGATAATGTCGGTGCAAAAATATTGCAGGTACCCGTTGCACATGGGGAAGGGCGATATCATGCAGATACCGCAACCATGAAGGCATTGCAGGAAAATGACCAAATCATTTTTAAATACTGTAACAGCTTGGGGGAAGTGCACCTAAGCTCCAACCCTAATGGAGCCACAGACAATATTGCCGGCATTTGCAACGTTACGAGAAACGTATATGGCATGATGCCCCACCCAGAACGGGCTACCAGTGAAGCATTGGGCAATATAGATGGCCGGATGATTTTAGAAGCATTTACCCACATGAATTAGAACAATCATGAAGCATTTCTTACTCCTTAGTTTCATTTTACTACTAGGATTTCAAAGCAAAGCCGATAGTAATACCGACCCTTCCCATTGGGATATATCTGCAGTCAAGATTGAAAAAGGTCTATATCGGATTGAATTCAAAGTGTCCGTGGATCGGCCTTGGTACATCCCCGTACTCAACCCCAATGGTGATGGAACGGTCGTGGGACCAACATTTAATTTTAAAAAGGGAGCTTATACCTTATTCGAAGGAGTAGGCGAACAAGGCATCGCTACCCAAACTAAGCTTGGTGGCGACAGCCAACCGATATACTTCTACCCATCCGGAGCCATGTTCACCCAATCTGTGAGAGCAAAACGAGGGACAGTCATTACCGGCACCTATACCTATCAAATTATTGGCAACACCAGCCACAAACCACTTAAAACAAGTTCTTTTAAGGTTAAACTACCTTAAATAATTCTGCACCATCACACATGCGTTTCGTTCGACTTTTTTTCATAGCCAGTCTTTTGTCTTTTGTTGCCGGTACGGCTTGGGGGCAGATGACCGCCGACCCCACAACATGGACTTTTGAAGCAAAAAAATCCGGAGATAATCACTACAAGCTGATCATCCACCTGAAGCTCAAAAAAGATTGGCATATCTATTCCATGAATCCCGGTGGCGATGGCACTCTGATTCCTCCTTCCTTCGCTTTTGATAAGAATCCTAATTACAAACTAATTGGGAAAACAAAAGAGTCGGGAAAACTGGAGAAAAACAATTTCCCCGGTGTTGATGGAACTGTAAACTATTTCCTGAATACAGTGGACTACACTCAGGAGATATCTGCCAGCGCTAATGGCAAAATAACCGGCACGCTTGAATATCAAGTTTGCGATGAAAGCATGTGCCTACCGCCAAAAAAGAAAGGATTCTCCTTTGAAATTAAAGATGTACTCCCTACTGCCGACAAGGTAGATACCACAAAGACAACAGGAGCTACAACTGCAGATAGCACAACAACAGCAAGCGCGCCCATCATCAATACCAACCAAGATTCCGGTAGCACCACCGCTGCAAACCTAGCTACCGGTGCGGCCAGAGGGTCGGCAGCAAGTACTACAGATAATGGCGCTGCTTCGGAAGCACCCAAAACCACCAATCTTTGGCTTCTCTTTGCGCTCTGTTTGGGAGGTGGCTTAATTGCTATCACTACTCCTTGTGTCTATTCAATGGTACCCATCACAGTTAGCTTCTTTACAAAAAGGAGTAAAACACGCGCAGAAGCCATTCGAAATGCGATCTACTACTCACTGTCCATCATCATCATTTTTACAGTACTTGGGGTACTCATCTCTGCCATTTTTGGCCCTCAAGCCTTGTACAAATTGAGTAGTAACTGGGTCGCTAACCTGTTTTTCTTTGCCATTTTCGTCATTTTTGGTATCTCCTTTTTAGGGGCATTTGAGATTACCCTACCCTCCTCCTGGACAAGCAAAACGGACTCCAAAGCCGGAACAGGAAGCTTCAAAGGGATATTTTTCATGGCGCTAACGCTCGTGATTGTGTCCTTCTCCTGCACCAGCGGTATCATTGGTCCATTATTAGTTGCAGCAAGCCGAGGCGGATTTGTAGGCCCTGCAATTGGCATGTTTGGCTTTTCACTCGGCCTAGCACTCCCCTTCACCTTTTTTGCGTTTTCACCCGGCCTTATCAATAAGATGGGCAATGCCGGCGGCTGGTTGAATCAAGTGAAAGTGACGCTGGGTTTCATTGAAATTGGACTAGCACTCAAATTCTTTTCCAACGCAGATCTAGTAAAAGGCTGGCGCATCCTAGATCGGGAAATCTTCATTGCCATCTGGATCGTATTGGCTATACTGCTGGGTATGTATTTGCTGGGTAAGCTCAAACTATCCCACGATGATGTGAACAAGAAAAACATGTTTGGGGTGGAATACACTTCCCTTTTCAAACTATTCCTAGCTTTCAGTTCCTTCACGTTTGCCGTCTATCTGCTTCCGGGCTTGTTCGGTGCTCCACTCAAAGGATTAGGTCAATTCCTACCTCCTATGGGAACACAAGATTTTGTCCTCAATACTAATGGAACAATTGCCAGCAATGGGAACACCGGCTACACCAACAATGTTGAGGGGATGCATCCTATAAAATATGCCGACGCTATGCGCTTATATGAACCGGATGTTGTGAAGAATAATGGCTTGGTCACTTATTTTGACTATCAAGAAGCCCTAGATGCCGGTCGTAAACTCAAAAAGCCCGTAATGCTGGACTTTACCGGTATCACTTGCGTGAATTGCAGACTAATGGAGACTAATGTTTGGGCAGCACCGGAAGTGATGAGTCGTTTAAAAAACGATTTTGTAGTCGCCTCTCTTTATTGCGATGCCAGCACAGTAAAATTACCGGAGGCGGAACAATATGACAGTAAAGCATTGGGCTATAGAGTGACCACCCTCGGCGACCGTAGTCTGGACCTTCAAGTCTCGTTGTTCAATGCTAATTCCCAACCCTTCTACTTCTTTGTTGATGAAGACGGGAAACACCTTGCAGACAAAGGGTACGGAACTAATACCGATGTAGCGGCTTTTGTTGCCCACCTGGATAATGTAAAGGCCAAATACAAGGAAATGCATCCCTAGTTACTTTTGATTGGTTTTTTAGGAGAAGACCTAACACCATGATCAAAGAAATAGTATTAGCGCTAAGCCCGTTTGAAGCTACCCAAAACGAAATTGTACGACAAGCCATTGCTGAGGCTATCGGTATAAAGCAGGATAGGATTGAAGGCTATCGCATCCATAAGCGCAGTATCGATGCTCGCTCCAAATCAAAAGGGGTACAAATCATCCAGACGATTACTGTCTTTGTTGACGAGCCATTCCAAGAACGCGCCCCATTTGACCCGGAACTAAAAGATGTACATGGCGCACCGGAAGTAGTCATCGTAGGTGCAGGGCCGGCAGGCCTATTCGCCGCGCTGAAACTAATCAGCCTCGGCGTGAAGCCGATAATTTTGGAGCGCGGGAAGGATGTCCGTAGTCGTAGGCGTGATTTAGCACAACTCAACAAACAGGGCATTGTGAACCCGGAAAGTAACTATTGTTTTGGTGAAGGTGGAGCAGGCACCTATTCCGATGGCAAATTATACACCCGAGCTACCAAACGTGGCGATGTAGGTAGGCTGCTAGAGCTATTTGTGCATTTCGGCGCATCAGAAACGATACTTTACGAAACACATCCGCATATTGGCACCAATAAACTCCCGCATATTATCAGTGCTATGCGCGCAGCAATTGAAGCATGTGGCGGCGTCATTCATTTTGACAAAAAAGTCAATAATCTCATCATCAAACAAGGTAAACTAGTAGGTATAGGTACTGAAGATGGCGCTCAACTCGACACGAATACCCTGATCCTGGCAAATGGTCATTCAGCTCGAGATATTTTTGAACTACTACATCAAAAACAAATCCTGATTGAAGCGAAGCCTTTTGCCTTGGGTGTACGAATAGAACATCCTCAAGCATTGATTGATTCCATACAATACCATTGTGCCCTACGCGGCGACTACCTGCCACCTGCTGCCTATTCTTTGGTTGCACAAGCAAAAGGACGAGGGGTATTTTCCTTTTGTATGTGTCCCGGAGGCATCATCGCACCGGCAGCAACAGCCCCCGGTGAGGTAGTCGTGAATGGATGGAGCCCCTCGAAGCGCAATAACCCCTTTGCAAATTCTGGTACAGTGGTCACGGTCGAAGACAAAGACTTTGCGAAAGCCGGATTTGCCGGACCACTCGCCGGAATGCATTTCCAGGCAATGGTAGAAAGAAAAGCATACGAACATGGTGGCGCTAATGGCAATGTAGCCCCAGCGCAGCGTTTGCAGGATTTTGTAGCTAATAAGCTATCCAATAGTTTACCTGATTGCTCTTATCTTCCCGGACTGAAAAGTGCGTTAATAAAACGAGTATTGCCTAATGAAGTACATCAAGCATTACAAGCCGGTGTTGGCATCTTTGGCAGTAAGCTCAGAGGCTATTTGACCAATGAAGCGGTAGTGGTGGCAACCGAATCTCGAACATCCTCACCTGTGCGCATTCCTCGGGTAAAAGAGACCTTGCAGCATCCTCAGGTAGCCGGCCTTATCCCCTGTGGCGAAGGAGCCGGATACGCCGGAGGCATCATTAGTGCCGGCATGGATGGTGAGCGCTGTGCCGCAGCAGCAGCGCGATTGGTACTCGGAGCCAATGCTTGACACGCTTGCTACAAATCGTCTTCCGCGAGCCCAAATTTTAGATCAATTCGACAATAGCTGGGTTTCGGAATGAACAGTCAGCTATAAGACGCTACTCAAAAAGCAATTTTGGATTGGCGGGTATGGCGGCGCTTCGCGCCGCCATAGGAAAATCATATCCGGAAACTAGCCTCAAGTTGCGAACACGACTTGATACTAGGAACGGTTTGCATTAAGGATTGAAGAGAAAATATTGCTCCAAGAAAGGAAACTAGGCAAAAAAAAATCGCCCGACATAGCCGAGCGATTCATTCCAAAGTATTGTCGGTTCCCCCTATTTAGAAACATGGAACACCCCTTCGCTGATAGCATGTGTTTCCGAAGAAGCTGCCTTGCCAGCTGCATCAAAATAAAATGTACCAGAACAGTGCGCAGCATCATTTTCTAGGAGAAGCACCCGGCCACCTTTGCCAACAGCGGTAGAAAATTTTGCACCATCCACCACTAAACCTGCATGAGCAACTGTGCTAGAAGTCAAATCCCAGGTCGTATTATTCCCGGCATTGGAGGGGAAGGATACCTCCAATTGATCATTCCCGATTTTTGCTGAGAGCTTCGTCACGCCACCAAGATCAGTTACCTGCACGTCATTTGCATTGACAACGCCACCATCAATTTTTACCTGCAAATTGCCCATTCCCGAACGAGCAAAATCGTTGGTACCAGTGCCATTCAGGACTCGTTCAGTCTTTAATGGATTACCTGCGGAATTTACATTATTGGGATCAGCATCGTAGTCGCCATTCATACATGCCGACAAGGAAACTGCCGCAAATAAAGAAAGACAAGTGGCTTGGAAAGATATCTTCATGGTTTTATTTTGCCTTAAAGATAATGATAGAAGTAAAATTTTTCGCCTCAAGTTGCCCTTAGGGAAAAAATCATTGCGATGAAACTTTTTTGAACTGCCACTACTTTTTGAAAAGCTTGCATCAGATGGGATTCTTGAAAACCGGATTCCGCAGGAGTATTTCACTGTAGCAAAGAGTCTATTTCGGACGCTGCGTAAATCGTAGCTCAGAGTGTTACCCTTGCCTATTTGCTGTTTGAAATAATTCCACACAATCCACATCTAAAAAAAGAAAGGCTGTCTCTTAACCAGAAACAGCCTCTCAACTCATGAGCCAATTCGGCTACTTTTTCTTTGCAGTGATCGTAATATCCTGATTCATGGTCAATGGAATCTTCATTCCCATCATGCTGATATCTCCCTTGATGTCTTGCTTCAAACTACTATTCACTACCAAACCGCTAGCAATCTCAACGTCCATCGTCCCTTTCTGGTCGCCTTTCAAATCCACCTTTACATTCTTCATCTCTTCGGTGCCGGTGATATCGCCACCACCGGTCAATTTTGAGTTCACTTCGATATGCGCAATTCCCTTGTCAACTGAGGCGAGCTTGTATTCATTGTCCATATTCACAGACATAATACTCATGTTCATTGAGTAGCTTCTTTTCCAGGTATCACCAACTGACACCGGCTTGTCCGGGAAAAAATTCAGCGATTGTTGCAGCATGCCTTTCATGGATGAATCATTGAAACTTGTGGCCAACTGTTTCCGCATTTGTAGGCCTGCTTCCGATGTGGAATCACCCATTGAATTGATGATTGCTTGGAGCCCTTCTACCTTCAATATTTCTCCTTTTTCAGAAACAAGCATGTTGAACGGTTTATGAAGCATATAGCCCATCATGCCCAACTCCGGGGAACTGTTCGCGGTATCCTTAGAGTCATAGGATAGATTAGCCATCTGACTCTTCATCTGCATCGCAATCCGATCATAGGTGACCGTGATTTTTTTATTGGTGCCTTCGGCTGCAGTCACGTCATACACAAAGTCCATGATCATGTCGTTATTGGTCTTCATGGTCTGCCCCATTGCGCTCTGTGTCATTTCCATTTTAGTGTTCATGGAATAGAGATATTGGGTGCCGGGTTGTAGGTTGAGCTTAAGGTCAATCTTTTCTCCACCGCCCTTGCAAGAGGCCATCAAGCCAAGACCTAAGGCTAAGACGGGAATAATAATTTTTTTCATGAAGGTTGCTATTAGTTGTTTGTAAGGGCGCGAAAATAAGTTTTATATCGCAGGATAAACGAAAATGAACGATTGAGGATGGAGAAAAAGTTTGCTTTGCGCCCAGCGTCCTTTAGGTGACTTAAAAGTAATTATTAATTAATACTATTTCAATACTGTGGACTACAGATTATCCAACATAGCAAAGCTAAACTCGTCAAGCATTGAAAGGCTTTACTATCCTATTTTACAATCGTAAACCTTCCCGAACTCAAAATTTTACTTCCTGTGGCTATACTATAATGATAGATGCCGGTAGGGAGGTCTATTTTAACATCGGGTAATCATCATCCACGTCAAGCAGATTGCCTGTGATATAGCTGTTGTAGGGATTGAGGCCGTGGCTATATTAGGAATGATAGGGCGCGTAGATGATGCATCTTCGGTTGTTTCTTAAAATAGCATGGCTGGCATAGATAATCCCACCCGCATCATTGCTACTACTTACCGACTCGCCATAGTTGGCCACGCCCACCCGGGCATGTTCTATCACAGCTCCATTGTATATTCCGGCTATGCCTTGGGCTGAGGTGTTTTGTTGCGGTTGGCCGGGCGTACCCCGCACGAGGATGCCTTTCCTAAAGCCCCCGCAAGCATTGGTGATTTTAGCGCCATCCACCACGAGTTCTCCACCGGGATCTACCACGATGGTCCAATTCTTGGGCATATTAATCACCGCCTGTGCTGCACCCACGGTATTGTTGATGGTTAGCTTGGCTCCGGAGCGAATGCGGATGCCGGTGTAGATGGTCTTATCGCTGCTCCAAGTGGTGTTGCTGGAGATGACCTTTGTTTGCTTTGGGACAAAATCGCCAACTATGGGATTGTTGTTGTTGGGGTCATCTACCAAAAGATCGGTGCTCCAAATGGCGCGGCCATAGGTGGAGGCATAGAGCTTGCCGTCGCAGTAGTTGATTTCTAGATCGGTAGTATTGACCATCGGGAAATCCGGCTAACCGCTTGCACCTTGATTTAATTATTGGAAGACGACTATTTATTGAAAGCCGTCATCGTTTGTGCCAAGCCAACAGTGGCAAAACTCTCTATAAGGGCTACACTTTTCAAGATTTTTTCTTGCACTGTAGGCAGTTCGGTGTTTTTCCACTTCCCGAGTACATAGTCCACTTGCTTGCCTTTGGGAAAATCGTTGCCTACGCCAAAACGAAGCCTGGGATATTGATCTGTCTGTAAGACCTCTTGGATATTCTTTAGGCCATTATGCCCGGCAGAAGAGCCACCGGCGCGCAAGCGAAGTGTTTCTATTGGCAAGGCAATATCATCTACGATTACCAAAGAATTGGCAGCCGGTATCTTCTCTTTGTCCAGCCAATATTTCATGGCTTTGCCGCTCAGGTTCATATAGGTAGTGGGCTTGATGACCACAAAACTCTTGCCCTTCCATTTGCAGGTGGCAACATAGGCCAGGCGATCGAGTGCAAACTGTCCGCCATGCTTAATCACAAAGGCATCGGCCACGTCGAAGCCGATGTTGTGGCGTGTGGCATCATATTCGGCTCCGATATTGCCTAGTCCTACGATGAGGTATTTCATGTTGCGAAGGTAAAAACTAGGCCCTGCTTCAGTTTCCAATTTTTTTATGCTTTGAGGAGGTGCCATCCGGAGGGGGTTCCCCGCGCCAGGGATCGCAACGGAAATCATTTGCGTCCCGATAGGGCGCAAATATTGTAGTGTAGAGCCCGCCCGGGCGCCCAAAAAAAGAAAACGAATTTCAGGCCGTTGGTACCACTAGAATAAGAAATGGCCGGGCCCTACACCTGTGGCAAAACTGTGTACCAGCGTGCCATTGGGCTGATAAATGCTGACGTTTCCGCGCTGGGTGAAGCCTTTGGGATCGCTGAGGTAAATGTGACCGGTACTCGGATCTATGCCCAAGCCCCAGAAATATTGAAAGCCCTGTGCGGGGATGAACGCCGCCTCGGGAAGCGCGGTATCCTTGATGCTCATGCGATAAAGTCCGTTGTGTTCTGAGCCGCCACCATAGGCTACTTCAAGGAAATAGAGGGTATCCTTTGTGGGGTTCAACTCCAACCGGATGGGGTCGGCACTACCAAATGAAAAACTGCGCAAGCTCGTTCCTGTAACAGGATGGAGCTGGGTGAGTGTTGCGCTTACTCCTTCTGCGACATTGCCGGACAACACCCAAAGCATCCCGTCCTGGTCCTTAACGACGGACTGGGGGGCATGACCTGCAAGCACAAACTTATACACCTGTTCATCACGAGCGGTATCCAAAGCGATGATGGAACTATTGGCGGAATCCCATTGGCATACGAATAGCTTATCACCGACTAATTGCATACCCTCGGGATTTTTGAACGGCATTGGTATGCTCCCGCGCAGGCTCAGGTCTTGTGGATTGATGACGTAGAGCTTGCTGCCAAACAAAGAGGATACATAAGCCTTTTGCGGACTTACTTGCACGATATAACGCGGCTTAGGCACGCTAAGTTCCCCAATCCTTCTGAGGCTGTCTTTGTCGAGAACAATGATCTTATCACTATTGTTGATACAGAGAAAATACCGCCCATCCCAACTGCGGGTGATACTCTGAAACACATCGCCCAATGCGGCGTTATTCACTTGGCGGTACCGGTCTTCAATGGCTAGCCCGGACTCTGGATAATACACGGTGAGGGCACTATTTCCGCTGCCGTATGCACCTTCGCAGGCTACAAACACCTGCCTGCCCGATGCGGGTGGAGCGGGCGGATCGGCAGTGTCTTTCTTGCACGAGCTCCAGCCAAAAAGCAATAGGGCAACTACTGATGTAACAACAACTTGGTGCACGAGTATCCATTTTGAAATTGAAGGCGTAGAAACAGAAGTCCGGCGGGTAGTTCTTGTAAGGAAAGGCGTGTAGTGCCGGAGTGGATGGCATTTTGCCGCAAACAGGCGCCTGAAGGGGCATACAGGCTCAATAGCCCCGTTCCAAACCCATCCGGCACTCGTACATCTAGTGTGGCTCCGGCGGGATTGGGATAGACCGAAATATCAGTGGCTAAAGTCGGTACGACTGTTGTTGCCGTGCTATGAATCACCCCCACAGCATCCAAGTCAAAACCGCTGCTGGGGAAAGGCGTAGGGAAGGGATCGTTGACCTTCCTACCCTGAGCGTCCAAGCTGCCATCTGCCCCAATTGCCCCGACCACATCAATGAGCCGTACTGCAATTATATGCTGCACATCCAGCCCGGGACTATCCACCAACTCTTGCAGATCAAATGGTGTCCCGAAGCCGGCGATATACTTACCGGCTAGGTTGTGCAGTTGGCGTGCAGTGGTATAGGACGGTGCAGCGGTACTGGAAAGCTGGACGGTATCTTGTGTCTGGGAAATGGCGGGGAAACGAGTGAAATGCACGCCATCGGAACTTACCTCCACAAAGGCCAATTCCAGAAAAGCTTCTTCCGGGTTCAACACATTGGCAAAGCCATTCTCAAACACGGCAAAGTCCGCACCAGTACCATTACGGAGGGCATCCTTAAAAAAAACGGTAGCCACACCGGCGTCCCCCAAACTGAGCACATTGCCATCCGGTGCGCCAATCGCTGCACTCGTATCGCCCAGGCTCGCATAGCCACCAGCCATATTCCCGATTTGCTGCAAGCCTCGCTGCACGTCACATCGAGTAGCCCAAGCCTGAAACAGGCTACTCGTTTTGGGTATCGCCGTAGTACCGACAACGCCGGCCTGCGGCGCATACTGAGCTTGCACGGCTCCACTCAGTAGGAGGCATAGAGCGATGAGAATCCCTTTCATGTTCGCTACTGTTTGATAAAGGTGCTGGCTGTTTTACCTGCTTTCCCTCTCAGTCGGAGCACATAGCGCCCTGCCGGAAAGCTAGAGATGTCCAGCGTTTGCCGTAAGTTACTAATCGGAAATTGAGCCACTACCCTACCGGACATATCCAGGATTTGGCAGGAACGAAAATCAGCAGCATTCAACTCCAAATGGAGCAAGCTTTGAGCCGGTACAGGGAAAATACGAGCTTGTTGGTCAAATGGAAGCGCCGCTACAGTAGAGGGCTGTAGGAAGAATACATTGTCCAGCGCAAAGTACAAGGGAGTATTGATACCAAACATGCCGGTATCGGAGGAGCTAAGGCTGAAGGTTAAGCTGTCTAGTTCGTGTGCGGGATTGAACGGTAGATTGACGGGTGTCCAGTCATTAAGGATATAGTCTTTGGAATTGTCGCTAAAACGAAAATCGGCCAAATAAAAATCAAAGCTATCCATTGGGTAAACACCTTTCGTATCATAGCCCTTAATGGTCAGTTTGAACCAATCAGAATCATTGCCGCTCGCGCCGCCAAACTTCTTGGCAAAAGCATCCCCATTGAGCATGGAATAGTAGGCATAGACCGTATTCGTTACATAGAAAGAAGTGATTGCCCCTGCTTTCTGCGCCTTCACATAATTATGCCCGCCATTTACCACCATATACTGCTTAGATGCCGTATCCACGCCCTTTTTATACTTTGCCGAATACTGATTGCCATAGCCTGGCGTAGTCGTATCCGTCATATTGGACCAAGCAAAACCGGAGGACCAAAGGCCGCCAAAAGCAGTGTCGTACACGCATGGGTAATGCACGAAAGCCTCAGTGACCCCGACATCTTTACCCGGCTGACTATAATTCACATAAAACGTATCCGGCTTAGGGAGGGTCAAGCGCTCAAAAGTACCCAATTGAGCAGAAGCAGAGAGCGGCAGCAAGGCCAAAGAACAGAGGAGCAGTTTGCGCATTATTTGTTGGTTTTTGAAAAATGACAAATTCAATAAACGCCATCACCAACAACGCAAAAAAGTAGGAAAATACCCATACGGAAACTAAGATTCCAAATGGACTATCCGCAGCTTTTTTCCCGAAGGCAGCGATAACTATAGTGCAGTGGCAAGGTCTTCTGACTTACTTCTTCGCGTTGGCGGCCTTCCCATCCTAATTCATCTTTTTGGCGGACAGTGGCACTAATGCAACGCGCATGGATTGAAGCTTACAGCATCGGGTAATGTTGAGGATTTACACCTCATTCCCTTTTCCAATTGCAGGGCAAAGGTAGCAACAAAGTGCTGACTGGAACAAATCCAATCTTTGCTAACCCAAAAAATCATTGAAAATCACAAGTAGATTGATTCAATTTTTTAGGGCGTGCCTCCGCAGAATGCGGAGTCGGGCTATGCACTACAAGTCCTCGGCTGGCTCCGTTGCACTCCGCCAACCTGTGGGCTTTCCGTTGCTATCCCTCACGCGGCCCCGAGCATACACACTATCCACTTCAACTCAATAAAAGCCATGTTAATACTCCCGCTTTCTACCTGAATAGAGTCACGGTGTATTCGTCACAACCAGACTACCAATTTCCTCAAAAATCTTCGCATTGATCCTCCCAGCCTGTTCGAGTACCGCAGCTTCCGGTAGCTCATCCGGAAGGTGATAGACAACCAACACAATCAACGAATCCGCAGTGAACGAATCTATGGATACCGAAACTGAGCCGGCAAGGCTAGCTTCCTGCTCCACAAAATTCTTTATCCTATGCAGGAGTTCCGGTAGTTCCTCCGGCTTCCGAGTGCGCGAGATCGGCACTTGTACCCGTACAATACGTCGCTCCCGCTCAGAAAGGTTTTCAAGGGCTTCATCTATCAATTTCTTGTTCGGGACAATCAACAAAGTACCATCGCTAGCCCTAAGCCTTGTACTTCTAAAACCGATCCGCTCCACTTTTCCCTGAAGTGTGCCCAACTTCACCGTATCCTCCACCGCAAAGGGCTTATCTGCTAAAATGGAAAATGAAGCAAGCAAGTTTTCAATAGTTTCCTTAGCAGCCAAAGCAATTGCCACTCCGCCAATACCTAAGCCGGTAACAAGAGCAGGAATATTGACTTCAAATACGACACCGAGTATCCAAAAGAAACCAAGCGTCCAGAGCAAAATTTTCAACACATCCTTGAGTAGCGGCAACACTTGAACTCGCGACTTTTCCGCCTTACTCCGCGCCTTAGCCGCCTTCACTCTAAAAATAAAATCAATTGTGCGGGAGCAAAGCAGAATAAAAAAGACGATCCCAAAGAATGCAGCCAAAAGATGAACCAACTCATCCAGATTCAAGCTTTCAGTCCCTGACTTCCGCTTCCAGTGCACCAAAACAATATCGCGGAGTGGATCCTCAATGAAGCTAAAGGCATAGAACCAAAGAATCACCGCCAGCAACCATTCCAGCGGCTTGCGAAGCAAGTTCCTAAAGGCTGCTCCATGCGTACCCTCACTGAACTTTGTGGCAATTCCAGCACCGAGGCGTACAAACAATTTAGCCAATAGTCGCTTGAGCAGAAATGTACTCGACAAAATAAGGAAGCAGGCTAGGTAATCCCCTAGCCGCGCACCCCATAGCTCATCTTGGAAAAATTGAAAAAAATCCGCCATCTGCATTCAAAATTATACCGACACGCCGAAGTCCCGAAGCGCATCATTCAGGCTTGTCTTTTTGTCTGTAGATGCTTTACGCTGACCAATGATCAGGGCGCAGCCCACACCGTACTCCCCTGCCGGAAACTTCTTATTATAACTACCGGGTATCACCACACTTCTGGCCGGAACGCGCCCGGTAAAAGTTACAGGTTTTGGACCACTAACGTCAATAATCTTTGTACTTTGCGTCAAGACCACATT
This sequence comes from Bacteroidota bacterium, assembly GCA_018267675.1. GTDB lineage: Bacteria > Bacteroidota > Bacteroidia > Chitinophagales > Chitinophagaceae > UBA1952. The sequence goes on from JAFDYA010000086.1 coordinate 16,208, forward strand.
CGCGCCCAGAACGGCTTCCGCCTCTACATGCACCCCTTCCACCACGATGCAGCGGGAGCCAATAAAGCAACCATCCTCAATGATAACCGGTGCCGCTTGCAGTGGCTCCAAAACACCGCCAATGCCTACTCCACCACTCAAGTGAACGTGCTTGCCAATTTGTGCACAAGAACCGACAGTTGCCCAGGTATCCACCATCGTACCTTCATCCACATAAGCACCAATATTGACATAAGAAGGCATGAGCACAACATTCTTACCTAAAAAAGCCCCATAGCGCGCCACAGCATGCGGCACAGCTCGCACACCAATGGCCGCATAATTTTTCTTTAGGAGCATCTTGTCATAAAACTCAAAAGGAGGCAGCTCCCATGTCTGCATTTTTTGGATGCTAAAATATAGAAGGATGCCTTGTTTCACCCATTCGTTGACCACCCATCCGCCACCCTTAGGAGCCGGTTGTGCTACACGGATTTCGCCACAATCCAAAAGTTCCAAAAGCTTGTGGATTGCCGCAACTGTTTCCGGTTGCTGTAGGAGTTGTCGATCTTGAAATGCTGCACTGATGGCAGTAGCTAACTGATGTGTCATAAGGTACAAAACTGCACAAACTTACAGCCGGATTTCCCGTGGCTGGGATAAAAAAAGAAAGTATTGGAAAAGCTTTTTCGAACAGATCGCATTCACTTCCGTAGCTTGCGCCCATGAAACATCTATGGGTATTAGGGATTGGTGCCATCTGCATTATAGCTTCTTGCTCAAAAGCCGACGATACAAGTCGTTGTGCCGCCGTGACACTTACGGCACCGGACAGCGAGATTCAAAGTCTAAAAGCCCATTTGGACTCCAATCATATCGCTGCAATACCCGACAGCCGAGGTTTTTTCTACACCATTCTTAATGCAGGCGATACCAGCTTACGCCCTACAGCCTGTGCAAGTATCACGGCAACCTATACCGGTAGGTTATTAGACGGCACTCAGTTCGACGCGGCAAATGGGGCGAAATTCTTACTTCAGAATCTTATACCCGCATGGAAGGAAGCTATTCCGCTAATTGGCAAAGGAGGCAGTATTGCATTCTATACGCCACCTAGTCTGGCTTATGGCAGCACGGTTAAGGGCAGTATCCCAGCCAACAGCAACTTATATTTTGCTATCGAACTCTTGGACGTGCAATAAGCAGTTCGACCAATTTACTTTTTTTTCAGCAAGGCCACAGTTGATTTAATTTAATCATCAGGCCCAGTATGAAGTTGTTTAAAATTTTTCAATTTTTGAATAAGGTCCTGTTAGTTTGTATTAGGAAAGAAGTTAGGAAGCAAAGGATTTGCAAATCAGTGTCTTTATTCACCCTCAAGCCCTGCATCCGGCAATAGTCTTAATACTCCTACTCGCTTTACAAATAACTTTCACTCCCTTTAGTGAACAAAAGAATTTACGCTATTGCCTGAATTATCTGAGCGTCAGGAGGTAATATTGCAGAAGGTCACTTCCTTCCATTGGTGTCCTCTTCCAATATTTGCCAATTATTATTTGTAGCACTATCTTCCGTTTGATTGGTGAAATGTTACACTCCTGCACCGTTGTGTTTACGCTGACTACCGTACCAGAACCATAGCCCGGTGGATCATTGCCCTGAATACAACCCTTAAGTATAGGTTCCATTCCTCTACTGTTCCAATCCGTATTCGAAGGGCTACGAATTCAGTAGTTATACAAGGCAGGCAAGACTGAAATTAATGTACTCTACTATAATATTGGTAGTAAAGACCTTTTGACCAAGTCGCCAAAACACATTCATCATTGAGGCTACAGAGCCACTTGGAATCGTAGGGCTACCAACAACTTATTGTTTTGGAGCACTTACCCATCTTTTGTTGCAATAGAACTAGATGAATCAACTTAGGAAGGAGCGTGTCCATGCTATTCAATTTCAATTAGTTAATTGAAGGATACACTTAACAAATGAGTTTTTTTAAATTTGAATTTATACAATTAGCAGTTATTAGACAATTATGGATTCAAAAATATTAAAATTATAGACAAGATTATGCAATTAATGCAAAAATGCCCATAATCATAACCACCTAATAGCTAAAATAAATTAAGTTCGCGGCTCAAAAACCACAATTTAGTACATGAGATTCATTTCATTACCAAGTTTAATACTCACCTCGCTTGGTTTAATTTGGACAGCTACAAGTGGCTTGGCCCAGGCACCTACCTCGCTTCAGTATCCAGGGCCAAATACCATACAGGTTGGGTCGGGCAATGTCTTTTATTCCCCAACCCTCGCAGGAAACGCTACATCATATAGTATCAGCCCTGCACTACCCAGCGGGATGACGTTCAATACAAATAATGGCGTGATTGGCGGAGCACCATCTGCTAGACATGCTGCTACAAACTACACTGTCACAGCAAGTAATGCCTCTGGGAGTACTTCTACCGTAGTCAACTTTAAAGTCATTTCGCCATACTATGATGCGTCGTATGACACCGTAAAATTCGTCCATGGCACCGGCACTTATACCAATATCAAAGGAACTGGTACAAGTGTTGGCGACAGTGTACTATACAAAAATGTAATTACTGTTGGCGGACAAAGTGTTGACTGTATTGTAACCACTACTGTACTAGATAATGTAAGCTCCTTCTCCGCATACGATCAGGAGGCGACGTCTGGCTCTGGTTTCAATAGTAACCTACCACGGTTTTTCTCCCCGCAACTTTCGTTCGGTTCGGGGGGCGGAAGTGCGACGTTCAAATTCCAATATATTGAGGGTGGTAGCTACGTCAATTCATCCAATCCCGGCATCCCTGTGATCCTACAGAACGTAAAAGTGAACACTTATGATATTGACGGGAATGGGGCATCAAACAGCAATCAGTTCAATGAATTTGACGCGTTTGATACTACTGAAGTGGGCAATCCTACCAATCTTTCTATAGCGTTCAACTCCACTACGGCACTCACGCAAATTAGATCCACTACTTCTGCTAATACCACATCAATCACGGACCCGAAGAACCGGGCTCGGGTTACCTACAACAACATGAGTGAATTTGCGTTCAACGTAGGTACCGGTGCTAGTGGTTTAGCTTATTATTTTATTGATTTTAGCCCTGGTTCGATAACGTTTTCGCCGGTCACTAAGGGTTCTTCGCCTGCTATTGACCTTAACACAGACATCCCCGGCGGCAATAATTCCAATATTGGTTGTTCCGATTCCTTAAGCTTTACTGGTGGTACGGCACAAGATAATCTGGAGTCTAACGGCACTGCCTTTACACAATTACGCGTGTCATTCCCCACAGCCTCCATCATTGATGGTGCTGATGAGAAGATCGTATTCAAAGGAGCAACAGCCGGAGCTGTAGTCGCTTTAAACTCCAACCCATCTATCACTAACCTAACCTTGGGTGGTGTAGTTTATTCGGTATCCGGCTCTGTAACGAGTGGTATTCGCACCTTAGTGATTACCCGAAATTCCGGCACCTATTCCGAAGCCAATATTGAAGGTCTGTTAGATGCTATGCGTTATTTGAACACATCAATCAACCGCACAAACGGCAAGCGCTCTTTTACTATTACTACTCGGAATGCTTCTTACGAAAGCCCTGCGGTAATATTTAATGCTACTATCAATTGTGGTACCATCAGTGGGAATATCTGGCATGATGCGAATGGTCTTTCCGACAGTATCGTGAATGCCAATGGCCCTGCTGGACAATTTGCTGCTAGTGGTGCTTATGCAGTATTGGTCGATCCAACCACGAATACCGTAATTAAAACGGTACCGATCGCGGCTGGCGGTGCTTATACCTTTGGTAGTATTGATGCCGGCAATTACAATATTTTTGTAAGCAACACGGCAACACCGCCAACTACGCTCACGACTCCTTCCTACCCTGCTGGCGGCTATATTAGTACCGGAGAAAACCTGGGAACGGCAAAGGGTAATGATCTACTTGTTGATGGCAAGTTGAATGTTACACTAGGCTCAATCACGGTTACAAATGCCAATTTTGGTGTTCAAATTCCGCCAGTTACGACTAGCTCTACATACAACAATATTCCTAACCCTGGTGGCTTCAACGGCTACACCCCGGTTGCGGGAGCTTTTGGTTCTACCGACGCCGATGGAACCGTAGATTCAATCAAAATCACTGCTTTCCCTACTGGTGCCAACTACATCAAGATCGGAAGCGACATATATACTAACCCAGTAGGAGGCCAATGCCCACCACAGTCCACATGTAAGACCTGGCCTGGATCCGTAACCTTGCCTTATGCCAATGTATCTACCATTTCCGTAGATCCATCCGGAACAGGTAATACCCAAGTAGTCATCCCCTTCTCAACAAAGGACAACGGCTACGGTGTAAGCAACAACAGCACAGTAACCCTCAACTTTACCGTCCCTGCTACCCCGATAAGCATTACCGGAAATGTGTGGAATGATGCCGACGGGAATGGGAATAAGAATGGATCCGAAGCGAATACTAATGCTGCCGGAACTGGTGAAACATTATACGCTGTACTCGTTCAGTCGACCAATACCTACTCAGGTGATTCTACAATCTATACTACTGTCCCAGTAGCGGCTAACGGCTCTTATACTTTCCCAAGTGTACCCGCCGGCAACAACTATGAAGTAAGAATAGTATCAAGTGCTACCACTCCGGTAGATGGTGCCCACCTGAATACAATTACACCAAAATTGGCTCCGCTTTATACCGGTGTAAGTACCAACAATAATGGAACAATCACAACCTACCCAACTCCAGGCACTAATAACCTACGCAACGTACTCGGTGTAGTGAACGGTAATAAGACAAATGTTGATTTTGGTATTGAGCGTACACCGGAAGCTGATCCCAAATCTTTCACAGCTCCGAATAATGCGTTTACACAAAACACGAGCATTATGATTGGTGGTAAACCTACCTATTCCATCAGTGCTACAAGCACCTCACTCACCGGATCTGCAATCAAATCACTCTCCGGCAATGATGCTGAAGACTGTGCTACTGCTTCTTCTTGTGCTGTTGGTAAGAAGTTCCAAATTACAACCATCAAGTCCAATACCTTGGTTTATTATAACTATGGTGCAGGCCCTGTATTAGTTACCGCCAATACAGTTATCAATAATTTTGACCCAGCTAACATGACCATTTATGGGCAACAAGGTCAAGGTGCTAGTGCTGCAACTGCATTAGGCTTTGATTATAGTTTAATCGACGCAGCCGGTATTGCATCTACACCTGCACCTTACCGAATCCAATCCAATAACGCGCTACCAATCATCTTCTCTGACTTCAGAGTGAACCTTAGTGGATGTAATGCGGTGTTGAGCTGGAAAGCTGCTGCAAAGAACATCAAAGGCAATTTTGAAGTGCAAAAAAGTACTGATGGTAGGACCTATAGCCAGATTGGAACTGTAGCTGTTCATCAAGAAGTGATTGGCACAGACTATCAATTCCAAGCTGCTGGATTACAAGCCAACAACTATTTCCGAATTAAATTCATGGACGGAAATGGAGCTGAGAACTATAGCAATGTGCTGAAAATAGCTGGTGGTACTTGTGCAACTACGAACTTGGTTATCGCGCCAAACCCAGTGGTAAACACCTTGAACATTAAGGGACTGCCTAGCGACAACACTAGCATTGCGCTCTACAATGCAATGGGTGTTTCTGTAGCGAAAATCAACACAAATGAAAACGCTGCTTCACTTCAATTGAACACATTGGCTAGCGGTATCTACCAATTGCGCATCGTAGATCAACACGGCAATTTGCTGTATTCCGGTTCTATCATGAAGCAATAAGCATTCTTGTTGACTAAATTGAAAGAGGCTGTCTCAATTTCGGAGACAGCCTCTTTTTTTTTGATGAAGAAGAACCCAGAGCAAAACCTAATTGTGCAACATGCCCTTTGCAAGATGAAATGTAGCTTCACAGTAGCTACAACTGCTCAGAATATTGTTGATTAAACAACACCGATTGAATCACAAAAACAAAATACCGGCTATGGCTACTGCTGCTATAGTGGCAACAAGCACCGCTCCGGCGGCGATGTCTTTTATTATTTTCACCTTGGGATGATATTGCTCCTTACACCACAAATCACAAAGCATTTCCACGCAAGTATTCAAAGCCTCAGCCACCCAAACAAGAGCCAGAGCAAATACCAATAGTCCCCATTTCATTGAAGAAAGCCCATGCACCCAGCCCAAAACGAGTACCGATATCGTGGCTACCAAATGTATTCTTGCATTCGGCTCTTGTGCAACAAGCGATTTTAACCCTTGAAATGCTGGGACAAAAGACCCTAACCTTGATCGCAGATCTGTTGATTTCATCCCTTTAAGCTACATTCAAAAAAGACAAAAATGCAAAATAGCTAATTGGCTTAAGCCCCTCAAACCAACAATAGCTTGACTAAAATAGTCGCTTCGTACTCCGAATTTGACCGAAAAATGTGCTTAAATCCGGGGAAGGTCTGAAGTAGAACATCGCCGCAATAAAAGCCGCCAACAGTAACGTTGAACGATACAACGCATCTACTACCGGGCTACTCAACATGGGCAACAGATAATTCATCAAAAACAAAGCAATACCCACTAGCGCAATCAGGCCAGTTTGTTTTGAAATAGGCGACAGGCCCAACTTTCGGTACAGAAAAATCATCTTACAGATATTGAATACAGCCAGCGTCAAGGTAGAGACCCAAGCTGCGCCAAACAAACCGTAGTGCGGAATAAAAATCCGATTAAACACCACTATGGCCACCAGCAATGCCAGAGAAAGGTAGAAAGTGAACTTGTAATAGTTGGAAATGCTGATGAGCTCCGTATTGAGGCCGGTAGCCATATCTATCATGCGCCCGATAGATAAAATCAAGACACAGGGAGCCAGCGCAGCATACTCCGGCGGTAAAATAGCCACTGCATTATGGAGATTGCACACCACAACGACCCACATGCCCATCGCCGCGATTTGCATATTGATGGATGAACGTTGAAACAGTGATTCCAAATTTGGATCTTGATCCACGTAGGCTTGGTTGAGCCTTGGAAATGCCGCGCCGGACATTGCTTTGTACGGAATGGTCAGGATAGAAATCAAGAACAGTGCAAAGTTGTAGGTGGCCACATCTGCCAAGCCATTGGGAGATAGTGGTGCGAGCAAAAGTATATCCAGCGTGCCGGTAAGACTTAGCGATACCATGAGCAACATGTGATACCAAGAATAATGCACGATACTCTTTAGCTCTGTCCTAGAGAAAATTCGCCAATTCAGGGAGAAGCCAAAGCCTTGCGTCTTCATGGAGTAATAGAACAAGAGCGAAACGGGCAAGAGGTGAACCAACACAGTACCTACCACAAACTGATGAAAGTCTATCCACTCAAAAAAGAAGGCGACAATCAAGGCAATATTGCCCAAGCGCAGCACAATCTCCCGCATGGAATTACCGAGGGCTACCTTCATTTGTGCCATGAGATAATACTCCAACAAGGCCATGAAGCTCCAAAGCAAGCCAAGTACGGGCAACCAATTATAAAACTCAGCCACGAATTGTCGGTCAAAGCCTTGGTAGCGCCCTACGACAAAATCCTTAATCAGGAAGTAGGGTACGCAAAATATCAGGGTAGCAAAGACGGGTACGAGCAGGGAAAAAGTAATCACGACAGGGCGTTTCGGATCGTCTAAAGCATAGCGTTGTGCGTAAGTATGGATGATGGAGATGGTGCCCATCATCAGAAAGAGATACAGTACGGCACCTTGGTTGATCAGGTTGCGAGATACGCCGAGCAGATTCTGCGGAAAGACGTGGGTATAAACGATATTAATCCCGGCACCAAGCAGCGCTCCGGTGAAAATAACTAGGGTTGTTTTGATAGATTGACGGAAGACGATACCCACAGTGAGCGAAGATAAACCCAGATTTTACAGTGGCCTATTTGCAATATCGAAATCCAGCAGCAAAATCCGGAACTACGCGTGACAAAAAAACAAGTACTGCTCTAGCAAAAAATCGTGGCATTGTAAAGCATTTGGCAGCCGATACTGTTTTATATTCGCAGCCAATTAAAAAAGGAGTTATTGGAATTCCAAAATACCTCAATCGACGGACTGGTTACGATCAACCTAAAAACATTTGAGGATGATCGGGGTTGGTTTGCACGTACATTTTGTAAAAGGGAGTTTGGAGCCATTGGTCATACTGCTGAATGGACTCAGATGAACCATTCCTTTACAAAGCAAAAAGCAACAATCCGGGGCTTGCATTATCAAATCCCGCCATTTTCTGAGGTAAAAATGATTCGGTGTATTGCTGGAGAAGTGTTTGATGTTGCCATAGATTTACGGGAACATTCAAAAACTTTCCTCCAATGGCATGGCGAAATACTCTCAGCGAAGAACAGAAAAATGTTGTATATTCCTGCTGGTTTTGCACATGGTTTTCAAACCCTAAGCGAAGATTGCGAATTAATTTATCACCACACATCATACTACGAACCGAACTTTGAAGCTGGCATTCGTTATGATGATCCTGTCCTTAACGTGCAATGGCCTTTGCCACCAGCTTTGGTTTCGGAAAGAGACCGTGGCCTACCCTATTTATCTACCAATTTTAAAGGTATTCAAGTAAATTTATGAAATGCAGATTCTGTCAGGCAGACGTTACCGTAGAATTTATAGATCTTGTCAATTCACCGGCTTCAAACTCATTCCTCAGTAAGGAACAATTGAACGAACCAGAAACTTATTATCCACTCAAAGTTTACGTTTGTAGTGAGTGTTATCTAGTTCAAATTGACGAGTATAAAAAATCAGATGCAATTTTCAATAACTCATATGCATACTTTTCTTCCTACAGTACAAGCTGGTTAGCTCATTCCAAAAATTATGTAGAGAAGATGGTAGCTCGTTTTGGATTAAACTCCCAATCGCAAGTTGTTGAGATTGCATCAAATGACGGGTATCTTCTACAATATTTTCTTCCATACTCCATACCGGTTTTAGGAATTGAGCCCACACGAAATACCGCAGAAGTAGCCATACTTAAAGGTATTCCCTGCATCACAGAATTTTTTGGGATTAGACTTGCCAACGAATTAGTTTCCAAAGGGAGAAAGGCCGATCTCCTTGTTGGAAATAATGTATTGGCGCATGTTCCTGATGTGATGGATTTTGTTGGCGGATTGAAGATACTTCTTGCTGATAATGGTGTTATCACTCTTGAATTTCCACACCTGATCAACCTTGTTGAACAGACCCAATTTGACACTATTTACCACGAACATTTTTCTTACTTATCACTATCAACAGTAAGTAAAATAATGGCAGCGAATGGGCTTTGTGTTTTCGATGTTGAAGAACTGCCGACACATGGCGGCTCAATTCGAGTCTTTGCCAAGCGTACACAAAACACTACCCATGAAATCCTCCCCTCCGTTGCACGTTTATTAGCTAAGGAACGGGAACATGGCGTGGAAGACATCAACTATTATAAAGGCTTTCAACAAAAAGCAGAAAAGGTGAAGGTTGATTTTATCAAATTCCTAATTGATGCCAAGCTTGCCAACAAGAAAGTAGCAGCATACGGAGCAGCCGCAAAAGGCAATACACTGATCAACTATTGTGGGGTCAAAAATGATCTAATTGAGTTTGTAGTTGATGCTAATCCTGCAAAACAAAATAAATTTTTACCTTCCAGCCATATTCCAGTCGTTGACGAATCGGTTCTTAAAGTGAAAAAGCCCGATTTTGTCATTGTTCTACCTTGGAATCTTCGTAAAGAAATCACCGAACAACTGGCCTATATCCGGGAATGGGGAGGAAAATTTGTAGTTCCAATTCCTGAACTGGCCATCATCTAATCTACCTTGAAAGTACTAGTAACAGGCGCGACTGGCTTTATAGGCAACTATGTTGTAGTTGCCCTACTTTCTATGGGTGTGAACGTGATCGCCACAAGCAGTTCCGCGGATAAGGCAAAAGATTTTGAATGGTTTTCTAAGGTGACCTATGTGCCTCATGACCTAGCAACAAGCATCCCTGACGAAAATTTATACAAAAAATTCAAGGCTCCTGATCTCCTAATTCATCTTGCATGGGCGGGACTACCCAATTATAAGAAACGATTTCATTTTGAGCATGAACTACCCAATCAGTATAATTTCTTAAAAAAGCTAGTGGAAGACGGCCTAAAAGACATGACCATTGCGGGAACATGCTACGAATATGGTATGCAAGAAGGTGAGCTTTCAGAAAAACTACCCGCACTTCCCACAAACTCTTACGCAATTGCTAAGAATTGCCTGCGTATTTTTCTAGAACAATTACAACTAGATCATCCCTTTTCCTTGAAATGGACGCGCCTTTTCTATATGTACGGCAAAGGCCAAAACCCAAACTCCATTCTTGCACAACTGCAAACCGCACTAGATCAAAATCTCGAAACATTCAACATGAGTGGCGGCGAACAAATTCGGGACTACCTACCTGTTGAACAAGTCGCAAAGAATATTGTTAGTATTGCACTCCAGAATAAAGTAACCGGCATCATAAATTGCGCCAGCAACCAGCCGATTACTATCAAAGAATTAGTAGAAAATTATTTACAAAAGACCGGTTCAAAAATCAAACTAAATCTAGGCTTTTACCCCTATCCAGATTACGAACCATTTATATTTTACGGAAATAATCAAAAATTAAAAAGTATTACAAAATGAGTAACCCTATCGAAGAATTCAAATCCGAGTGCAGCACAAGAGTAGCGGAATATGCTGCAAATATAGAATTAAACAATGCAGCAAAGGCATTTAATGAGGTGTCCAACAGGGAAAAATATTCCTATAACTTCAGTTGGATGGGTCGCCCGATCATTCAATATCCACAGGATATGATCGCAATGCAGGAACTAATTTGGGACATTCAACCTGACATTCTGATAGAAACAGGCATTGCACATGGAGGGTCGCTTATATTTTACGCATCTCTGATGGAGCTTATTGGCAAGGGTGAAGTGTTGGGTATTGACATAGATATCAGGGCACATAATCGTGCCGCGATTGAAGCGCATCCAATGGCAAAAAGAATTAGTATGATTCAAGGTTCAGCGATTGACGAAAACATCGTTGATCAAGTGAAAAAGCACGCCGCCGGTAAGGAAGTTGTTATGGTATGCTTGGACAGCAATCATACTCACGAACATGTCTTGCGCGAATTGGAATTATATGCACCGCTAACCACGGTAGGAAGCTATTGTGTCGTATTTGATACAATTGTTGAAGATATGCCAAGAGCAATGTATGACCGCCCCTGGGATGTAGGCAACAATCCAAAAACGGCTGTTTGGGAATATTTAAAGTCTCATTCTGAGTTTGAAATTGATAAACAAATAGACAACAAGCTACTCATTAGCGTTGCTCCGGATGGATACTTAAAGCGAATCAGTTAGCTATGAACACTCCCTTAGTGAGTATTGGAATCTTGTCTTATAACCGACCAGATGATCTGGTACGTGCTATAGAATCAGCGATAAATCAAACTTACCATAATCTTGAAATCATTATCTCAGATAATGGGTCAGATGACCAAAGATGTGCAGAAATTATTTGGGAATACGCCAAACAGGATGGTCGGATAAAGCCGTATGTTCATGAAATAAATAGAGGTCCACAATTCAATTTTAAATTTTTGACCGAAGTTGCTTCCGGTAAATATTTTTCGTGGCTTGCTGATGATGACGCTCTAACTAATAGTCAAATTTTAGATTGTGTGGAAATTTTGGAAAATGAGTCTAAAGTAATAATTGCTGCATGTTCTCCACTAATATTGGAAAGCAGAATGCCTATAAAGTTCAATTATGTTCCACATACATTTGGACTATCCGAACCCAAAAGGCATATAATATTGATAAGAAGCCTATTTATGGATATCAATCTATTCTATTACGGCCTAATACGCTTGAAAGAATTAAGATTATGCAATCTACATTTCAAAAAATTATTTGGAAGTGATTTATTATTATTGCTAGAACTACTAGAGTATGGTGATATTTTTATCAATACTAATAAACCGGGCTATTTGTATAACATCCACGAAGGACAAACAAGCACAAAACCAACCCGCTATAGAGATATAACCTTAAAAAGCGGAGCAACTTTTGAAGAAACTGCATTCTTTTTTTCAGCATACATTTATAGGATGGTAGAAATTATACTATCATCAACAAAATTATCAATAAGAAATAAACATTTGAGCATTATAGAAATATTTAGCCAATATTATCGGACTAATAGATTTCATTTGATCAAGTATGACCTCAGGATAAACAAGCTACTTCAAGCTTTCAAGAGGCTTTTTTTCAAAAAATAGAATGTGAATACATATTAAAATCTAGGACATTGGTAAATTTTCCGGCTATCTCTGTTGCTCAAATTATTTAAGCCAGAATAACGAACACTAAATTCAAACGCACCGTTATGATTGATATATTGCCCGAGATTTGAAATGGTATAATCGTAGCTTGCCATTAGCCTTAATCCCTTCCATTCGTACCCGCAAGTAAAAACTAATGCATCATTCCAGCGATTATAAATTCCCGCAAGAAGGTACGAGTTTATTGCCATTGTACCGAAATTTGTTTGGACTAAACTACCAAAAATAATCTGATAGGCTCCATTTTGCTGCGTATAATAAACCGCTGGATTCACAATTAAACCGTAATGTACTTTGTACAAAAGATCAATATTCGCCGTTGGCCGTATCCCTAAAGTATTACTTTCATTCAAAAATGTTTCTCTTGGGCTATTTAAATGCAACACAGATATACCGGCTTTCAAATACACATATTCATTAGGAAAAGATGCATAGTTAATTCCGAGTCCGAAATCAGTGTAAATTGCTTTGCCGGACAAATTCCTTTCATGGTTAGATAAGGTAGTATTGAAATCTGACCCATCCCATTGAGCATCAAAACTAAGTTTAGCAAAGTCCACACTCCGTTGAACATAAGCACCAGAAACCCCCATTGACAACATGCTTGTTTCTCCTAAGTGAAGGTGGTAGGCTATAAATCCTCCTATATTAGTCATTGCCAAATTCCCATCGCCAGCTCTATCTGAGAGTGCAGCCAGCCCAAACCCCAGCCAATTTGTATGCTCCTTATTGCTTAGTAATTGCAAGTCGGCTTGTACCGAAAATGTATTAAATGGGACAGGTACGCCGCCCCATTGGGATCGATAATTTGCAGACACCCTGTAATCTTTGTCTGACATTAAGCCCGCGTTTGCCGGTGATGTCAATAGTGGGCTATTGTAAAATTGAGAAAAGTGGATTCCTTGGGCTGACAATTCGAGAAACATCCCGACTACGAGGCCAACAGAAATACAAAAGACTTTAAGGCTAAATAATTGGCGCATGTCGGTTAACGTAGTAAGTTGATATTCCCTTTTTTAGTTTCGCTAGAACCATCAATAAATTTCGCCGACAATACATAAGCGAATACGTCGATATCCTGAGCTTGTCCCCGAAAAGTTCCATCCCATCCTTGATTTAAATCAGCTGTTTCAAAAACCCTTTGCCCCCATCTGTTGAAAATTACTAAATGTACAGAAACGATGCCGGAACCTCGAATCAATAGCAGGTCATTTTCATGGTCCCCGTTGGGTGTAAATGCTGTGGGTATTCCAACAAATTTTTTTACAACCGCCTGTACGGTTTGACAAATAGTATCCGGGCAGTTCCCATCATTACTCACAATTAAACAAACATTAAAATATCCATTTTTCAAGAATAGATGGCTGGGATTTGCAACTGAACTAGTACTGCCGTCTCCAAAATCCCACAACCATTTGCTAACATTTGCGCCACTACTTTGAAACAGAATTGGCGTGTTAGCTTGTGGCGGATTTGGTGAATAAGAGAAAGATGCAATAGCCGTTGGAATAACAATTACGTTGAACGTGTCCGAAAAATCGCAGCCTTTTCCGTCTGAAACAGCCACATAATAGGTAGTTGATACCATGGGAGAGGCGACAACTGAGCTCTTCGTTGTATTGTTCAACCCGTATGCCGGAGACCACGAAAAATATTTTCCAGTTGTTTCATTGAGCTGAATGGAATTCCCGGAACAAATGGTAGAATCGCTACTAGACCCCTTGTAATTAAAAATTTGTATCGACTTTGTTACCGAAAAAACACACCCAGTTGAATCAATAACAGACAAGGTAACCTGATAAACACCTTCTCCTGGGAATACAAATTCTGGATCCTTTTGAAGTGAGTTTCCAAACGAAGCAAATGTCCAATTGTAGCTAGTTCCCCAATTCACTAGAGGCGTAAATTGAACTTTATAACAGCCCGTTAGCTTAAAACTAAAATCTATTGTAAGAGCATTGTCTTTAAAGGTATCAACCAGGCTTGATATTTTAAGATTGGATATGCTTAATCCGGAGTTTCCGGATTGGGCATCCATAGCATTATTGAACTGATTTATATTTACACCATACCTGCCACCCAAAGCCGAAAAAGATATAGCCGTTGGCATTAATAATGGTGACACCCAAAGTGCACCTCCGCCACCGCCACCGCCAGGGCCTAGAATCAAATTGGAAAAAGCCGCCGAACCAATAACATCTGCTCCATGCCCGCCATTTGCACCCACTTCAATATTTCCACTAATGGAGTTACAATCTACAAGAATTGTTCCTCCGGCTCCTCCACCACCCATTCCATCGGTACATGGGTATGCCCCCACAATGTTGGTACACAATGCACCATCTATTCCATTTGCAACGATAACACCATTTGTAGCAACAATGTTTCCTGCATGAAGAAATACAATTCCACCGCCTGAACCTCCATCACTATTTGTCTGATCATTACTATGACCTGCCCCTCCGCCACCACCCAAAAAAATTCGATTTGAACTGCCAGCTATTGCTAGTCCAACCCCTCCCATACCACCAGTAACATTAGCAGTTGTTGGCGGACATCCTGCGTAATTTCGGCCGCCAATTCCCCCCGTTCCACCATTGCTTCCTCCGCCGCCCCCTGCATTATGTGCATTACCGCCTCCGCCGCCATTGGCAGCCGCCCCCCTTGCGAATGATCTAAAAATACTGAGATTTGAAATACCCTCTCCCTTTTGAGCACTACTATCAATGTTCGGCGGGTTAAAATAGTCCGGATAATTGCAAATCACATTTGAACTGTAAGTAGCTCGGTAGCCCTTTCCACCACGAAAACCCTGTCCACTGACATCAATACTGTCTGAAAGGTACAAATTATTTTCTACATTCAGCGCAAACACCCCACCCTTGACTCCATTCCATGGTTTAGCCTTCAACTTGTGGTTTATTGAATAATTTTTAAAAGATGGAATGGTCACAAACTGTACTTTACCTTGTGGGATATCATAATTTCTTTGCACTTTATATAGTAGTGAAATGATGTTCCCACTAACTGACTTTATCACGTTTTTTTCATAATTACCGGCACCGTTATAATTAGATATTGTACCAAAGGTTTGTGAATTGGAAGAGTCTATATCGGCGCCCTTCATTTGAATCATGAGGATGGTGTCGCCAGGTTTAAAACCCTGAGAAGAATCAACTAAAAAAGAATTGCCGCACGGCCCTGCCGATACTACAGCAGCATACTTATTAATAACTGATAATGAAGGTGGTGTAGGTTTTATAACAAGTTTACACAAAGAGTCTATTTCCTGCGAATTAAGTGTTCGGTTATATATACGCACTTCGTCCATGACACCTTTAAAAAAAGCAGGGTCAAGACCACACCAAGTTCCTAACTTTAATCCAGCATTTCTACAAGAATCAATCTTGTGAGGAAAAGGAACTCCTGTAATAATTTGACTTGCCAAAAGTGTCCCATTTACAAATATATTCTTTGCTCCAGAATCAAACGTCACAACAATGCAATACCATTTCTTAGCTAGTATTGGAATTCCTGTAGTCAGATAGTTATTGCTCGCGCGAGTGGGTGGTGAACATGTACCCTCATGAGCAGAGCCAAAAAGCATTCCTGTAGCGGTACTTGAGACTGTTGTAATGTCATTAAATTCAACATTGTAACAAAAGTTATTATAAGTATTAATCTCTGCTTTAGCAACCAAAAATTGCCTAACAGTGTCGTATGTCATAAATCGCAATGATATTGATAGGTGTTTACCGGGCGTTGTAGAAAGTGATGGTAAAATACTCACCCAATCATCCACCCCATCAAAAACAGCACAATTATTAGGGTTCCCCCATTGATCAGTTCCAAAGCTCACCCCATTATGTCCCGTCCCATGATTACCATTGCCACTCGCGTCATTGAAGGTGCCATTAAATGGATAATAGGCTACTAATCCACTGGACAAATTGACCTGTGCGTTTGATAGTTCAGTGCAAATAACCAGCAAAAGCAACGTTAAAATTCTAATCATACAAAATTCAAGACGGCTAATTAAAGGTAAAAGGTTGGCAACAAACAATACTATTTCTAGATAAAAAAATTTCTAAAAAAACAAATTCATGACCTAGAAAGGTATTGAGTAAATCCCTTACTTTTGCAGACTTTTTTTAAGAATTAATCTAATTACCAAAAACAAATGGCAGACCTCCGCTTTCAGCGCAACTTCGGCATCGCGGCCCATATTGACGCTGGCAAAACCACAACTACAGAGCGTATCCTACGCTATACCGGCATGATTCACCGTATTGGTGAAGTGCATGATGGTGCCGCAACTACCGACTGGATGGAGCAAGAAAAAGAACGTGGTATCACGATCACCTCCGCGGCAGTAAGCTGCAAATGGCAATTCCCAACAGTAAAGGGTAAGGCTGATGCCAATACTAAAGAATATTACTTCAATATCATCGACACGCCAGGTCACGTGGACTTCACAGTAGAAGTGGAGCGTTCTATGCGTGTATTGGATGGTCTTATTGCCTTGTTCTCTGCTGTGGACGGTGTAGAGCCCCAGTCTGAAACCGTTTGGCGTCAAGCTAACCGCTACAAAGTACCACGGATCGGTTTTGTGAATAAAATGGACCGTATTGGTGCGGACTTCCTGAACGTAGTAAAACAAGTGAAAGAAATGCTCGGCGCCAAAGCCGTGCCGCTTCAATTGCCAATTGGTGCTGAAGACGACTTCAAGGGCGTTGTGGATCTTATCAAGATGAAAGGTATCGTTTGGCACGTGGAAACTGAAGGCATGACCTTTGACGAAATTCCTGTACCGGAAGACATGGTGGAGGAAGTTAACCACTGGCGCCAAAACCTCATTGAAGCCGTTGCTGAATATGACGAAAGCCTGTTGGAGAAATTCTTTGACGATCCAAACTCCATCACAGAAGATGAAGTACACGAAGCGATTCGCAAGGCATGTATCGACCTCAGCATCGTGCCGATGATGTGTGGTTCTTCCTTCAAGAATAAAGGCGTACAAACAGCTCTGGACGCAGTTTGCCGCTACTTGCCTTCACCTATGGATATTGAAGACACAGTAGGTACAGACCCAGAAACGGGTAACCAAATCATCCGGAAAGCCAACGCAAAAGAGCCTTTTGCTGCCCTTGCCTTTAAGATCATGACCGACCCTTTTGTTGGTCGTCTGGCCTTCTTCCGGGTATATTCCGGCCATCTGGATGCCGGTAGCTACGTGCTGAACGTACGGAGTGGAAAGAATGAGCGGATCTCCCGGATCATGAAGATGTTTGCCAACAAACAAAACCCCATTGACTTCATTGAAGCAGGTGATATCGGTGCAGCCGTAGGTTTTAAAGATATCAAAACAGGCGACTCACTTTGTGATGAGAAGCACCCAATCGCTCTGGAAAACATGTTCATTCCCGAGCCGGTAATCGCAATTGCTATTGAGCCAAAAACGCAAGATGGTGTTGAGAAAATGGGTATGGCTATTGCTAAACTTGTAGAAGAAGACCCTACCCTACGGGTAAATACTGATGAAGCTACCGGCCAAACAATTCTTCGTGGAATGGGCGAATTGCACTTGGAAATTATTGTAGATCGGATGCGTCGTGAGTTCAAAGTAGAAATCAATCAGGGCGCGCCTCAGGTAGCATACAAAGAAGCCTTTACTGCTTCCGTTGAGCATCGTGAAGTGTTCAAAAAACAAACTGGTGGTCGCGGTAAGTTTGCCGACATCCAGTTTGAAATCGGCCCTGCCGACGAAGAATTTATCAAGGAAGGTAAGGGTCAATTCCAATTTGTAAATGACATCTTTGGTGGTTCCATCCCTAAGGAATTCCATGCGTCAATTGCTAAGGGTTTTGAAAGTTCAATGACAACTGGTGTATTGGCCGGTTTCCCATTAGACACAATGAAGGTGCGCATTTTTGATGGTTCATTCCACCAAGTGGATAGTGATGCCATGAGCTTTGAATTGTGTGCAAAGAGTGGCTTCCGTGAAGCTGGCCGTAAGGCTAAGCCAATCGTACTGGAACCAATCATGAAAGTTGAAGTAGTCACTCCTGACCAATACATGGGTGATGTAACTGGTGACCTCAACCGTCGTCGGGCTATGTTGGAAGGTATGGATACACGGAACAACCTTCAGGTAATTAAAGCGAAAGTTCCTTTGAGCGAAATGTTCGGATATGTAACCCAACTTCGTTCCTTGTCTTCCGGTCGGGCTACTTCTACTATGGAATTCAGCCATTATGCACCTGCACCGCGCAATATTGAGGAGGAAGTTGTTGCTAAGGCAAAAGGCAAAACAACTGCTGCTTAATAGAAATGTAGTTCTAAATTAAAAAAGGGCTGCCCAAATGGGTGGCCTTTTTTTTACCAAATCGAACAAATGCTACAAAATGCTGAACGCAAAAACTAACACCTGCACAAGGCTATGTTCCTAGATGAGTGAAATAATCTTTTGGCCGCGATTTCCGGCTTTCCGTTCCAATCTTTGTGCCCTTGCGGGACACAAAGTATTTCCACTACAATCCGGCGCGGGTGGTCATCTACAAAATCAATCCACTCCACAAAAAACAGTACCTTTGCCGCCCAATTTTAATAGAGTTCTTTCCATTCAATGATAAGCCGTAGAAACATCCGAGTGAAAGTGATGCAGACTTTGTATTCTTTACATACTGCAAATCCTGAAGCCTTCAACACTACCCTTGCAAAGCAAGCCAAGGTGATGCTGAACCAAAAACTTGAACAGTCGCTTGAACTCTTTACTACCATCATTCTATATACCACATCTGTAGCTCAGTATGCCGAGACAGACGCCCGGCAACGGGCTGCTAAATACCTACCCAGCCAAGACGATCTCAATGTAAGTACAAAGATTGCCGGCAACGAGGTGGTCTGGAAGGTTTTGGGAAACAATACCTTTAGTGAAAAGATAAAAGAATCCCACCTGGAGCGACATCTAGATCCGGACTGGGTAAAAAAACTGTATCAACAACTTGTCAGAACAGAGACCTATCAAACCTATATCGCGCAGCAACAACGCAACCCAAAAGATGAGTTAGCCATCTATCGGTTCATCTGGGAAGGCGTCTTAAAAGCGAATGATTCTTTCATTGAATTCCTATCCGATGAGCTGCCGAGTTGGGAAGATGATGCGCCAATGTTGGATATGCTTCTAGACAACTTCTTCAAGGGCGTAAACAAGGTGAATTTCTTAAGCCTTATTTCCGGTGAAAAGCAACAATATGCACAAGAGCTTTTGGAAAGTGTCCTGGAAAAAGATGAGTTAATAATGACCCTTATCAAGCCCAAATTGCAAAATTGGGAAGCGGAGCGTGTAGCACTCATTGATCTCATCCTGCTCCGCATGGGTGTTTCTGAATTGCTCTATTTCCCCACTATTCCTACCAAAGTAACCATCAACGAATACATCGACTTGGCTAAGCTCTATAGCACACCGCAAAGTGGCCAATTTGTGAACGGCGTATTGGACAATCTTTTGAAAGAATTAAGTATTGAAGGCAAAATCCGCAAGAATGAGCGGGGAATGAAATCGTAAATTCGCGGCTGAATGATACGCATAGTCTTGCCATTATTGTTGCTATTCGCACTAGCTTCCTGCCAATCCGGGCCTACAAAAAAGGTTCCCGAAGGTCAGCTATCCGCTTCTATCATCAATGACCCGAGAACGGCTACAGGATTGGATGTACAGGCTGCGGGTGAAGCCGCCAAAATGCACTTTGCCGACACGAGCCATAACTTCGGATGGATGAATGAAGGCGAAGTGGTCACACACGACTTTAGTTTTACCAATACCGGGAAAAGCCCGTTAATCATTGCTGGAGCCAGTACGACCTGTGGTTGCACCGTTCCGGACTATACCAAAGAACCAATTGCACCGGGTAAATCTGGAAATCTAAAAGTAACCTTTTCCAGTGCGGGCAAGTGGGGACATATCCTTAAGTCAATTGTGGTAAGCAGCAATGCATTTCCAGCAACACAGGTCATAACGATCACTGCCGACATAAAATCTAAAAACTAAACCATAACCATAGCCGAAAAAAGACGGCAAAATTCAAAAACAAACAACATGATGATTCAACTTTTGCAAGCCCAAGGCGGTAGTCCAATGATGAGCGTAATCCTGATGGTCGGGATGATTGCCGTAATGTATTTTTTTATGATTCGCCCACAGCAAAAACGTGCTAAAGAACAAAAAGCATTTAGTGCTAGCATTGGCGCGAATGAACAAATTGTTACCAGCTCCGGTATCCATGGCCGCATCAACCGAATCAATGATGACAGTTCTGTACAGCTTGAAATTTCCCGTGGTGTATTCATCACGATCGAACGCTCGGCAATCTCTATGGAGATGACCCAAGCGTTGCGCAAACGTGGTGTCTCTGAAAGCACTGCCGTTACTGCATCCTAATATTTTTATCCGTTTTGTAAATTTGAAGCACCGGCAAATGCCGGTGCTTTATTTTTTTGACACATGGAAGGATTAAAAGTAGGGATCACCGGCGGCATCGGTAGTGGCAAGACAACAGTCTGTCGGATTTTTGAAGTACTTGGCATTCCTGTCTTTTATGCAGATGATAGAGCAAAGGCGCTAATGAACGACAACCAAGACTTGATGGCCACCCTCAAGCACACGTTTGGTAATGAACTATATTCCGAAGGCGAACTCAACCGCCAACTATTGGCAAAAAAAGTCTTTAACGACCCTGCAGCACTCAGAGAGCTCAATCAGCTTGTGCATCCTGCCACAAAACGCGACTATCATCAATGGCTCCAAAAGCAGAACACCGCCTATACTCTAAAAGAGGCCGCTTTGTTTTTTGAAACAGGTATCAATAAGGATATGAATATTCTTATTGGTGTTTCTGCTCCGCAGAACCTAAGAATAGAAAGGGTAAAAAGCCGATCAGGATTGACCGAAACTGAAATTATGGCAAGGATCCAACAGCAAATGGATGAGGATGAAAAAATGAGTCGCTGCCATCTAGTGCTTATCAATGACGACCTGCAAGCATTGCTCCCTCAAGTTCTAAACCTTCATCAGTATTTGCTGCGCCAAGCTACATTGATGCGAAACGAATCATAAAAGTGCAACCAAATTATCGTACAACAAAATGGCCGCCTCGCGAGGAGACGGCCAAAAAATAACAAAGGCAACACGGCGCTTGGGAGGACTAACTAGGCAATTCACCCACCATCATTTCAGGGCGAACCCACTCGTCAAACTGTGCTTCCGTCATGTGTTCAAAATCTAATCCTTTGAGTGTGTATTCAACTGCGGCTTGCTTCAACGTAATGCCGCGTTTGTGCGCATCTTGAGCAATACCGGCTGCGTTGTAATAGCCAATTTTAGTATTAAGTGCGGTGACCAACATCAAGGAATTGGAAACATGCGCAGCAATATTCTTTTCGATTGGCTCTAGGCCTACAGCGCATTTATCATTGAAAGAAACACAACCTTCACCGATCAGTCGGGCACTATGCAGGAAGTTGAAAATCATCATCGGTTTGAAGACATTCAATTCAAAATGCCCATTACTTCCACCAACAGAAATAGCCACATCATTCCCCATAACTTGTGCGGCAATCATCGTCAAGGCTTCGCATTGAGTAGGGTTCACCTTGCCCGGCATAATAGAAGATCCGGGTTCATTGTCGGGGATATGCAATTCGCCAATCCCAGCTCTTGGGCCGGAAGACAACATGCGAATATCATTGGCAATTTTCATAAGGCTCACGGCAATCATCTTCAGTGCACCGTGACTCTCAACAATAGCGTCATGCGCTGCAAGTGACTCAAATTTATTCTCGGCTGTCACAAAAGGAAGTCCGGTAAGCTTGGCAATATTCTCAGCTACTTTTTCTGCATAGCCTGCGGGTGTATTTAATCCTGTCCCCACAGCAGTACCGCCAAGAGCCAACTCCGAAAGATGTTCCAGGGTATTGTTCAAGGCCTTTAATCCATGCGTCAATTGGCTCACATAGCCGCTCAACTCCTGACCAACGGTAAGTGGTGTCGCATCCATAAAATGGGTACGACCAATCTTCACCACGTGCATAAACTCTTTGCTCTTTGCAGCAAGGGTATCTCGCAATTTTGTTACACCCGGAATGGTGATATCCACCAGCATTTTGTAGGCAGCAATATGCATTGCTGTTGGGAAGGTGTCATTACTTGACTGGCTTTTATTCACATCATCATTCGGGTTCAGCGCTTTCTTTTCATCCATCAGGGAGCCACCATTCAATACATGTGCACGATAGGCCACCACTTCATTGACATTCATATTGCTTTGTGTGCCGGAGCCTGTCTGCCAAACCACAAGCGGGAATTCTTGATCCAACTTACCTTCAAGGATTTCATCACATACTTGTGCGATCAAATTTCGTTTCTCGTCGGTAAGGACACCAAGTTCGTTATTTGTGATTGCAGCAGCTTTCTTCAAGTAGGCAAAAGCCTTAATGATTTCGCGAGGCATTTTATTAGTGTCCTGCGCAATTTTAAAATTGTCGATGGAGCGCTGTGTTTGCGCGCCATAAAACGCTGTAGCCGGCACTTGTACCAGGCCCATTGTGTCTTTCTCGGTACGGAATTCCATGAATATTGATGTTGGTTAAGATTCAAATACTAAAAATCGGCGCGAAGGTAAACCGATGCGCTTAGTACTCTTTGCATTTCTCGGAGTTTTTTATCAAGAACCGGCAAATAGCTGGCCAATAAAATAGGCTGCAGCAGCAGCTATAGAGCCGATGAACATAATCCGTGTAGCACCCATCCATGGGTTCTGTCCAGTTGCCTTTGCTTTGAAAAAACCGAAGAGAAAAAGGCAACATACCGTTACCACACAAGACCAACTTAAGCTCTGAGTAGGCGTATTGAAAAAGAAATAGGGTAACAACGGAACAATTCCACCAACGATATACGCACCACCGATATTCAACGCACTGTTTCGTGCTCGTTTCGGGTCCGGTTTATCCAAGCCCAATTCATACTTCATCATGAAGTCCACCCATTTCTCTTTGTCTTTTGTCATTTCATCAGCAATCAAATTTTGGGTGGATGTGCTTAGACCTAATTCCGCAAAAACATCCCGAACTTCTTGCTTTTCCTGCTCTGGTACTTGTTCTACCTCTTGATACTCTCTTTGCAGTTCCGCTTCATAATGTTCTACCTCGGTACGACCGGCCAAATAGCCCCCCAGGCCCATAGCAATAGAACCTGCTACAATTTCGGCAAAACCAGCGGTAAGGATAACGTTATTACTTACTACTGCCCCACTCAATCCGGCGGCCAATGCAAAGGGGACGGTAAGCCCGTCACTCATACCAATCACCACATCCCTTAGAAAATCCGATGATTGAAAATGTGCCTCTTTGGTTATCACTTCTATGCTGAAAATGCGAGCAATGTTTTTCGGATGATCTCTAGGCAATCATCAATTTGTGCCTTGGAGATAACTAAAGGTGGTGCCAGGCGAATGATATGACCGTGGGTCGGCTTGGCCAAAAGGCCATTATCCCGCAAAGCCATGCAGAGTTCCCAGGCTGCGTCTTTGTTTGGATGATCAATCACGATCGCATTCAAAAGACCTTTGCCCCGAACTTTAGAGATATGAGCACCTTTCATGGCGTTGAGCCCTTCTCGAAAATACTTCCCCAGCTTCATTGCATTCTCGGCAAGATTTTCATCTATTAACACCTGCATTGCTGCCATGGCCACCTTGCAAGCCAAAGGATTGCCACCATAGGTAGATCCATGTTCCCCGGGCTTTATGGTGAGCATAATTTCGTCGTTGGTCAATACGGCACTTATGGGCATAACGCCACCAGACAAAGCCTTTCCTAGAATTAAAATATCAGGATGCACATTTTCATAATCGCAAGCCAACATCTTTCCTGTCCGAGCTAAGCCAGTCTGTATTTCATCTGCAATAAACAACACATTGGCTGCTTTACAGATTGCAAATGCCTCAGCAAGGTATCCATCATCCGGCACCATAACGCCAGCTTCCCCCTGAATAGGTTCCACTAAAAATGCCGATACATTTTTATCTTTTACCGCCTCACGAAGGGTATCCAAATCATTGTAGGGAATGCTCAGATATCCGGGAATAAAGGGACCGAAATTCTTCCGTGCTGTTGGATCGCTACTGAACGAGATTACATTGATCGTGCGACCGTGAAAATTTTGTTTACAAACCAATACAACCGCATCATTTTCAGGTACCCCTTTTACTTCGTATGCCCATTTACGCGCCAGTTTTATTGCTGTTTCTACTGCTTCTACACCGGTATTCATCGGGAGCAGTTTATCATAGCCAAATAGCTGAGTCATGAAGTGTTCATACCCTCCCAACAAATCATTGTAAAAAGCGCGAGAAGTAAGTGTAAGCTTGGAAGCCTGCTCCACCAATGCTGCAACAATCTTTGGATGGCAATGTCCTTGATTCACCGCTGAATAACCCGACAGAAAATCGAAGTATTTTTTACCATCTACGTCCCAAACATGAACCCCCTCCCCTTTGCTCAATACTACGGGTAAGGGATGATAATTATGGGCGCCAAATTGCTCTTCCTGCTCAATAAAAAGCTGTGCCTTTGCTGATGTTTCTACGATTTCCAACATACTGCAAAGCTAAATCATTAGCTACATTCAAAATTGTGCTACCTAATTTCGTTAACTTTTGGCAAGGCTACCCGCTCATGCTCCCCAAGTTTATCCAGCTCTAGCAATGTGTATTGACCGCTTGGGTCCAGACGAGACATTGGTAAAAACTTTGCACCAAAAACCAGCTCTTGATAGGTGTAGGAACTACGTTGTTGCACAGTATTGGAGAAATGATCGTCAAAGGCTCTAATATTGACCATCACCTCTACTCTATTGTCTTTGAAATCTTGTTCAGTAAACCCATACAAGGGACTTTCTTCATTGATGGGATGTACCAAGGTCCAACTCAATGCCAGGGACACGACTTTACTAATCTCCAATTTTAGTGTATAAAATTTAGTTTTAAGGACACCTTCCTCCAGGACATGCATAGCGAGGCTCACATTGGCATCCACATCCGTGAGATGATTGTTTTTGAATGTTGCCAGGCGGAACATTAACGCGGTAGCCCCTCGGTAGGGCGCTATCAGAAATTGATCACTAAACCGGATATAGGCTTTCGGGCGGGAAAATCTTCCGTAGAAGACACCCGTCACCAGTGCAAATGCAAGGATACCGACCATAGACTCAAACGAAGCCAAAGTATTTGCTGTAATCCCAACCGGAGAAATATGACCATAACCTACGGTGGTCAGGGTTTGGGCAGAGAAAAAGAACGCTGTTAGAAATTGGTTCATCTGGGTCTCTTGCAGTGTTGCGCCGTCGAGGCCGTCAATTCCGATAAAATAAAACGCTGTAGCGAATAGGATATTCAAAGCAAAATAAAATCCGAAGACCAGCAATAGGAACTTCCAGCGGGGCATCCTCAAGAGAACATGATACAGACTCAGGCGATCAAAAATCGGGATGCCGGTCTTCTTAATATTTATATTCCCATCACGATTGATAAGTCGCCCCCCTTCAATAGCGCTATTGGGTGAAAAGCCGGTATTCTCCACGTTCGGGAGCCGTTGTCGATGTATAAATTTTGCCATTGTCTAGCTTCTAGCCACGAAAATAGGCAGCAGGCTTAATACGACAGTAACGACAGTGACACCGGCAGCCACGAAGAGTTGCCAAATAAGTCCAAAAGAATCGCCTAAGACTAAACTGAGGCAAAAGAATAGTATTCCATATCCCAATAACTGGAGTAGCCAAGTGCGGAGCGGTAAAAGGGACACTAAGGGTTGGTTCGTTGCTCGTGAGGTATGATACAGATAAAATACAGCTTGAAAAAAACTACTGACCACAAAAGCCCAAACGATCCCTTTAAGCCCCAAAACATGATATAAGGGGAAAGCTAGACTACAAGCAAAAACCAAGTCCAACACTGCTCCAAGATTGATGATATGCACCTTGTTGAGGTGCTGCAGAATTGCAGTGAAATTATACGCCCGTAGTGGCAATACCAGTATAGAAATAGCGAAGAGCGGCACTGCTGCGCTATACTTTTCACTAAACAAAAAAAGGATAAACTCTTGCCTAAAGAAGAATAAAAAGAAAAAAATCGGGAACACTACCCGAGATAAAATTGACCCGGAAGTACGCATTAACTGCAACTTGGAAAGCTGCACCTGTGGCCCTTTTGCCATTTGCTGCAATAAACTGCTACCTACAGCTCCTAATACAATCGGTATGAAAGGTACTTCTGTAGTCCCTATAAAATAGACGGAGAATAATGCCGGGGCAATAAGTATAGCCAACACAAACTTATCCACATACCGAACAGCTACTTGTACCAGATCATAAATACCGAGTTGCAGCCATTGCCGCCGGATGTTTCGTGGAATTTTTCGACACCGCAGCCCCACAGCATTTTCCCGAAATACCTTCCCGGAAACGATTAATAGAATACAAAAGCGCAACGCACTGAGTAGGAAAATTCCCCAGATCAACGTAGCAAAAGAAAGACCGAGTACCAGAAACAGTAGGTGAAGCGTCAAGAATGCAAGGGCATGAAGCAAACTTACTAATGCCGCTATACCAAGCCTGGCCTGCACAATAAGATAGGTCTCGGTCAAGAGACTACCTACTTGGGCGAGCAGTAAGATGGGCAAGGCTGCCGTTGGATAAGTATCGTAATCTTTTAAAAGAAAAGCAAGAATCAGTCCCAACAGGGCTACCCACAAGCCGTAGAGTACGACATGACGAGGCTTCAACAGCATCAACCACCGATTAATCGTCCTTCCGTCATGTGTAAGTGCTAAGGGTGCAAGGCCAAGCCCCGCCAAAACGATGAGGATAGCTGTATCTACCCAAAGCGCTTGGTACTTCCCAAACAGCGCTGCAGGAAGTTTATGGGAAAACAAAATGGCCACAACCAGCAAGGCCAATGCCGGAAAAAAGCGAATAACAAAAATGGATGCACTATGCGAAATCAGTTTGTGCTGCATTCCGAAGCTTTGCCTGTTTGTCGCACTCATCTTTGGATAATTTTTTAATGACCCGTGCAGGATTTCCCGCCACTACACAATAGCCTTCTTCAAAACTTTGTGTTACTACAGCCCCTGCGCCGACTATGGTAAAATCGCCCAAACGAACGCCAGGCAAGACTACCGCACCCATCCCCAACCAGCAAAACCTACCAATATGTATTGGCGGAGCACTGACCATTAAATCGTTGTTATACAAATCATGGTTACCGGAAATGATCCCCACATTTGGGCCTAGATTAGTATAGTCCCCGATATACACCCCGTTACTCGCATTGATGTAAACACCAGGAGAGTCACCCGGCCAGGTGCCCACGCCCACATCAAGCCCTTGCGGATGATGAATAGTAGCCGTATGATGCACTGCCCAGGACACCTTCGCATTTTGGCGAAACACCTTCCGGAATAAAAAATCCAAAAGGCGAAAACTACGGCTACAAACTTGTTTCAAGGGCATGACATAGCTAATGGTTATGCATCGGGATTGTCGTCGGACTTGTTCTTACTTTTCCGAAAACTGAAATATACCGCAGCAATGATCAAGCCCCATAAAAGCAAGCTCGATATCCCTGCAATCTTATTTCCGGTATAAAACGAATTTGGATGAAACTTGAACACGATCTCATGTTGGCCCGCCGGCAATCGCAAGGCCCTCAAGACATAATCTGCCCTAATAATCGGCGTTTCCTTGCCATCAACATAAGCTTTCCACCCCAATGGATACCAGATGTCCGAGAATACGGCCAATCCTTCCTTTGCATTAGAAGACTTGTAACTAATTTCGTTGAGGCCATATTTATCCAGCTTCACAAAAGCACCGGAATCAAGGCCGGGATGTAGTCCGGCAATTTCTTTCGAGAAAGTACTCCTAATGATTGCCGTCTCCCGTGAGTTCCAGTCACCCACACCCTTTGCAGTATCACCCAATTTGGCAGCTTTCATGGACAGTATTTCCTCATCGGCAGTGGGAACAACTTTAATATCCCGCACAAACCAGGCATTACCATCAGCCGAGGGGTTAGGAATCACCTGCGCTCCACCTTGCTGCCCACCTGGAACAATAATGTATTTGGTATTGAGCATATCCAATACCTGAGCATTAAAGGACTGGCCATTCATGTGGACATCAATAAGGTCTTGATAAATTTCCATTTTTGCCGGGCTATACCCACCAACAGCCTTGTGGAAATAGGCCTGTGAAGCATCGTTATAAACATCCTTACTCAGATCTAACACCCGGTAATAGGGGTCTTTGTCTTGGAGGATTTGAGCATCAGCAGGTCGGGGTTGAAAATGCTCGGTATAGGTATCGGCATCCGCATAATTCTTTTCATTGAGATAGCGCCAAGCGGTAGGAATCAAATCGACAAAAATCAAGAAACCCAGCCCGGCCATCAGGTAAGTAGCTTTAATCTTCTGTTTCAAAAATGCCCAAAGCAAGCCTGCAGAAAGTGCTATATAAAACGCGCTCAACAGACCGCTATTCCTCGCCATAGCCGCTCTGTCTTCCTTAAAATCAGGTAGGATTTCCTTGTATTGAGCGTCTTTAGCGGCATTGGTAAAATCAAAGAACATGGAACCACCCAGACCGAGCAACAAGGCCAAGCCTCCAGTAATACCGGCTGCAAGTTTCACCTTTTTCCAAAGCTCCTCACGCATCCCGGGCGCACTATAATCCTTCATGATATCCTGCACGCCCCAAACAGCCACCAAGGGGAATAAAAATTCCGGAATAACTAATACCATAGAAGGTGTTCTTAGTTTGTTCATCACCGGAATATTATCAAAAATCCAGTAATTAAATGCAGCAAAATGATTCCCCCAACTCATCATGATTGCCAGGGCACTCACCGCAGCTATCCACCATTTATGCGGGGAACGAATCACCATTAAACCCAGTACAAACAGAAAACAAATAATTGCACCAAAGTAAACAGGCCCCGAAAGAAAAGGTTGTGGCCCCCAGTAAGTCGGCAATTGCTCTGCCCGACCTCCGATCGCATCACTGGTGGCCGGTGCATGACTTGCATCTTCACCACTTCCCCCTCCATAGAGGTAAGGAACTAAAATGCAGAATGTCTCCCCAATACTATTGCTCCAACGAAAGGCATAATCTTTATCTAAGCCGCCCGTTTTCTTATCCTTGTCATGTCCAAACGTTAGCTCACTCGTACCACCCCGCATACTCAATTTTGAATATTCGAGCGTAGATAGAAATGCAGGCATGGAAGGCCCTGCGCCTAAGCCCAGCGCCACTATCGATAAGATTGACGCCAAAATAAAATTCTTGATCTTCCCCTCCTGAATGGCCACGTACAATAAGCCTATCCCCATCGCCAATAAGATGATGAACATGTAGAACAAGATCTGCA
>JAFDYA010000087.1 GCA_018267675.1 Bacteroidota bacterium
GTACAATTTAGAGCCATCCGGTGAGAATTCTAAGCCCAACGGATAGGCAGCGGTGTCATCCATCAAAATAGATTGGCAATGATTGCTCAACTTGCCGGTTAGCGGATTAAAATCATACAGGTCCAAGACGGGTCTGATTTTGTCAATTTTATTGACTACACCCACTTTAGTACCTGCGGGGTTGAATTTCATTTGTCCTAACATTCCATTGACATTGCCGTTGGGTAGTGTTTCTCCAATACGAGGGTTAATACTTGTAGCAATAGTTGCGGACAAACCGGCACCGGTAAGGTGCCAGGCAACAAATGTGTCTGAGAACATTTTGTGGCCAAGTATCCAATAACCATTTGCCCCGTCCGACGCAGCACATAGTTTCTCTGTTCCGCTATCTACAAGATGGATATTCTTCTTACCTGCTATGATACCTCCAAGCCCTCCACTTTCCGGACTCTGCCAGTCTAGGCACATATTTACAATGCTATAGTTATAGCCTAAAACAGGTTTATTTAAGAAATACAAATTGCCCATATCGGATGTAAAAACGTAGAACAGACTATCACTTCCGGGTAGCGGCACAATAATGCTACTCTGTTGAGAACCTGTACTACCATTGATCCCAATACCATTGAGCATGGGCTTATTATGTTTATTGAAAACAGTAGTGCCATCTGTGTAAAATAACAGACTTCCATTAGCATCCGAAATGCAGGTTGTGCCGGCTTGAAAGTATTGACTACCGGTTTTGCCGGATATATGAATTGGGGGGGCAACATTAAAGCTTAGCCCATCACCTGCCCCAAAAAGCCAGATATTACCCTGCTTTTGTGCCAGACAAATAGAGGATAGACTTAGGCAAAGAAAAAAAAGTATAACATTACGCATAGTGCATGTTTTAAAAATGACGGAAATTTTTCGCTCAATAAATATCAATCTGCACATCGCCATTGTTCAGGTCTGTCCAGGTAATCGTGTTGTCACCACAGCAAGGGTTGCTATCTAAAACACTACTCCCGTACAGTGATGTTGCATAAGTAGATTGTCCCTGATCCGTTCCGCTGACTTCAACTTTATTTGAACGGCACATACAGGGAGCCAACTCATAGAAACTCCAAATCCATTGTGGATCATATAGCTGTGATACACCGCCTTTATACCATGTTGTTGTTGGTGCAATAATATTCAAGGTAGAAGCCACAGGCACTCCTATTACCGTGGCAAATGTCGTATTGTGCACTTGAGTGCCGGTACCAGTGGAATTCGGAAGATCCAAATAAACAGTACCACACCATTCGCAGGCTGTATGGTTAATGATGATCATTTTCTTCTGCGCAAACGAAGAGATTGAAAATAACAGCAGAAAGAGTGGCACCAATAAGTGGTTTCTCATAAAAAATAAATTAGGGTAGCATAAAGAAACTAAAGAATTGGTAAATAGATGGCTAAGTTTATAAGCAATAGCTACCTGATTTCTAATGAACAACCGAAAATTTCCCTTGTTTCAAAATTGTCTGTTGATGGGCAATCTGATAAAAATAAAGGCCTTCTGGGTAGTTGATTAGCTCAATTTCGGTTTGGCTAGCGGGCTGATTATAAAGTACCCGACCCCTTATGTCCGTAATCTTCAGCGTCAGTCCGGAGCCGTATTGTTGGCTATTGAGCGTCAACCTGATATGCGTATTGGCCGGATTCGGCGTTACTGTAATTTCTTTGAGCGATGATGCAGATGGAACTGATACCGGAGCTGGGCAATGACAAACGCCGTTTTTATATCTGAAACCGGCTACGAAAGATGGTGGTTCCGGAATGATGGAGTTTGGAAATCCGTCATTAAGATTCATGAAAGCACTATCATATTGAAGCAAAGGCCTGATAGCATTTGGGTTAAGTATGCGATCCATACGCAAGTTATTCCTACTATTTTTGATGCCCAAATAAAGATTACCATCCGGAGCTGCCTGAATACCATACATCGTATTAGGCGCTGAGGAGATTGTATCGACTGAACTACCGATATTGCTGCAATTTGCCGAAAGCTTATATTGTAGTATTTGGTTTATCTTAGTTCCCATTACGCTGACATACAACTTTGTACCATCCGGAGAAAATTCCAGACCCAATGAATAGGCAGTGGTATCATCCATCAAAATAGTTTGACAATGATTGCTCAGCTTACCGCTTATCGGATTAAAATCATACAGATCTAGAGTGGGGCTGGTCTTACCAAACTTATTAACGACGCCAACTTTAGTCCCTGAAGGGTTGAATTTCATTTGTCCCCATATTCCGGTAACATGGCCGCTGGGTAGTATTTTTCCGATTATTGGAGCGATACTTGTAGTAACAGTTGCAGATAAGCCTGCGCTTGTAAGGTGCCAGGCAACAAATGTGTCTGAGAGCATTTTATGGCCTAATATCCAATAACCGTTTACGCCGTCCGATGCCGCACAGAGCTTCTCGGTGCCGCTATCTACAAGATGGATATTCTTCTTGCCGGCTATGATCCCTCCAAGCCCTCCACTTTCCGGATTCTGCCAGTCCAGACACATATTTACAACACTATAATTATAACCTAATGGTGATTTTTTAATAAAATACTCGTTTCCATCATCAGATGTGAAAACATAAAATAAGCTATCACTTCCAGGAAGCGGCACAATAATGCTATTCTGTTGGGAACTAGTGCGCCCTCCAATCCCAATACCATTTAACATAGGCTTATTCTGCCTATTGTAAAGATTTGCGCCATCGGTATAAAATAATAGACTTCCATTAGCATCCGAAATGCACGCGGTACCCAATTGAAAG
The DNA here is from genome assembly GCA_018267675.1 of Bacteroidota bacterium. Lineage (GTDB taxonomy): Bacteria > Bacteroidota > Bacteroidia > Chitinophagales > Chitinophagaceae > UBA1952. The sequence goes on from JAFDYA010000087.1 coordinate 2,806, forward strand.
TAGTAACTTCCAGTATTGCCGGATATATGAATTGGAGGGGCAACATTAAAGCTTAGCCCATCACCTGCCCCAAAAAGCCAGATATTACCCTGCTTTTGTGCCAGACAAATAGAGGATAGACTTAGGTAAAGAAAAAAAAGTATAACATTACGCATAGTGCATGTTTTAAAAATGACGGAAATTTTTCGCTCAATAAATATCAATCTGTACATCGCCATTGTTCAGGTCTGTCCAGGTAATCGTGTTGTCACCACAACAGGGGTTGCTGTCTAAAACACTGCTCCCGTACAGTGATGTTGCATAAGTAGATTGTCCCTGATCCGTACCGCTGACTTCAACTTTATTTGAAAGGCACATACAGGGAGCCAATTCATAGAAACTCCATATCCATTGTGGATCGTAGGGTATAGCAGGAGGTGGCCCACTAAACCAAGATGTCGATGAGGCAATAATATTCAAAGTAGAAGCCACAGGCACTCCTATCACCGTGGCAAATGTCGTATTGTGCACTTGAGTGCTGGGACCAGTGGAATTCGGAAGATCCATATAAACAGTACCACACCATTCGCAGGCTGTATGGTTAATGATGATCATTTTCTTCTGCGCAAACGAAGAGATTGAAAATAGCAGCAGAAAGACGGGCAGCAATAAGAAATTCCTCATAAAAAATAAATTAGGGTAGCATAAAGAAACTAAAGAATTGGTAAATAGATGGCTAAGTTTATAAGCAATAGCTATCTGATTTCTAATGAACAACCGAAAATTTCCCTTGTTTTAAAATTGTCTGTTGATGGGCGATCTGATAAAAATAAAGGCCTTCTGGGTAGTTGACTAGCTCTATTTCTGTTTGGCTTGTGGGTTGATTATAAAGTACCCGACCCTTTATGTCTGTAATCTTCAGCTCCAGCCCGGAGCCGTATTGTTGGTTATTGAGCGTCAATCTGATATGAGTATTGGCAGGATTGGGTGTTACTGTAATTTCTTTGAGCGACGATGCAGATGGAATTGATACCGGAGCTGGGCAATGACAAATACCATTGGTATATCGGAAACCCGCTACAAAAGAGGGCATATCCGGAACGACAACATTCGGAAATCCGTCATTAAGATTCATGAAAGCACTATCATATTGCAACACTGGTCGGACATTGTTTGGATTAAGAATGCGATCTATGCGCAGCTTATTATTATATGTTCCGATGCCTAGGTAGAGATTTCCGTCTGGAGCGGCTTGAATACTATGCGCCACATAATGAGCTGAGATTATGGTATCGTAGGGACTAGCCAAATTGCTGCAATTTGTTGAAAGTTTGTATTGTAATATTTGGCTCTCCTTAGAACCCATTACGCTGACGTACAATTTAGAGCCATCCGGTGAGAATTCTAAGCCCAACGGATAGGCAGCGGTGTCATCCATCAAAATAGATTGGCAATGATTGCTCAACTTGCCGGTTAGCGGATTAAAATCATATAGATCTAGAGTGGGTCTAGTTTTAGCAAATTTATTAACATTGCCCACTTTAGTCCCTGAAGGGTTGAATTTCATTTGTCCCCACATTCCGGTAACATTGCCGTTGGGTAACACTTTCCCAACAAGCGGGGCGATACTTGTCGTAACTGTTGCCGACAAGCCTGCGCTTGTAAGATGCCAGGCAACGAATGTGTCTGAGAACATTTTATGGCCAAGTATCCAATAACCATTTGCCCCGTCGGATGCCGCACAGAGTTTCTCTGTTCCGCTATCTACAAGATGGATATTCTTCTTACCTGCTATGATCCCTCCAAGCCCTCCACTTTCCGGACTCTGCCAGTCTAGGCACATATTTACAATGCTATAGTTATAGCCTACAACAGGTTTTTTTAAGAAATAATAATCTGTTATGTCCGAAGTAAATATGTAAAATAAGCTATCACTTCCCGGCTGTGGCACAATGATGCTATTCTGTTGAGAACCTGTACTACCATTGATCCCAACGCCATTGAGCATGGGCTTATTTTGCTTGTTGAAAACAGTAGTGCCGTCTGTATAAAATAGCAGACTTCCGTTAGCGTCCGAAATGCAGGCAGAACCCTCTTGAATGTATTGAGTACCGGTTTTGCCCGCTATATGAACCGGGGGGGCAACATTAAAGCTTAGCCCATCACCTGCCCCAAAAAGCCAGATATTACCCTGCTTCTGTGCCAGACAAATAGAGGATAGGCTTACGCAAAGAATAGAAAGTATAATATTACGCATAGTGCATGTTTTAAAAATGACGATAATTTTTTTCTCAATAAATATCAATCTGTACATCGCCATTATTCAGGTCTGTCCAGGTAATCGTGTTGTCACCACAACAAGGGTTGTTATCTAAAACACTACTCCCGTACAGTGATGTTGCATAAGTAGATTGTCCCTGATCCGTACCACTGACTTCAACTTTATTTGAACGGCACATACAGGGAGCCAACTCATAGAAACTCCAAATCCATTGTGGATCGTAAAGCTGTGGAAATTTAGCACCATCATACCATGTTGTTGTTGGTGCAATAATATTCAAAGTAGAAGCCACAGGCACTCCTATCACTGTGGCAAATGTCGTATTGTGCACTTGAGTACTGGGACCAGTGGAATTCGGAAGATCCATATAAACAGTACCACACCATTCGCAGGCTGTATGGTTAATGATGATCATCTTCTTCTGTGCTAACGAAGTGATTGAAATTAGCAGCAGAAAGACGGGCAGCAATAAGACGTTTTTCATGGAAAAAGAATTAGAGTAGCATAAAGATAGTAAAGAATTGAAAAGCACTGGCTAAGACGATAGCGCCAAATTTCCTATTTAAACAGCTCGAGGCCAAAGCTCATTCACCCAATTGCGCCAAATTTGTTTTTCACGAGTGGGAATTTTAATTTGCTCCTTGTTTTTTAAAAAAAGCAATATCTTTATGCTGTAATTGAACTTTAGGCTAAAGTTAATTTGTAAAAGGAACACTCAAATTTAAACCACATGAGAAAATTGATTCTTTGGGTATTTTTATTGCTGGGATCTTCATTACCCACCTTTGCTCAATATGCTATTTATACATCGTTTGACTATCAGTATGAAATAGACATTTTTAAACAGCATTTCTATATTGATTCACTGGCTCATCCAAACTCAAAATGGCAGCTTGGACATCCGAATAAGACTGTTTTTAATGCGGCTTTTTCCAACCCAAATGCTTTAGTGACGGATACGCTCAATGCACTTCCGCCCAATGATACGTCTGTAATATATTTTAGTAAAGTTACTAATATTCTTCATCAAACACATGGTGCTTCGTTAAAATTTGAATTTCAATTAGATGGAGATTCGGCAGATTTTGGAACTGTTGAACTTTCACTTGACTCTGGCCGAAGTTGGATTGACCCAATAAAGGAGGATAAGACATACAACATGCATTGGATAGGTGGGAAGCCTACATTAAAAGGGACAACTAATGGATGGAAATATTATCACTTAGATTTACAGTATTTGTTTACGAAGCAATGGGATAAATTCCCTATTGTAAGAGCGAGTAGAGTTCTTTTACGTTTTACCTACATCACCGATTCAGACACCGCTCGCCACGACGGTTGGATAATTGATGATTTTAAACTAATTGATAACTATGAAGCTGTCCCGGAAATAAGGAACGACCAGTTGATAGCCATTTATCCTAATCCTGTTCAAAATGTCTTGTACATTCAGCCACAAAAAAGTAATCAGTCGGCACAAGTTCAGATTTATAATTATGCCGGTCAGCTTGTGCTTAGTCAATCCCTATTCAATGGAGGGCAAGTGAATATGTCGTCATTGCCCAATGGCTTTTATATGTTGAAATATGTGGAAGCGCAGGGCTTTGCGATGAAAAGTTTTGTGATTCGTCATTGACACGACTTGAAACTACTTTGTCGAACCAAAGGTCTTAATCGTTTTTTTGTTGAAATACAGCTACTAAATCTTCCAAAGCTTTGTTTGAATAAGTAGCACGCAGAGCAACAATAGGACCAATATAGCCCCAGTGAAGCCATACAAGAATCGGATATAGTTTGGTTGAAATGACCAGACAAGTACATGATTTCCTGCGGGGATTATGGAAGCCATTTGCGTAAAATTACTGGGATAGATTTTCGTTTCTTGGCCATCTACGGTCAATTTCCATCCCTTTGCAAAGCTTTGTTGCAAATTCAGCACAGTCGTTTGTTTGGCATTCAATTCAGCAATAATTTTATTGGGCAAGAACTCTTGAACCTCCAATGTGCTTGCCGAAGTTTCAGTAGGTAGAATATTGCTAAAATGACTAAAGTCCTGCGGGCGAACTAAAATATCGCGGGCATTCTTGAAGCTGTCTAAGTCTTGTTGTGGTACCACATCATGCACCACATAGAGATAGGGGTTGCTCCAGACTTGATGTCGAAGGGTACTGGAATCGAGCCGGATAAAGGAATTGAGTTGGAAACTATTATAGCCATCCATCGCAATTGTCTTAAAATACATGCTGGTATTTGTGCGCAAGTGGCCAAGGTTGCGGTTGAGATCTGTGGATGCCGATACCGGAATATGGTTGTCCGGAAGCCGGAAGTCTCTGGAGAGGTGGGCAATTGGCTTTTCTTGTACGGTACGGAATACTGGCGTGACCACCGTGCCGAAGGCATTTAGCCGGGTAGCAACTACCATATCTACTAGACAAAAGCATACGAGCAATATTGGCGAAAGGAATTTCCCATTTTTTATTGATATAAATAGAAGGAGCAGGCCGAGTAATGTAGCCTGGACAATTGTTTGTAGCTGTACGAATTCCTGACGGGGGGCTTTGATCAGATTTCCCTGAAAGTCAATTAGGGATTTTCCCCAATGCCAGCAGAAGCCATATTTGGCAATAGAACGAGATAGAATAAATAGGCAAAGACAAAGAAGAACGGCGAGTACTATTCTCCACCAAACCAACTGCGTTTTCTTTTGTTCGAGCATAAAGTCTATGCCTTGTGCTGCTAGTATGAGCAAGCCGACAATAGAAAAGATTCTGAACAGGGCAGGGAAGCGGAAGTAGGCCATTCCTGGTACAAAATGATATAAGAAGGATCGAATAGGGAGGTAATCACCAAGCGCAGCAGCCAAGCAGAGGAGGGTGACAAGGAAAACTGTTAGCGTTTTTCTTTCTCGGATGATGTTTCGTATCCCCCAAGGAAGCAGATTAAGTGCCAATAGTCCGATGTAGGCATTGCGCATAGATATGTCCACGAGATAGACGTTCTCGTCTTTGAGCGTAGCAAAAGGCAGTAGGAAGGATTCAAAGCATCTCGGTGAAAACGGATATACCATCACTTTAGCGAGGTTCATGCCATATCCTCGGCTCATGAGCGGGATATATTGCAGCCAGGAAATGATGAGGCCAAGGCTGAGCAGTAGAAATATTCCTGCAAGGCCAAAATGCAAACCAAACAATTGCTTCCGAGTTTGGGCGGGCATTTTAGTCAAGTTTGCAGCAACAAAGAATAAGAAAAGAATATAGACGGTTGTGATGATGAAGGCGGGGTAGCCGCCACTAAGGATCAGGTATAGGAAGAGGGCGCAAAGCAATACAAATCTCCAGCTTTTGGTTTGTGTCATCCGGTGATAGGCCCAGAAGACCCAAGGGATCCAGGTAGCACTAACAACCCAAGTAGTGTGCTCGGCATTACTAACAAAGAAGCCACAAGCAGTATAGGCAAGGGCAACGCAAATTTGAGCAGTGGTGCTTCGTCCGAAGCTTCGCACAAGCAGGTACATCCCCACACCGGCGAGGTAGAAATGGACGATGTATTCAGTAGCAAATGTTTTTAAGGTATAAGGCGTAGCAGCACCAAATATCCAGGCAAGTGGATACCAGGCGCTGCTTTGTGGGTCGGCATAGAATGGGTAACCGCCAAGTTGGTAGGGCATCCAGAGCGGGAGTTGGCCATTCCGTAAGCAATCACTTAAAAAATACCGAAAGGGGAAATAGCTTTCGACGGAGTCCCATTTTTGGGTATGTTGGAAGCTTGCTAAGGGCCAATAGGCTACAATTGTGAATGCCGCTAGGAGCAGTAATTGGAAAGCTGTTGTTTTTTTTGAAAAGCTCCCATTCATTTTTTAGCGTTTAGCAGGGCGGCCACGGCAATCATGCCTTCGGTTGCCGTTTGTTCCAGTGTATGAACGTTTTGAAGAGCGCCCAGTTTAGGAATCACCTTGTCAATGATATATTTTGGTGTCGTATCCGGAACAGAATGGATGAGGCCCGCAGCGGGATACACAGCAAGTGAAGTACCAACTAATATGAAAATATCTGCTGATTCCATGAGTGCTTCAGCCGAAAGAATTGCCGGTACCGACTCGTGAAACCAAACAATATGTGGGCGTAAATATCCGCCATCTTCGGCGGGAGTTTGGGCAGCTAAGTCCCCTCGGATATCAAGCGCAAAGCGGTCGTCATGCGGCTTCTTGTCGCTCCGCATTTTGAAAATTTCCCCATGCAAATGCAAGACAGAGGAACTTCCGGCACGCTCGTGCAAGTCGTCGATGTTTTGGGTCACAATTTGTACCCGATAATGTTTTTCTAATTCTGCTAGTAGTAGGTGAGCCTTGTTCGGCTGGGCTGCTTGAATATCTCGTCTCCGTTGATTATAGAAATCTTGAACCAATTTTTGATCGCGCTGCCAGGCAAATGGTGTTGCGACCTCTTCTACGTTATAACCTTCCCATAGTCCATCGCTATCTCGGAAGGTACGCAGCCCACTCTCGGCAGAGATCCCAGCACCGGTTAGTGCGACAATCAGCGCTTGATCATTCATAGCCTATCGGAGCTGTTTATCCTTTCTTTTTTAGGTTGTACAACATTGTTTCCGTCATTCTGTTTAAGTCGAATTCGGGTTTCCAGTTCCAGTCCTTTCGTGCTGTGCTATCATCAATGCTTTGAGGCCAAGTGTTGGCGATATCCTGTCGGAAATCCGGGGCATAGCTAATGCGGAAATCCGGGATATGCTGTTGTATAGCGGCAGCAATTTCCTTCGGTGAAAAGCTCATTGCGCCTACGTTATAGGCCATACCAGTGCTCAATTGCGCTGCTGGAGCTTCCATCAATTCAATGGTTGCTCGGATAGCATCGTCCATGAACATCATGGGTAGGTAGGTATTCTCGCTTAAGAAGCTGGTATAGTGGCCAGATTTCAACGCTTCATGATAGATTTCAACGGCATAGTCGGTGGTGCCGCCGCCTGGGGCACTTTTCCAACTAATCAATCCGGGGTAGCGCAAGCCACGAACGTCCAGCTTGTAACGTTTTTGATAATATTGACACCATAGTTCACCGGCATATTTGGAGATGCCATAGACCGTGGTTGGTTCGATAATTGTGGCCTGTGGAGTTTCTACTCTTGGTGTGGTGGTGCCAAAAACAGCTATTGATGATGGCCAGTATATTTTGTTTAGTTTTTCCTGGACGCCAATCTCCAAAAGTTGGAGTAGGCTGCCCATATTCACTTCCCAAGCTTTCATGGGCATTTTCTCTCCGGTGGCGGAGAGCATCGCTGCTAGTAGATAGACTTGGGTGATTTTTTCTTTTTGAATCAGTGCAGTAATCGCGGCGCCATCTGTTGCATCTAACGTAACATAAGGGCCATCAGCCAGCAAAGGATGGACTTCTTTTTTCAGATCCGAGGCGATGACCTGATTGTTACCGAGGGCTGCTCTTAAAGCAAGTACAAGCTCGACACCTATTTGTCCTCCGGCACCGATAATGAGAATTTTTTCGCTGGGCATTATTCTTAAAAAATAGTTTGGAATTGGAGTATTATGCCGCCGTTGTTGCTGTCATGGCGGTTTTCAGCTTGTCAATAAATTCGTCAAAAAGGTAGCGCGAATCAAATGTGCCGGGAGTGCTTTCTGGGTGATACTGCACTGAGAATACAGGCTTATCTTTTAGGCGGATGCCTTCAATACTTTGGTCGTTCAGGTTGATGTGCGTGATCTCGACTAAGGGGTTGGTTTGAGCCGATGCTGCATCAATACCAAAGCCATGATTTTGGGTAGTGATTTCGCTTTTACCGGTGATTAGGTTTTTTACTGGATGATTGAGGCCTCTGTGGCCATGGTGCATTTTGTAGGTTGGGATACCAACAGCTCGAGCTAATAGTTGTTGCCCTAGACAGATGCCAAACATGGGCTTGCCGGAGGTAATAATGTCTTTTACGGTGGCTACAGCATAGTCCATTGCGCCCGGGTCGCCGGGGCCGTTGGAGACGAAGTAGCCATCTGGCGCGTCGGCTTCCATGGTGGCAAATGTGGTGTGTGCCGGATAAACTTTAATAAATACGCCGCGTTCGTCAAAATTGTGGAGCATACTTTGTTTCAGCCCAAAGTCCAAAACAGCAATCCTAATAGGAGCATCCGGATTGCCAAAATTATAGGGCTCTTTGCAGGAAACTTCATCGGAAAGATCGAGTCCGCCCATATTGGGCACAGTCTCCAGCTTTTCTTTTAATACACTGATATCCGAAAATTCGCTGGAGATAATACCGTTCATGGCTCCCTTACTTCTGATGTGCTGTACTAAGGCACGGGTATCAATACCTTCAATAGCGACAATATTGTTTGCTTTCAAATAGTCGGAAATGCCGCCGTCAGCTTGCATCCTACTGAAATTATCGGATATATTTTTGCAGATAAGTCCACGGATTTTTACGGAACTGCTTTCTACATCATCCTTCTTAACACCGTAGTTACCCACATAAGCATTGTTCATGATGAGCAATTGACCGGTATAGCTGGGGTCGGTAAAGACTTCCTGATATCCGGTCATACCGGTATTAAAACAAATTTCTCCACCGCTCGTACCCTGTGCGCCAAAAGACATTCCACTGAAAAAAGTACCATCTTCAAGCAGTAGATAAGCTTGACTGCGTTGCTCCGACATATTGTTTGGCATAATCGTGCAAAGATAGTTTTTAGAAGGGCTGCAGGTAGCAGCAATTTTGCACACTTGTTTCGCATTTTTCGGAAAAAGTCGGATAGAATTCTAGGCTAATCCACAATCTTGATTATCTTTCAGCGCCGAAATACCGGATGATGAAAAAAAGTTTACTCACTCTTGCTATTGCCTTTACCTCGTTTTCAGCATTTGCTCAAAGCTATGCGCCTGATTTTCGTTACAGCGTAGGGGTCTATGGAGGCTTAGCGCCAACAACGAGATTTTATAAGCTCGTTGATTATTCCGCAGATGAAAAGAGCTTGCCCAATATGTTTGGGGTAGTGGCTCATTATAATATTTTGGACCGCTTGCAGGTTGGGGTAGATATCAATACAAATTCTGAGTGGAGCTCAAAAGGCACAACAAAATTGACCGGATTACAAGGCCAGGATTTGGGTATGGTGGGTGTTCGCTATGTCTATGCAGAACGCGTCTTTACCACATCGCTTCGTGTGAATGGGATGGTGCCGCTCTATGATAATATGCAGGTAAATCGGTTCAATTTCTACTACGGTCTTTCTGTTGGTGCTGTGTTCACCGTGAATGATGGGCAGCAACTTTATTCTCAGTATGATCAAAAAGCCGGAGAAGAAAACCGGTACGTTTCTGAGTATCACTACCAGCCCGGTGCCGGTTATACACTGGGGCCACAATTTGGGCTTGAATATTATACTCCGGGTCGTTTAGGGTTTAGTGCGGAGTTTGCGCCGAGGTTCACACATATGAACGTTGTGGACAACCGCATTGCCGGACGGAATGGACCGTTTGATTTGTTTTCGTTCCCTGTCTCAGTAGGTATTCGGTACCGCTTCGGGAATGAATGGTTTTACCGCTACTAATATTTTTGTACCAAAAGAAAAGCCTCAGCATTGCTGAGGCTTTTCTTTTGCGTGATAGCTAAGGGGTGCTTATGCTGTCGCCAAATCCTTTTCGAGGCAGGCTAATGCTGCATTGACTAAGTCTTTGCTTCCGATGAAGATGGGCACGCGTTGGTGTAAGGCATTCGGTACGAGATTGAGAATTCGCTCGGTGCCGGTTGTGGCCATGCCTCCAGCTGCTTCTGCAAGAAATGCCATTGGATTACATTCATAAAGAAGGCGCAATTTCCCATTGGGGGATTTACTATCCGCAGGATAAAGGAATATACCACCTTTGATCAAGGTGCGGTGCATATCAGCTACCATGCTCCCGATATAGCGATGGCTGTAGCTCTTGTCCATACAAGTGGTGAGGAAATCCCGAACACCTTGGCTATACTTGTTCCAGTTGCCCTGATTTACGGAATAGATGCTGCCGGCTTCTTTACACTTCATGTTTGGATGGGACAGGCAAAACTCGCCAATACTAGGTTCCAAGGTGAAGCCATTTATGCTGGTTTTTGTGGCATAGACCATCATCGTGCTGCTCCCATAAATCACATAGCCTGCGGCCATCAAATTCTTGCCCGATTGCATGAAGTCTTCTTTTGTGCAACATTGTCCAAGCGGGGATATTCTTTTATAAATAGCGAAGATGGTGCCAATGCTCGCGTTGCAATCAATATTTGAGGAGCCATCTAAGGGGTCAAAAAGGACAACATACTTACTGTTGAGGCTATAAGCGTCATCAAAGCAGACCACGTCATCATTCTCTTCGGATGCCACACCGGCACAGTCTGAACTATTCCGAAGAATATTAATGAGCAACTCGTCCGCATACACATCCAGCTTCATTTGCTCCTCTCCCTGCACGTTTGTTGCTCCTTGTTTGCCTAAGATGCCCTCTACCAGGCCTGCTTTTTGCACCTGTTTATTGATAAGCTTACAGGCAAGGCCGATGTCTCTTAATAAAGAGGAAAGCTCGCCGGTAGCTTGTGGGAATTGGCGTGTTTCGTGGATGGTGAATTGGTCCAGTGTGATAAGCTTTGTGCTGCTGTGTATCATAAAGGGTGGCCGTTTGTGGCAAAAATAAGCTTTGGATTTTGTTTGTTCAGGGTAATAGAAATCAAGTGGCCGTATCAAATAGTTTGACGGATATTGTAGCGTAATGCTCGGGAGCGGCAATCGGTACCCTTTGGCCACTCGAGGGTAAATTCATAATTTTCCTAGGAAGATACTGTGATTTACACAAGTGATGTACGCTACAGTTTAAGCTCAAATCAAATGAAAAGACTCATCGGTAAACCACTACGTTTTAATGTGCGGGTGTATGGGGTTTGGATCGCTGCTGGAAAGGTACTGGTCAGTGAGGAGCAAATTTTTGGCGAGACAATTCTCAAGTTCACAGGTGGGGGCGTGGAGCTAGGCGAAGGCTTGATTGACGCTTTAAAAAGAGAATGGCAAGAAGAGTTGGGTGTGGAGATTGAAGTTCTTCAACATTTATATACTACGGATTTTTTTCAGCTTAGTGCTTTTGACGATTCACAAGTTGTTTCTGTCTATTATCGTGTTCAGGCTGTTCATGCTCCGGCAACTCTGCTAAATCGAAACTTTGATGAACGGGTCTTTTGGTTGCCGCTAAGGGATATTGATGAGCAGACCTTTAGCCTACCCATAGACAAAGTGGTTGCTGCACTGATTCGGTGCTTATAGCCTTATTGTCGGTTAACTAGCCGGAGCTATGATTAAAAACAGGTTGTTGCAAATAACTTCGTTTTTTCAATGAGGCTATTACTACAATACTTACGTCCCTATCGCGGGTTGATCCTACTTGCTTTGCTTTTGGTAGCAATTAATCAGGTGTTTTCGTTACTCAATCCCTATATCTTGGGTAAATACTTGATAGACCCCTATGCTAACAAAGCAGATTTGTATCGCAAAGCGCAGGATAGTGCCGGCTTTTTCAAGGGGGTACTCTTCGGTCTTGGTTTGATCATTGGTACGGCAATGGTTTCCCGGATTGCAAAAGCTTTTCAGGATTATGTTGTGAATGTGATTATCCAAAAATTTGGTGCCTCACTCTATACTGATAGCCTGAAACATGCACTACGCTTGCCTTTCGCCGATTTTGAAGATCAACGCAGCGGGGAGACATTGTCGGTACTGACCAAGGTGCGTGCCGATTGTGAAAAGCTAATCACCAATGCCGTCAATGTGCTTTTTGCGACCCTGGTCGGGATTGTGTTTGTAATGGTTATTGCCTTTAAAATTACGCCAATGCTCCCCCTTATCTATCTGGGAGGAGGGGTGATACTCGCGGTCTTGACGAGTTTCTTGAGTAAGAAGATTAAGCTTATCCAGAAGAATATTGTACGAGAAACTAATGAACTCGCCGGTTCTACTACGGAGAGTCTTCGGAATATTGAATTGGTGAAATCGCTCGGCTTGACGAATCAGGAAATTCGGCGGCTGAACACGACTACATTCAAAATTCTAAAGTTGGAATTAAGGAAGGTGAAGAGTATTCGTACCATTTCGTTTGCACAAGGCACTTTTGTCAATTTCTTGCAGCAGTGTATCATGTTCACTTTGCTGTTTTTGGTGTTTAGAGAAAAACTGACGGTTGGGCAAATGATCATGATGCAGTTTTATTCGTTTTTCATTTTCGGCCCCTTGCAGGAATTGGGTAATATCATACTTTCTTATCGGGAAGCGCAAGCTTCTATGAGCAATCTGGAGCAGCTCATGGCAAAGCCTATAGAGGTAGTACCCAATGCACCTGCTGTTATTCGGGATATTAATACGCTTAGATTTGATCGGGTTTCATTCCAACATCATACGGCCACCAAATCTGCCTTGAATGAAGTCTCTTTTGAAGTGAAGCTAGGGGAGACGGTTGCGTTTGTAGGGCCATCGGGGGCGGGGAAGACAACGCTGGTCAAGCTTTTGGTCGGCTTGTACCATCCTATGGAGGGGGCGGTTTATTATAATGGTTTTAATGGGAGTGAAATTGATTTTGATGAAGTGCGGAAGCAATTGGGTTTCGTTACTCAGGATACGCAATTGTTCTCGGGTACTATCCGAGAGAATTTATTGTTTGTGAATCCGGGTGCCAGTGATGAGGAATTGATGGCGGTTGTCCAGAAAGCGGCTGGTCAGAATATCTTGGCGCGTGCAGACAAGGGTTTGGATACTGTGATTGGTGAGGGCGGCTTGAAGCTGTCTGGTGGAGAGCGCCAACGCTTAAGTATAGCACGAGCGCTCTTGCGCCAACCACGATTGATGATTTTTGACGAAGCAACTTCAGCTTTAGATTCGCTCACTGAGGAGGAGATATCAACAACTATTCGGGAGATTACCGACCGGAGGGAACATATCGCCGTGATGATTGCCCACCGGCTGTCGACGATTATGCATGCGGATCGGATTTATGTATTGGAGCGGGGAAAGATTGTGGAAACCGGTAACCATATCAGCCTTTTGCAGGAGCGTGGCCTGTACTATGCCATGTGGCGGCAGCAGATTGGGGAGCGGAAGGAAAGCCGGCAATTTGCGGCTCCTCTTGCCTAGAGTTTCTCTTTCTAGGTGAACGTGTAGAACGATAGTGATTCTTGTAGCGGAGCTGCGTGAGGGAATGTAGCGAATATCCCCCACATCATTGGCTTTGTGCGTTGGCCATGTGGGGATAGTAGCGGAATGCCCGACCCGACGATAGGAGGGGCACGCCCAAAAAATCTAAAGTCAACTAGTGACCTTGATCTGCGCCGTAAAGTAGATTGATCTAGCCCGGAATCCGCGCAATGTACTTGGCCATTTCTGCCAGTTGTTCTACGATCTGGGTGTTCTTTGGTTTACAGGCTTTGGCGCGCGTATAGTACATTTTGGCGCCTCTAAAGTCCCGACGATGCATGCTGATGCTGGAAAGTTGGAGTAGGGCCATTGCTTCACTGTCTTTGTCCGGAAGGCCGAGTTTCAATGCTTGGCGCAGATGTTCTGCTGCTTCTTTAGTGTTTCCTTTTTTAGCGGCGATACTCCCCAGTTGTAGGTAGGCAGTGCCTTCAGCGCCCTTTTCGGTCATGCCGGCTGCGAGGCTTTGTTTAAAATCTTTTTCGGCGGCATCTAAGTCGTCGCCGGTGGCGGAGAGTTGCCCCCGAAGCATATAGTAAGACGAACGGAGGGGTTTGTATAGCCAGTTGGGCTTATTTACTTTCTTGAGCATGGCGGAGGCGCCATCCATGTCGCCAAGCTCCATGTAAGTCTGTAGGAGCGTCATTGGGCCGACCATAAAGTGGGCGATAATCATGATGATGGCGATGAGGAAAGGAATCCAAGCCACCCACCAGGTGGCTTTAAAACCTAGGAGGAAACCGAGTGCGATGAAGACTAGCGCAAGTGGAATTCGGTTGAAGACTAAAAATTTCCGAAGAGCAAAATTTTTAAACATAGTAGTATAGCACCTAAAAAATAGCGCGCGAAGGTACGAAGGCTTGTGCTCTTTGTGTGCTCGCCTGTATTCGGTTTTTTTAGCCCTTAATTTTGTGCCTTATGTACACTTCTGAAACGAAGATTCGGGTGCGGTATGGGGAGACCGACCAGATGGGTTTTTTGTATTATGGCAATTATGCACTTTACTACGAGAGTGGTCGCGCGGAGGCAATTCGTCAACTAGGGTTCAGCTATCGCCAGTTGGAAGAGCTGGGTATTCATATGCCGGTTGTAGAGTTGCAGTCCAATTACTACCGCCCGGCTTTGTACGACGACTTAATCACCGTAAAGACAATATTGAAAGAACTGCCGGAAGGGTCAAAAATTCAGTTTCATTCCGAATTGTATAATGAGTCGGGACAGCTTTTAAATAAGGGGGTGACTACATTGGTGTTTTATGATCCGATTGCAAAAGCAAAAGTGAAGATGCACCCCGAATTGATGCAGCGGCTCGAACCATTTTTTCAATAATTATTCATGCAGCAAACAGCAACCATAATTACCATTGGCGATGAACTGCTGATCGGCCAGGTGATAGATACCAATTCAGCTTGGATGGCGCAACAGCTCAATGACTTGGGGATAGAAGTGCGGCGCAGAATTGCTATTGCAGATGATAAGGCGGCGATAGTGGCGGCGTTGAACGAAGAGTTGCCTCGTTGTGATTTTTTGCTGTTGACAGGTGGCCTCGGCCCAACAGCCGATGATATAACCAAGCCGGTCTTAGCGGAATATTTTGGCGGGAAGTTGGTGATAGACCCGGTCGTGTTGGAGCATGTCCAATCGTTTTTTAAAAAACGTAATCGCCCGATGTTGGAGCGGAATACCCAACAGGCAGCTGTGCCGGATTGTGCTACAGTATTGTTCAACAAATTGGGGACTGCACCGGGAATGTGGTTTGAACGGGACGGGAAGGTGGTGATTTCATTGCCCGGAGTTCCCTTTGAAATGATGTACCTCATGGAGCAGCAGGTATTGCCACGATTGAAGCCGAGGATGCTTGGCGGTGTGATGGTACACCAGAGTATAATCACTGCCGGTGAAGGGGAGAGTTATTTGGCTGAGAAAATTGTCGATTTGGAAGCTGAGTTGCCGAAGCATATCAAGCTCGCTTATTTGCCTGCCGCAGGGATGGTTCGCTTGCGCCTTAGCGGTAAAGGGGATGATGAACTACGGCTGCTTGAGGAGATGACAGCGCATAGGGATCGTATTGTGGAACGGTTGCGCTATTGTGTACTTTCCCAGGAGGATTTGCCTTTGGAGCAGTTGGTTGGGCAGAGCTATATTGATAGAGGCAAAACAATTGGCTTGGTGGAAAGTTGTACGGGCGGCGGGATTGCCAATCGGTTTACCCAGATGAGTGGAAGTAGTCGTTTTTTTAATGGTAGTTTGGTTTGCTATCAGACAGAGTTAAAGAAATCAATGTTGGGGGTGCCTGAGGAGCTGATTTCGACACATACGGTGTATAGTGAGCCGGTGGCTTTGGCAATGGCTAAGAGTGCAGCACGATTGATGGCGTCGGATGTTGGTTTTGGGATTACCGGTTTGTTGGAAAAGGAGGATATGGACGGGATACCTGGTGGTACGGTATGTATGGCGGCGGTGGACGGCGATCGGGAGCAATGCTATACGGTGCATTGTTGGAGTGACCGGATACGGAACAAAGAAATAGCGATCACCCATGCTTTATTGTTTCTGTGGAAGTTTATCAATCATCGGTAGTGAATAGGGTATTTTTAATAGGGATGCCGGGGAGTGGCAAGTCTTACTGGGGTAGGGTTTGGGCGTCATTGAATGGTATTCAAGTACTGGATTTGGATACTGAAGTGGAGCATCGTGCGTCGAGAAGTATAGCAGCAATTTTCGCACAGGATGGCGAATTGTTTTTTCGGGAGTTGGAGGCAATGGTGCTTGTTGAATTGATTGAGCGGTCGGATGGGGTGCCCACAATAATTGTTACCGGTGGGGGTGCACCAATGTTTCATGATAATATGCGGAAGATGCGGGAGGCAGGCTGTGTCGTGTATATGTCGGCTTCTGTGTATTTATTGTATGAAAACTTGCGAAAGAGTACAGCGAACCATAGGCCATTGTTGGGGCAGTTGAGTATAAAAAGCTTGGAAGACTTATTGGTGCAGCGGCGGGCGGTGTATGAAATGGCAGATTTGAAAATTGATGTGGATCGAATCACGAAGGATACCTTTGCCGAAATTCAAAAGGTATGTATAGACCGGCATTGATAGGGGGTATAGTTGGTGCGGCCTTGGCGGTGATACTGGGCGCCTTCGGCGCCCACAAACTAAAAGAACTCGTGGATGCAACACAGTTGGCCATCTATGAAAAAGGGGTAAGCTATCAGTTCTATCACAGCTTTGCTCTGTTGGCTACGGGCATACTGTATTCGGCTTTTCCAAATAAATTGCTACGCTGGGCAAGTTCATTGTTTGTGGCGGGGATCGTCCTGTTCAGCGGTTCTCTTTATTTGATGGTGGGATTAGCAACATCTGGCGGTTCAATTGGCGCAGCAGGTGTCATTACGCCAATTGGTGGCTTGTGTTTTATCCTAGGTTGGATCATGCTTTTGCTGGGAGTACTTAAAAGAAATCACTAAGCGAGCTTATGCGGAAATTTGTTATCGTTAGAGATGTATGCTCGGTACTTGCCGTGCTTGGTGTCCTACTTGCCGGCTCAGGCATCATTTCTTGGTGGTGGCTGTTGGTTTTACTCCTGGTTTTCTCAACAATATTAGCCTTAGGAGCCATCAAGATTGGCTGGAATTTTTATATTACTTCTCACCATCGGGGGGATGGGTCTCAAAAGCGCATTGCCTTGAGTTTCGATGATGGCCCTGCTGCACATTCTGAAACTATTTTAGATATTCTCCGCAGCGAGCAAGTACCAGCTACTTTTTTCTGTATTGGTAAATGTGTCGAGCGAACGCCTGAAATTGCCCGTCGCTACGATGCGGAAGGGCACTTGGTGGGCAATCATACCTACCATCATCAGGGAGGCTTTTATTTTAAGAATCGGAAAAGCATGCATGCAGAACTACAGCAGACGAACGATTTGATTAGCGAGACAATTGGGAAACGCCCAAAATTGTTTCGGCCTCCCTATGGCGTCACCAATCCGGTACTATCAAAAGCGCTTGACTTATGCAATATGCACTCAATAGGCTGGTCGCTCCGATCGTTTGATACCATTTCAAAAAGCCCTGAAGCCTTACTAAGAAAGTTGTTGGCTCAAACTAAGAATGGTGATATCATTCTTCTGCACGATAGCATTGCAAACACTGCTGCTGTTTTAACATCCTACATTCAAAGCTGCAAGCAACGTGGCTTTACCTTCGTGCGTTTAGATGAATTGCTGAATGTAAAGCCTTATGAATAGATTGCTTTTTTGTATCACCTTTCTGTTGCTTGCTCTGAAAGGGGCTGCACAACCCAAAGGGTATCTTCCTATCCAAAACCTTAGTGAGTTTCAACAAAAGCTCAGTAAAGCAACCGCAAGCCTGAAGAGCCTTCAGTCTTCATTTGTACAGACAAAGCACTTGTCGCTTCTTGCTGATAAAATTGTATCCAAAGGGCAGTTTTATTATCAGAAGGCGGACAAAGTACGGATCGAATATCAAGCTCCCTTTCAATATTTGATGGTGATGAATTCCGACGCGATTTTCGTACGGGACGAACATAAATCAACTCGAATCAACACGAAGAGTAGCAAAATGATGCAAAGTGTAAACCGTATCATGGTGGACTGTATGACGGGTAGCGTATTTTCAAATCCGGATTTTAAAGTGCGCGCGTTTAGCAATGCCGGAAAGGACTTGCTGCTCCTTACTCCCCTCAGCAAAGATTTACAACGGCTCTATGCTAGCATTGAAGTGTATTTGGACAAAAGTGACCTAGATGTCAATGCACTCCATCTCAAGGAACCCAATGGTGACTATACCGAAATGGTTTTTTCAGGAACAAAGCATAATCTTGCTTTGAATGAAGCACTTTTTAAGACCCGTTAGTTTTCTACTTTTTTTGCTGGGTTTTGCAGCGTGTAGTCCTTATGAGAAGGCCTTAATTTCTGTGCCACTAAATGGTAGGGAAGATACGCGCAGCCTGGATCCTTACCTCTATAAGCCACAATTTAAGGATGGAGAAAAACAGCTTTACCGCTGTCAGTTTGATGGTGGTTTTTTGTTCAAAAAATTCCATCTGTCCGGCTTGTTGTTTTTTAAAGAAATGGATAATGTGGGGGAACAACAGCGAGTAGTATTCGCCAATGAAATGGGGCTAACTTTTTTTGATTTTGGCTGGCAAATTAAGGCAGATGGTAGCGATTCCTTTACGGTATATAGCATCTTGCCTAAGTTGAATAAGCCGGCAGTAATTAAAACCTTACGGAAGGATATCGAGCTCGTGTTGCTTCGGGATTTGGGTGAATTTTCTTTGTATCGGAAGGGAAATATTGTTTACTACAAAGCGCCCTTGGAGAAAGGGTTTGCCTATTTTCTGCTCCAGACTAGTCCTGCGGGATTGAAGCAAATTGATATTGCAGGAAAGCGAAGAGTGGCGAGTATCTTTCAGTTTGGAAAATCGCCGGAGAATGCCATGCCGGATAGTATTTCTATCGTGCACACGAAGGCTCATTTTACGATTAATGCAAAAAGAATTAGTAATGGTGACGGCGAATGATTTTTTTTCCCTTGAGGATTGGACAATGAACGAACAGCAGTGCTCCTGTTTACTGACTTTTAATGCGGAACATGAGATTTTTCAAGGGCATTTCCCGGGCAATCCGATTGTGCCAGGCGTATGTACTTTGGGGATCGTAAAGGATGCCTTAGTACGAGCAATAGGCAAGCCACTGTGCTTATTCAAAGCGCCAATGGTGAAGTATCTTGGCTTAATTACGCCGGATAAACAAGTACGTCTGTCTGCTTCCTGGGTAACAACGGATGAGGGCTTTGTTGTGAATGCAAATGTGGCAGATGATGCTACTGTTTATTTCAAAATGAATGCAGCTTATCGTTAGCTCTTTTTTATCGGTCAATTGATTTCAAAAAGGCTTGCTTGTTGTTTTTTTGATGAAATTGCTCAGCAAGTTTTGCGTAGTTGCCGCTGTCCCGTACGTAGGAATAGGCCCATTGCGCAAAGTCTAAGCGGGAGCTTTCAAAGTCCAACCAGCTGAGCATTTCCTTCACTTGTGCGGTGTAGATATCTTCCCCTTCAACAGCGTTTTTCAACAATTTTAGTTTTTCGGTGTCTGTTTGTTTTTGCGTTACCGTTTGTTTGAGTTGTTGCATTTTAGCGCCGCTGAAGTCCATGTGTGCCTGTCCAACATTTCCTCGCCCTTGAGGGAAGCTGCCCACAGCAGGCATGTCGTCGTCATTTTGGCTCGTTGGTTCTTGCGGAGGCGTGGTGGCTTGATTTGTCGGTTGTTGCAACGGAGTGTTGGTCGGCCCGTTTTCGTTATTCTCAAGAGGGGTAGGGCTTTGGAGTGGGTGAGCGGCAAGATTCAAAATCCGATTGCGGGTATCCACAAAGCCTTCATAGCGCGTACTTCCGGAAAAGCGCAGGTGTCCGGTATAGATGCGTTTCATCCGATTGCCTCGTTCGTTCACCGCATAGACGGTGATTTTATGTGTTCCGGAATTGAGGCCATCAAGCGTGAGGCTGGTAGTTTGCCGATTGATGAATTTCCCATCAATATCTATTGCGATGTTCTTGTTGTTGCTCAAGCGCAATTGTAGGGAACTATAGCTGGCTTGTTGTGCTGAGGAATTGAGCCCAAGAAGGCAGAAAAAAATGAAAAGAAATAGTGGTTTCATTTGTTGGAATTATGAAGTGTCTGTAGTCGTTTGAAAGCAATACCCGTGCCGTTGATTATACGCAGCATTCAGTTTGTTGCAGCTTTAACCCTGTTTTTGCATAAGGGTTTAGGTGAAAGCGTGATGATACAAGATTGCCGGGCGAATACGGAAGTTGTATTGCGAAACATTTTTTTGGGGCTTGAAGCAATTTGGGGTAGTATTTCAGTGTTACAATACGATAGGGCGGTTTACTATACAAGCTGGGATTAAGCCGGTACTAATCTGGAGAGGATAATTCCTGCAGCTACTGCGGCGTTGAGCGATTCAGCACCGCCTCGCCTGGGAATAGTGATTGTTTCTGTACTCTTTTCTAGTAAACTCGGATGGATACCTTGTGATTCATTGCCGATCAATAATACTGCTGCATCTTTCGGTTTCAATTGATGGATTGCAGTTCCGGTCATCGTTGCCGCCAAAACCGGTACGGTACACTTGATAAAGTATAGTCCAAGTTCAGTATGATGAATGTTTACCCGCAAATGCCCGCCCATGGCTGCTGCCAGTACTTTTGGGTTATAGACATCTACACAGCCCGGCGAACAGACAATATCCCGAATGCCAAACCAATCTGCAATCCGAATGAGTGTGCCCATATTGCCCGGATCTTGTATCCTATCCAAGGCAAGACACCAATTTGCTGTGGGTGGATGCGTACTTTTGGCTGGTAGCCTAGCAATCAAAATGACCTGGTTGGGGTGTTGCTGCGTAGCTACTTTTTGTAGCTCATCTTGGCTGGCAACCGTCACCGGAAGCCCGGGGTGTTGTGCTACTATCGACTGGTATTTTTCTAGCCAAGCTTTTTCGGCAAACAAATGCACTATTTCTGCGGCACCGGTCAGCCATTCTCGGCACAGTTTATCACCTTCGACTAAAAATGCCTGCTGTTCCGTTCTTCCTTTGGAGGTGACTAGCCCACGAATCTGTTTAACTTGCGCCTTCGAAATCATTTAATGCAAATTTACCCGCAATTTGCGTCCTCCTATTTGTTTACATGAATAAGTATTCCTGCTCACATCCCTTCGTTTTCATGGTGGTGGTATTGGTGGGCATGTTATTCCATACTTCTTGCAACCCGACAAAGCATGTGGCGGATGGTGATTACCTACTTCGAAAGAATACGCTGAAACTTAATTCTGATCGTACCTTGACAAATAAAGGGGAGCTCAGTGATGCCTTGACCGGGCTAATCATCCAAAAGCCGAATACTTATTTGTTCAACGTCCTTCCCTACAAAGTTGCCCTTTATAATTTACGCTATCGGCATTACCAGCAGGATACCGCCGCCGTCAATTTGCAGAAGAAGTTGAAAACGGTAGAACGACCCGTAATCCTAGACACCAGCCTGTCCAATCGCTCTGCACAACACATGGGGAGCTATCTTTTCAATCAAGGTTATTTCTACAATAGAGTCACCGATACTGCAATTTTTTATGGGAAGCGGGCAACTTCATTATATCAAGTCGAGACAGGTTTACGCTATTTGATCAACCGGACACAGTTGGATATTGATGATAGCATGGTGCAGCATTTGGTGGAGGCTGCTATGGCGCAGACCGTACTGAAGACTGGAATTCCTTTCTCCATGACACTTGCCGAAGAGGAACGGAGTAGAATTGCTAATGTTTTGCGCAATCATGGCTACTATAAATTCACCCAAGAGAATATCCATATCGTTGTGGACACCTTCAATAAGACGCTTATACGCGATGTGGCCAATCCCTTCGAAAGTGCTATTAACTTTTTGGCGGCACAGCATACAGAACGAAAACCGACCGTGGATATCTCCATTATCATTCGTAAAGAATCTGAGCCCAATGCCTATCGTCGATACCGAATTGGAAAGCTGAAAGTTTATCCCGATTTTGTAGATAGAAACGACATAACGGATCCCAATATGCTGGAATTTACTAAAGACAATATCAGCTTCCGGTATCACAAATATTTCGTAAGGGAGAAGGTATTACTCCACCAGATTTTTTTACGACCAGGTAGCTATTACACTCAGGACGACTACGACCTGACCATTACAAAGCTCAATGAGCTTGGACTGTTTCAGTATGTTCAGACCTATATAGTTGAAGACTCTACTTTGCCTGATGATCAAAACCTGAAATTGATCATCCTAATGAATCCTACCAAACGCTACGATTTCTCTACGAATTATGAAGTGACCAACGGTACTACTTATATGTTGGGTAGTAGCATAGGGCTCAACTTTAGGAATAGAAACCTGCTAAAGGGAGCCAATCAACTCAATGTGTCCCTTACGGGCGGTATCGAACTTGGATTCGATAATGATGCTGGCGGTGATTTTGGTAATAAGTTCTACCTCCTTTCTCGCAATGCCGGCTTAAATGCGACACTCAATTTTCCAAAGTTTATTGCGCCCTTTACCTTGAAAGCTTTTCAGGGAAAATCTCAACCGCGCACCATTTTCGGTCTCGGAACCAGCCTCCTGGACCGGGTAAACTATTTCACACTTGTCAATACAGCAGCTAACGTGAGCTACAATTGGCAACAGAACGCTCGGAACACCTGGGAGCTTTCTCCGGCGTTTATGAACATCCTGCGGCTTCCGCGAATCGCTGATACCTTTCAAGCCCGTCTGGATTCTAATGAATTTCTCCGCAATAGTTATCGCCAAAATTTTGTCGAAGGGGAGAACCTCTATTTTACTTTTTCCAACAGCAATGGGCCAAATGCCGCTCGTCACTATTCCTATCTCCGAGCCGGGATTGAAGAGTCCGGTGGTTTGTTGAGCGGCATCAATTCCTTGGTGAACCTTGAACGATCCTTAGGACTTCCCTTCTCGCAATATGTGAAGCTGGAAGCAGATGCCCGACATTATTGGCCACGACGACATGCGACAGTCGCAACTCGGCTTTTTGTTGGCTATGGAATCCCTTATGATAAGAGCTCGACACTTCCTTATATCAAACAATATTTCGTCGGTGGCCCATATAGTTTACGAGGATACCGGGTTCGGCAGTTAGGCCCTGGGTCTTACTATGATCCGGCAACAATGCAAACAGCAAATTATGTGGACCGAACCGCCGACATTAAGCTAGAAGCGAGTGTGGAATACCGATTTGGTATCGTCCAGCTTTTTGGAGGTGCCTTACACCTTAATGGTGCCGTCTTTTCAGATGCAGGTAATATTTGGATGGCCCGACCTACAGCAGATTATCCGGGCGGGGACTTTGCTTTGGATAGGCTAGGGCAAGATATTGCCGTGAGTGCCGGGATTGGTGCTCGTTTTGATATTAGCGGACTCTTTGTGCTCCGTTTAGATGAAGGCTTCCCAATAAAAAACCCTGCTTATCCAGTAAACGGCGGTTGGGTAGTGGATAGGATTCGCCCATTGAGTAAGGATTGGCGTAGCAGTAACCTAGTACTCCATATCGCAATCGGTTATCCATTTTGATCTTTGGTTGAGCAAGCTTCTGCGTTTTTTTAATACCACTGTTGGCCTGGAATTTGCCGAAACGATAGCGCTTGGCTCGCCCTTTTTTTTAGTGAAATTAACCTGTTAACAGAGTAGAAATAAATCAAGACTAGAAGCACGCATTGGACGTGTACCTTTGCGCCCATGTTACAATTCCAGAATCAAACAAATTTTTATCAAGGAAAGGTTCGCGATGTATATACAATAGCGGATAAATATTTGGCAATGGTCGTTTCCGACCGCATTTCAGCATTTGATGTGGTATTACCAAAACCAATACCATACAAAGGAGCTGTTCTGAATCAGATTGCAGCAATTATGCTGAAAGCTACAGAAGATATCCTGCCTAATTGGGTACTTGCAGTGCCTAGCCCCAATGCTACAATCGGGCATAAATGCGATACTTATCCCGTAGAAATGGTGGTGCGAGGAAATCTTACCGGTCATGCTTGGCGCACCTATAAAAGTGGTAAACGGAGCCTTTGTGGAGTTCCATTGCCGGAAGGAATGAAGGAAAATGACTTTTTCCCAAGCCCGATTTTGACACCTACAACAAAGGCGTTAGTTGGGCATGATGAAGACATCTCCCGCGAGGAAATTATAAGCAGTGGATTAGTACCGGAAGCGGAATACGAACAACTGGAAAAATATACCCTGGCACTCTTCCAACGAGGCAAAGAAATTGCCGCGAAGCAAGGGCTTATTTTAGTAGATACAAAGTATGAATTCGGTAAAAAGGATGGCGTCATCACACTCATCGACGAGATTCATACCCCGGATTCTTCTCGCTATTTTTATTCCGAAGGCTTTGAAGAACGCCAGGCAAAAGGCGAAGCACAAAAACAATTGAGTAAAGAGTTTGTTCGGGAATGGTTGATGGAAAACGGCTTCCAAGGACAAGAAGGTCAATCAATCCCTGAGATGACAGAGCAAGTAGTTGCTGGTATTTCGGATCGTTATATGGAGCTCTACGAACAAGTAATCGGCCATCCGTTCAAGAAAGAAGCTATTGATGAATCTGCCAATAAATCTCTGTTGGATGCAGCCTTGGCAAAGCTTCCCTAATCAGAATTGTTTAGTTCTAAATTTCATTTTCCACAGCAAGCTTGCAGAAGCACCTGTTTATTGACGATATATTTTTATTATGACTCGAGTTATTCATGCCCCCAAGGGCAATCAAATGACCTGTAAAAATTGGCCAACTGAGGCGGCCTACCGCATGATTCAAAACAATCTTGATCCTGAAGTAGCGGAGCGCCCCGAGGATTTAGTCGTTTATGGCGGGATCGGGAAAGCCGCACGAAATTGGCCGAGCTATGACAAGATATTGGCTTGCCTTAAAGAATTAGACGAAGACCAAACATTATTAGTGCAAAGCGGCAAACCGGTGGGTATTCTTCGTTCTCATAAGCATGCACCCCGCGTCATAGTTGCCAACTCCAACCTAGTCCCGCGCTGGGCTACTTGGGAGCATTTTAGAGAATTGGACGCAAAAGGATTGATGATGTACGGACAAATGACTGCAGGTTCTTGGATCTACATCGGTTCACAAGGTATTGTTCAAGGTACCTACGAGACCTATCTTTCCTTAGCCAACCAACATTATCAAGGTAGCTTGAGAGGAACACTCAATGTGACGGCTGGCTTGGGCGGAATGGGTGGTGCGCAACCCTTAGCCATCACCATGAATGAAGGGGTTTGCTTAGCAGCTGAAGTAGAAGAATGGCGCATTCAGAAAAGAATTGAAACCCGCTATATTGATAAGTATTCTTCCAATTTGGATGAGGCTATCGATTGGGCGGTAGCTGCAAAAGCCGCTCAGGAAGCCGTTTCTATTGGATATTGTGGCAATGCTATTGATTTACTAAAGCGCTTGATTGAACGAAATATTATTCCGGATACGCTTACCGATCAAACCTCGGCACATGATGAACTAATCGGGTATTTCCCCGAAGGCTTAAGTGTGGCGCAAGCAAATCAATTACGGCAAACTAATCCCGAGGAATATTGCCGTCGTTCTTTGGATAGTATCGCGGTCCATGTACGGCTCATGCTGCAACTGCAACAGATGGGAGCAATCACTTTTGATTATGGTAATAATATTCGCGGGCAAGCAAAAGACAAGCGCGGCGTTGATAATGCGTTTGATTTCCCGGGCTTCGTACCTGCCTATATCCGCCCACTTTTTTGTGAAGGTAAAGGGCCTTTTCGCTGGGTGGCGTTGAGCGGAGATCCTGAAGATATTTACACTACAGACAGGGCTTTGATGGAGCTTTTCCCGGAGAATATTGGTTTGCATCGTTGGTTGAAAATGGCCAAAGAGAAAATCGCCTTCCAAGGATTGCCTGCCCGTATATGCTGGCTGGGTATGGGGGAACGGGAGAAAGCCGGATTGCTTTTTAACCAATTGGTGAAAGAAGGCAAGGTAAAGGCACCCATCGTCATTGGCCGCGATCACTTGGACTGTGGTTCTGTAGCTTCACCAAACCGAGAAACAGAAAGCATGATAGACGGCTCTGATGCAGTATCTGATTGGCCTATTTTGAATGCACTCATTAATACAGCAGGTGGCGCAAGTTGGGTCTCCTTGCATCATGGTGGTGGCGTCGGAATGGGCTATTCCCAACATGCCGGTATGGTGATTGTTGCTGATGGTACCGATGATGCCGCAGCCCGTCTGAGCCGCGTATTGTTCAACGATCCTGCAATGGGGGT
Source organism: Bacteroidota bacterium (assembly GCA_018267675.1). Lineage (GTDB taxonomy): Bacteria > Bacteroidota > Bacteroidia > Chitinophagales > Chitinophagaceae > UBA1952. The sequence goes on from JAFDYA010000087.1 coordinate 29,162, forward strand.
GATCCGACATGCTGATGCCGGCTATGATAAAGCCAAAGAATTTGCAGACAAGTTCGGACTGAATCTGTGGTAGTTCGAGCTACGGGTGCGTATTGATGATTTTGTATTCGGTCGGTATTTTTTAGTAACATCAGAAAGGCAGCTTAATGTATAGAATAGGCCAGGGTATTGACTTTCATCAATTGGTAGAAGGTCGAAAGTTGTTTTTGGGTGGTGTGCTTGTTCCACATCACAAGGGTTGCTTGGCACATAGCGATGGCGATGTGCTGCTCCATGCACTTTGTGATGCCTTGCTCGGGGCATTAGGTCTGGGTGATATTGGACTTCATTTTCCGGATACCAGCAACGAGTTTAAGGACGCTGATAGCAAATTGCTCCTGAAGCGTTGTTATGAAATGGTGCAGGAGCGCGGCTTTTCATTGGTTAATGCCGATATGACTCTGTTGCTTCAAGCACCTAAGATTAGACCCTATGTGGCAGCAATGCAACAAAGCATTTCTGATGTCCTTACCGTCGAGATTGCCGATATTTCTATCAAAGCGACTACAACGGAGCATTTGAGTTTTATTGGGAGGGAAGAAGGGGTTGTCGCTACGGCCACTGTTTTACTTCAACGAAACTAATTACACCGGTGTTTCGGTAGGAATGATTCGCTTGCTGTTCTAGAGTTGTTACCATCTAATAATCCATGTTTTTTCATGGTGCATTAATTTGTTTTACCATATGTTTGTTGAATTTTGGATTTATTCCCTGTGATTTCAAGTTTTTTTCTATTTTTTTTGCTTTTCCCCAACCTTTTTCGTTTCTTAGCCGTCTTTAAAGTAGTTCACTAATTAGCAATTTTTTTTAAAACAGGATAACATGAGTAATCTTTCCCTTCGCCGATATTGCGGTTTCAAGCGGACCTTTACTATTTCTCTGCTCACTAGCGTTATGCTACTGCTTATTGGCATGCAGCAAGCACATAGTCAGGCGGTGAAATGTCCTCCCAATATCGACTTCTCTTTTGGGAATTTGAACAATTGGTACAGCTATGCCGGCCAAGTCGTTCCCGGTGCTTGCCCTACTTGCCCTTCTGTGTCGGACCCTTCTAATCCGATCATCTTTACCGGAGCCATCACAGGTGGAGGTTCAACACCAGCCTCCGGTTACCCTTACTTTTCCGGGCGGCATAACGTAACTACAGGAACTAATGTGGATCCTTATGGCTTTTTTCCTCAAGTTTGCCCAGGTGGTGGTGCTGCAAGTGCCATGGTGGGTAATGATGATATTGGTGCTGAGGGAGAGCGTATTCGCTACTATGTGCATGTGCCCGTTGGGTTTAACAACTATAGTTTCGGCTTTGAGTATGCTACAGTACTTGAAAATCCCGGGCACAGTTTCCCTGAGCAACCGGCATTTTTTGTGCGCGGATATGACTCTGCTACCGGTGCACCAATTCAATGCGCTACTTTAACCTACGTTTCCGACGCTTCACTGCCTGGATTTGCGTCCTCCTCAGTTCGTTCGCAAACACTTTATTTGCCATGGACTAAAGGGACCTTGAACCTTTCCGGGCAAGGTGGTAAAACCATCATCGTGGAAGTAGAATCTCATGACTGTACAGCAACCGGCCACTTTGGTTATGGCTATTTTGATATTGTGAGTTGCGGCCAGTTTAATGCTGCAATCACGAAATGCGATTTATCTGCTGGTACCGTTACACTTTCGGCTCCATTGGGTTATAAAACCTATTCTTGGTTCAAAGGGCCAACTATTGCCGGAGCTCCGGTGAAGTCCGGTTCTACTGTCACTGTTCCGGCACCGACAACTTCTACCTTCTACTATTGCGTACTGGTACCTTACAACAGTAATGGTTGCCCGGATACAATCCGGACCATACCATTTGTGGACTTTGGCATTAACGCTACTCCGGATACTGTTTGTAATTCTTTGGGTAAGCCAATCCAACTTGATGTGAATGTAATTTCCGGCGGTGCTCCTGGTGCAACGTATTATTATAGCTGGCTAGCTAATCCGACCCTAAGTGCAACAAATATTAAGAA
>JAFDYA010000088.1 GCA_018267675.1 Bacteroidota bacterium
CCTGGCACGGCTATTCCGCATGGTAGCGTTTTTACAGCAACTATATATTATCATGGCACACCGCTTAGCGGTTCCGGATTTTTTACACATGGGCTGGTACATTCGGTATTACCTACCGGCACCAACATTACCTTTAGTTTGAGTGACCCCTTCCTTGCAAAAGATTGGTGGGCTTGCAAGCAAGACTTAAATGACAAGATAGACTCTGCGGATTTATGGTTTACTGTTGCAGATAGTCTGAAGGCGGGCAGTAATGGCGGGTTGCGTCAGGTAGTTTCGCTTGGTAATGGCACGACACAATATCGGTGGCATACCAATTATCCAATCGATTATTATTTGATTTCTGCTAGTGTTGCACCCTATGTTGTTCATGAGCAAATACTCACGTTCGGCGGGAGCAGTGATCAAATGCCCATTCAGCATTTTGTGTACGATACGGCAAGTTTTTATCCTTTATACAAAGCGGCCTTAGATAGCACGCCATTTATGGTGGACTATTTATCAAGCGTGTATGGTCGATATCCGTTTTGGAAGGAAAAATATGGGCATTGCACAGCCCCATTGGGCGGTGGTATGGAGCATCAAACAATGACTACCCTCGGAGCCTATGAAACGCCGCTCATTGCTCACGAACTGGGGCACCAATGGTGGGGCGACTGCGTCACCTTTAGCTCCTGGAGAGATGTATGGTTGAGTGAAGGCTTTGCCTCGTTTACTGAGCTGCTTTATGTGGAGCATTTCTGGGGAAAAGTTGCAGCCAAGCTCCGGCGTACAGGCGTTTTTAACCGATCAATGGCTAGTGTGCGCGGTTCTGTGTATGTAGATGATACGAGCGATGTGTATCGGGTGTTTAGTTCTCGGCTTACTTATGATAAGGGCGCAGCCGTGGTTCACATGCTTCGTTATCTTGCTCCAAATGATTCTACTTTTTTTGCGGCTTTGAGAAACTACCAACAGCAGTATGCCTATAAAACCGCAAATTCTGCTCAATTCCAACAGGTGATTAATGCTACCTACGGACGAAACTTGGATACTTTTTTCATGCAATGGCTGTATGGAGAAGGGTATCCGATCTATTCTGCCAGTTGGAATCAAGTTGGTAATCGGGTATTTATAAAATTGGATCAAAGTGGCTCCTATCCGGCCTCTGTACCGGTTTTTAGTTTGCCGGTTCCACTTGGACTTCATGCCAACGGTGCCGATACCACCGTTATCGCTCAATTCAATACAAGCAGTAAGGTTTTTGAGTTTGATTGGGCACCACGAATGACCGATCTCTACATTGATCCGAACAATGATATAGTAAATGCAGCTGGCCTGATTTTTCAGGATCCCGGTCTTTCTATAGAAGGCCAAGCCGCAACAATACTCCATATCGCGCCGAATCCGAGTAAAGGTATTTGGACGATTTCCGGCCTTTCCGGCAACAATTCAATTCGCTTATTTGATGCTTTAGGCAAGGAAGTTGTAGTTACCCAAGCTAGCAACAGCACTTTTGTCCTTGAGGCTGGGCAACTTCCGATAGGTATCTATACTTTATTGATCCAGCCTGTCACCGGAGGGAGTATTGCTACATTTAGTTTAATGAAGAATTAGTGCGATAACGCTATTCTTCTTCCTGATTACATTTCAAATGCTTTTAGAATCTTTCAACGAACTCCTTGCCCAAATTTCCGACAATCCCTGGGGAGCTACCGGGGTCATTGTCAATCTGATTATCATTGAGAGTATCCTCTCTGTGGACAATGCCGCTGTTCTGGCGACAATGGTATTGGGTTTACCAAAGCACGAACGTCCCAAAGCACTACGATATGGTTTGATAGGTGCCTATGTCTTTCGGGGGTTAGCCTTGTTATTCGCATCAATATTGATAACCATCTGGTGGTTCAAGCCCTTGGGAGGTATTTATCTTTTGTTTTTGGCTATTAGTCATTTTTTCAAGAAGAAGCATACTCATGAAGAAGACTTGGAGGAAGTACGAGAAATAAAACGGGGTTGGCTCTATCGGAAGACCTTGGGTTTGTTTGGCCCATTTTGGGCTACCGTGATCATGGTGGAAGTGATGGACATGGCCTTCTCCATTGATAATGTTGTTGCAGCCAATGCATACAGTAAGAATATTGTACTTGTATGCGTCGGCGTGTTTATCGGAATTCTCACGATGCGGTTTGCTGCGGGTGGTTTTGTGAAACTTATGGAGCGATTCCCATTCTTGGAAACCTGCGCCTATGCTGTGATTTGCTTGCTCGGCCTGAAGTTGAGCCTTGCCGGATTTACCCATTTCTACCCCTGTCATTCCTTTAGTATTTTCTTGGAAGGGAATACTGAATGCTTGTTGCACCAAGGAAAGACTTTGCCGGAAGGGGAACATCCAAGGGTTTGGGGTGACATCATCACCTCAGCACTTTCGTTTCTTCTGTTTGTGGTACCTGTGCTGAGCTCAATACTATTTAATTGGCCAAAACGACATCAGCCGGTTGTGGCGCATGAAGAAGATTTGGAAAACTAGCTGACAAATCGAATGCCTATTTGGAGATTAGACGAAACGCTATGGTTCCCATCGGTCCATGAAGCTGAGGACGATGGCTTGCTCGCCCTTGGCGGTGACCTAAGCCCCGAACGCTTGGTGCTGGCCTATCGCAGCGGGATTTTCCCTTGGTATAATGCGGATGACCCGATTCTTTGGTGGAGCCCCGATCCACGTTTCGTACTCTTCCCGGACGAATTGTACATCAGCAAAAGCATGAAGCAGGTGCTAAGAAACAATGTGTTTGAATTCCGGCAGAATACCTGTTTTGAAGGAGTAATGCGTAGCTGTGCCTCCCAACCGAGAAAAGGGCAGCCCGGCACTTGGATCACAGAAGAAATGATAGCAGCTTATGTTCGCCTACATCAACTTGGCATCGCACATAGCGCCGAGTCGTGGCAAGATGGCTTATTGGTTGGGGGCTTATATGGTATTCGCATGGGACAGGTGTTTTTTGGTGAAAGCATGTTTTCAACAGTAAGTAATGCGAGCAAAGCCGCCTTCATACAATTGGTGCAGCAGCTACAGCATGAAGGTATTCAGCTCATAGACTGCCAAATGCATACAGATCATTTAGCAAGCTTGGGCGCACGAGCGATCAGCAGAGCAGCATATCTACAATTGCTGACCCAGTATATCACCGGACGGAGTTGACGATATGAGCCGAGGAAATTCACAAATCCTTTCTCCTGCCTGGCTTATTTTTACCAGTCAAATTCTAAATTAAATTTCCTTCAAAATGGATTTACAGAATCAAAGCGGTTATACGGATTATACCCTGGAGCAGAGTAAGGCGCACAGCGTGTCCAAAAGTTTTTTTGCGAATGTCTTCTTGTGGATGTTCGGTGCATTGGCTCTATCTACGGTGTTTGCGGTTTTATTTTCCAGCAACCAACAATTGTTTCAATATTTGGTGACTCCTAAGGGCATGTCTCCACTGGGTATGGTAGTTATGTTTTCGCCAATAGCCTTTGTATTGCTCATGTCCTTTGGCTTCCAGCGGCTTTCTCCAATAGCCATGGCGGCGCTTTTTATAGCTTATGCAGCCATTAATGGCATTGCGTTTTCCTTTATTCTGGTCGCTTATACCTCCGGTTCGGTGATTGGTTGTTTTGCCTCTGCTGCCGTGATGTTTGGCGTGATGGCGTTTATGGGTTATACCACCAACAAAGACTTGACTTCCTTTGGCCGAATTCTTAGCATGGGTCTGATTGGTATTTTGGTAGCTATGTTGGTAAATTTCTTCCTGAAAAGTTCAGCATTGGATTATTTAATCAGCTTTATTGGCGTTGCTGTTTTTACAGGGCTTACGGCCTATGATGTTCAGAAGCTCAAGCGGATTGCTGCAGGCATTGAATATGAGGGGACTGAAGCTGCCAGCGTACGCAAGCTATCCATCATGGGAGCATTGACCCTATACCTAGATTTCATCAACCTATTCTTGATGTTGCTTCGCCTCTTTGGGAAGCGGGACTAAGCGAACAATTATTGATATTTTTTCACTACCCGTTCCACAATTGGAACGGGTATTTTTTTGACTTATGCCATCCGGAAACGCTTTCCTGGCAAGGCTTTCACCAAGCCGATCATTTCTAACTGAAGGAGGAGTGCGCCAATTTTTGAGGTACTCAGACCGGTAGCCAACATCAAGTCGTCGGTTTGAATGCTTTCCACACCTTCCAATGCCGTGATGAGTATTTGCTCGTCTTCGCTTAATTCCTGAAAAAGGGATTGTTGTTGTTTCTTAGAAGGGCGGGCGGTGCTCCAATTCATGATATCCGCCAAGTCTTGCCCGGAAGAGATGAGGGAAGCAATGTTTTTTTGAATGAGCTTGTTTGGTCCGGACGATTTGCTATCAATTGTCCTACCCGGGAAGGCGGCAACCTCCCGATTGTAGGAAGCGGCAACATATGCGGTGATCATAGCACCTCCTTTTTCATCACTTTCTGCAACAACAGTAACATCGCTTATGCCGGCAACTATTCGGTTGCGCAGCGGGAAGTTTTGTTTATCTGGAGCAGTACCCGAAGGGAATTCACTCAATAGGCCGCCCCCTTGTTCCAGCATTTCTTTAGCCAAATGCTGATGGGAGCTTGGGTACATTTTGTTGAGTCCATGCGCCACCACACCTACGGTTGGCATTTTCAACTGGCAGCATTTCTTATGAGCTGCTGCATCAATGCCAAATGCCAGCCCACTAACGATGACGAGGTCTTCCTGATTGCGCAAATCTTCCACCAATTGTTCCGTCATACGCAAGCCATAGTCGGTGTTTTTGCGAGTGCCCACCACCGCAACCATTTTAGCCGCGTTGAGCACCGCTTGCCCCTTGTAGTAGAGGAGCATAGGCGCATCATCGCATTGCTTGAGCCGGCTTGGGTAGTTGGGATCTGTGAAGAAGAGCAGCTCAATCTCGTGTTTTTGTACGTAAGCCAGTTCCCGAGCGGCCCATTGTTGTACACTGGCTGCTTTGCAAGCTCTTGCTCGTTGTTCTCCCATGCCATTGATTGCTTTCAATTCTTTCAATGAAGCCTGAAATACGGCGGAGGCAGAGCCAAAATGACTAAAGAGTATCCGGGACATTTTAGGGCCAACACCATCAATCAGCGTGAGGGCCAATTGGCTTAACCTTTCTTCTTCATTAAATGGTAGCATATTTGCAGGGTAGCAAGGGGGTTTAGTTTTGGATCGCCCGCTCAAATTAATGGTATTATGAGAAATATCCTTATCGCCGCTGTGTTATTGTCCCTTGGGATGTTTACCGCATGTGCGCAAAG
>JAFDYA010000089.1 GCA_018267675.1 Bacteroidota bacterium
GCAGCAAATGCAACAACAACGGGCAGCCCAAGAACAGCAACGGGCGCAGCAAATGCAACAACAACGTGCAGCTCAAGAACAGCAACGGGCGCAGCAAATGCAACAACAACGGGCAGCTCAAGAACAGCAACGGGCGCAGCAAATGCAACAACAACGGGCAGCCCAAGAACAGCAACGGGCGCAGCAAATGCAGCAATCCCGAATGGAACGTACGATGCCAACTCGTGAAAGTGCTCCAGAACGCGCTCCTGAAGGTCGCCGCCGTTAATTCCGGTTGTTTGTAAGAAAAAAGAGCCACTTCGATTATGAAGTGGCTCTTTTAGTTGATAGTAAAGTGGGATGCAAATACTACACAAATTTCCGAATTACTAAGGAAGAATTCGTACCGCCAAAGCCAAAGGAATTGGAAAGAAAAGCGTCGAACTTCTGATCGATTCGTTGTGCTGCAATATTGATCTTGGCGGAGTGTTCATCTGGGTTTTCGAAGTTGATATTTGGAGCAACAAATTCGCCCTGCATCATTAGCATTGAGTACACTATTTCACTGGCTCCTGCCATCCAACATTCATGACCCGTCATACTTTTTGTGGAACTGACAGGCACTTTCCCGCCAAAAACTTCAAAGATTGCTTCGGCCTCACTGCCGTCGCCGGCAGGTGTGGAGGTGGCATGAGCATTGATATACCCAATTTCGTCCGGGCGGAGCCCAGCATCTTTCAATGCTCTATTGATAGAGCGTATTTGCCCTTCGGAGCTTGGGTTGGATATGTGTTGCCCGTTTGATGAAAATCCATAACCCACAACCTCTGCAAGAATATTTGCGCCTCGAGCTTGGGCACTTTCCAGGCTTTCCAATACAACAGTTGCGGCTCCGCCACCCGGTACCAGTCCGTCGCGGTCGCGATCGAAGGGGCGGGAGGCAGCTGTAGGCGCGTGTTCGCGGGTGGAAAAAGTTCCTAACGCATCGAAGTTGGGCATGGAGTAGATATTGACTTCCTGTGCTCCTCCACAGATGATTCGGTCTTGTAGGCCTTGCCGGATAAAGGTGTAGCCAAGCCCAATAGCATGAGAACCGGACGCACAAGCCGCAGATATAGAGAAATTGATCCCCTTAAGTCTAAATATGGTAGCTAGGTTCATCGTAACGGTACTGTTCAGCACCTGAAATACAGATGCAGAGCCGACGAGCATGGTGTCCTTCTTCTCCCGAATGATGTCTATTCCTTCAATTACGGGCAGCGCACAAGTGTCATTTCCATAAATAATTCCGGTTTCGCCCTGAGCAATATCATCTTCAGTTAAGCCAGCATGGCGAAGCGCATCAATGGTAGCCAGGTAGGCGAATTCTGCTTGTTCCGGCATCATGATTCTGGCTCGTCGGTCTAGGAGGCCTTTGAGTTGGGGCTTGGGTACGGCGCCGGTAAGGCCGGAGCGATAGCCGAATTCTTTACGGCTGGGGTCAAGGATGATACCCGACCGACCGTCGTACAAGGACTGCCGGACTTCATTGCAACTAATACCAAGTGAAGAGTAGATGCCAAGTCCGGTGATAACAACGCGCATAGTGATTGTGTGGTTTCAAGCAAAAAAAAGGTAATCCGGAAAGAATAAGAAATACCGGTTTGGAATTATTGGAATATCGTTGTAAAGGCTACAATTCAAGCACGGAATTGTATGGGTAGTCGGGCTTTTGGTGCAAGTTCGTCTTAGTGAATTTTAGTGGCTAAATGGTTCGCTAGCAGCGAGGTTGATGGTCCGACTTACGGCACCATATTCGCCGGCTACAGGTTTGCCCTCTTTGTCTTCTAGAATCAGATTGATTGTGATCTTGCCGGTTCCGAGTCCTTCCAGAAAGTTGGCTTTCCATGCATCTAGTTTGAAATTTGCAGTCTTCCCTGAAGTTTCGTTTTTGATTTCAACCTTCACCTTGTAGTCTGCACCTAGCGGAGCGTTCAGCGGATAGAAGTCCAGTAATACCTTGCCCGTATCTGCCCCAACGTAGTCTCCTTTAGGGCGGCTGTAAAACAACATCGGTGCTTTGTCTGCATCCATTTTCTCAATGCTGCCTTTGTCTGTCACTTTGAAGTGACTATATACCATTGCTCGCGGGCTTTTCACGCTTTCGTGATAGGAGCGTGATAGAAAGCAGAGTAGTTCATGTTCTGTGTTGTTAGCCACAGTGATGTCGTGCTTAGGCTCGTACAAGGCAGCGTAGGGACGGTTGTCCAGGATGAAATGAATATGTTGGCCCTTGTCGGAATTGCTGCATTGCTTGCCGGAGGCATCGGTAGTTTGTGCCATTAGCTCATAGTTCTTCACTCCGAAGCTAAACGAGATCTTGGTAGAGTCTTTGCCAACTGGTGTCGCTTTCATGCTGCTGATGCTGAGTTGTGCATCTGGAAATTCTGGGGAACTCGTTACTTCTTTTAGCGTAATCGGGGTAGTTGTGGCGGAATCTTTGGCAGGAGCCTGGCTGCCGGAGCCGGTATTGTTGCAAGCGCTGGCGAAGCAGGCTATCATCAAAAGGCTAGGAAGAACTAAACGCATAACGTGGTTGTGTTTTGAAAGTATAAAGTTAGGAACATTGATTTTTTAAAAAATTTTA
>JAFDYA010000008.1 GCA_018267675.1 Bacteroidota bacterium
AGAAAAATATAAATGGCCCTGTAAGTGAGATGAATGTGAGTGCACTTACCCCCGGCGCTTATCTTTTGAGCATTACCGATAAGAACAATATAAATGAGACCATAAAGTTTATGATAAGATAATCTTTAACCCGCGAAAATATTTATCTGAAAATACCGTTTTAGTATATGTTGCCCGATAAGATCTAAATAATCTGACCTTATGAAGAAACTCTTTCTACCCTTTTGCCTGCTATTATTATCATGGTACCAAGGCAATGCACAGAGCGCTACGTTTAGCTATCCATTTTCTATTGGATATACCTCTACTTGTGGCACATCCGGCACAGAGGAACTTCATTATTATACCTACAATGGTACCACTAACACCATTGCAAATGCAAGTGGTGGTTTAGTAGGTAATGGCGTGCCGCAATTAAGAATAGGTGATATTATAGGAAACACAAATGGCCCTGGTACTCCTTCTCATGGAACTATCAATACTGCATCACAAAGATATACTTCAGTTTACGCCAGTGTAAGCTTTAATCCCAAGGATCACTATATCTATTATTTTTGGACTGCCTATTCCGGGAACAGCAAAACTATATTTAGGCCGGGAGCAGGCAATCCCTCACGCACCTATGTATGGCGCTGGCCGGTAGGTACTATCCCTACTGCCACAAGCCCAAGGCTCGATACTCTTGCTTCTTTTCAGGCCGATATGCTTGGGGTGGCTTTTGATAACAACGGAAATGGGTATGATGTAGAGTTTACCTCTGTGGCCGCACCGTATAAGCCTTTTATTCGCAAATTGGATTTTGCTACTTCCACTTTTGGAGGCGCAGATACATTGGCCGTTACAGGTGGCGCTATAATATACCAGCCTGGAAGTGGTGACGTAGCCATGTCGCCCTCCGGGCAAATGTTTTTTGTGGTGGATAATAAATTGTTTACCCCTAATTATAGTGCCTATACGGGTACCGGCGCCAATCTTACCTGCACCTACATTGATACAGTTAAAACTACAGGCAACTTTGTAGGGCTTACCTATGCAGAAGGCGAAGCTATTGCTGCATTTTCTGGTGGTGGTTGCCCATACCAAGAAATTAATTTACTGACCGCCGCAAATTTACCTATTACCAAATCAGGATCTGTAAAAAGCTCTTCAGATATGGCGACAGTGGTATCCGGTATTGGCGCTGCAAAAAAATTGGTGTCAGTTACACCTACAGCCACTCCCGGGCAATATACTGTGGTGTATGATGTGTACATTCAGAACTATGGCAATATGGATATTACCAATGTGCAGGTAACAGATGATTTAAGAGACATAAATGGTGCAGCTAATGTATCATCTGTTTCAACCTCCTTTATTTCTAATCCGGCAGGTTTAGTACTCAATGGATCTTATAATGGCAAAACCAATATTAACTTATTGAATGGAACCGGTACACTGCCCAATTACCCCACATCCAATAATAACTGTACCATTAGAATTACATGTACGATATCGAATGTACTAAAAGGAGTAGTGTATTACAATAGCGCTATTGCTACTGCTACAGACTGGAATAGTAATGCTTTAAGAGACAGCTCTACCAATGGCTCCAATCCCGACCTGAATTCGAACGATAAGCCTGATGATTTTGGTGAAGGGCAGCCTACACCGTTCTTAATATCTGTAGTAGCCCAAACACCCCCGTGCGCATCGCTTACGAGTGTATTATATACCCAAGACTTTGGTGCCGGTACAGGATTGGTAAGCCCTATTCCGGCACCGGTAGCAGGTGGTGGCGCTATATTACTTACTGGTACATCACAATATGCACCTAAGGTTACAGCACCTATTCCGGTGGAGTCCTATACCATTTCCAATAATGCCAATAATGCTAATACAGCTAATTTCATAAGCTTAACAGATCATACCGGCAATGCCAATGGGCGCATGTTAATCGTGAATGCAGATGCTGCCAGCAGCAAAATATACGAAGGAGGTTTTTCAAGATCTCTTTGTGCCGATCAGCAATATTCATTGTCATTCTATGCGGCCTTCTTAGGAAATCCGGCTTACAAAACGGTGTGTGATGGATTTGGCGGCTTTAAATATTCTCAAATAAAAATGCAAATAATTGATCAGGTATCGGGCTTGATCATTACAGAAGTTTCTACTCCGGTAATCAATAGCGGTATCTGGCAGCAGTACGGGCTCAAATTCATAAGCCCTGCTTCATACTCCAGTATTATATTCCGGCTTATAAACGATGCCCCTGGCGGATGTGGAAACGATCTGGCTATAGATGACATACAATTTGGTAGCTGCGACCCTATACCGGTAGTAACTGTAGATGCGGTAACGGGCGGATGTATGGGTTCATCCACTACATTCACCGCTACCTTGGGCGATCCTAATGCCTTGCCGGGAAGTAAAGATTACCAATGGCAAATATCTAATACGCTGGCAGGGCCTTACACAAATATCATAGGCGCTACCTCTTCTACTTATACTATCAATCCTATTACCGGTGGCGATGTAGGTAAGTATTACCGGGTAATTATAGCAGCTACAGGCAATATGGGTTCTCCTTCCTGTCAATATACTTCGCCGGGATTTCTGCTTACTGCTAAAGCTATTTCTGTAGCAGCTTCGTCCGCAAAAACCAGCATATTAAATATTTGTCCGGGTAAAACAGTAACACTAAGTGTAGTAGGTGGTACGTTAGGTGCCAATGCTTCGTGGAAATGGTACACTTCAAGTTGTGGAGGTACTTATGTAGGTACTGGTGCCACTATTAATGTTACCCCATTGGTAACTACTACCTATTATGTAAGAGCAGAGGGCGATTGCAATACCATTACCTGTGTACTGGTAACTGTTTA
>JAFDYA010000090.1 GCA_018267675.1 Bacteroidota bacterium
CGGCTTCTAGCATCACCTCTGCCGGGCGGAGCCGAGAATTGAACCGACTACTCATTTCAAAACCATAGGCCCCTGCATTGTAAAAAGCAAGGATGTCCCCCTCTCGTACTTCGGGAAGTACTCGATCCCAAGCGAACGTATCCGTTTCGCAAATATTACCAACTACAGTGTAGATGCGTTCTGGGCCGGAGGGGTTGCTAAGGTTGGCAATATGGTGGTAGGCGTCATAAAACATAGGACGAATCAAATGATTGAAGCCCGAATCCACACCAGCAAATACGGTAGCTGTAGTTTGTTTCACTACATTGACTTGGACTAGGAACTTCCCAGCATCACTCACTAAAAACTTCCCAGGTTCAAACCAAACTTCTAGCGGGCGACTATACTCTTGGCTAAATTGAGCAAATGCAGCAGCCACTTCTTCTCCCAAGCGGTTCACATCTGTAGCGCCATCACCTTCCTGATAGGGCACTTTGAAACCACTCCCCAAATCGACAAAGTCGAGCTGTGGAAAATCTATTGCAATGTCCAGGAGCACTTGTAGGCCCCGGATAAAAACAGCCACATCTTTAATCTCACTGCCGGTATGCATGTGCAAGCCTTGTACATGAAGCCCTGTGCGCTTTACAATGCGCTGCATGTGCCGGAGTTGGTGAATGGATATCCCGAATTTGGAGTCAATATGGCCGGTAGAAATCTTGTAATTCCCTCCCGCTTCGATATGGGGGTTAATGCGGATGCAAATTGGGTAGGTAGCGCCAAAATGATTCCCGAATTGCTCCAGAATACTGATGTTGTCAATATTGATATGCACACCCAGTTCTTTTGCCTCGACAATCTCTGAGAATGCAACACAGTTGGGAGTGAAAAGGATTTGCTTTGGTTCAAAACCGGCATGCAGGCCCAGCTTCACCTCATTAATACTTACACAATCCAACCCGGCACCCAATTGGCGAAGGTGGCGGAGGATATGAAGGTTGGAGAGAGCCTTGCAGGCATAGAAAAAACGGGTAGGGTGTTTGGAGAATGCAGTTTCCAGCTTTTTATACTGTTTGCTGATTACATCGGCATTATAGACATAAAGTGGTGTCCCATATTGTTGGGCAAGCTGCAATAACTGTTCATTTTCCATAGGGGCGCAAAGGTAAAAGCCAATGAAGATATAGCGACAATGACTTTTTGACTTTACTGGAAAGACCTATTTAATATCTATCGCCTAATCTCTACTTCGGCCATTCATGAATAGCAGCACATAATAGAGAAGGGTGGCCACTGAGGCAACAGCAGCGACTACATAAGTTCTGGCAGCCCATTTTAATGCGTCAGCTGCTTTGTCATGTTCTGTTCTATTGGTCATGCCACTGTTTTCCATCCAGCGAAGGGCGCGGTTACTAGCATCATATTCCACAGGCAAGGTGATGAGTGAAAACAGTGTGCTCATAGCAAAGAGGACAATGCCGATAAGCAGAATTGTAGGATTGCTTTTCCCAAACATAAAGCCTAAGCCCGCGAGGATGACCCATTGTGACAGGCGTGTGCTAATGTTTACGATGGGCACCAATGAGCTTCTCATTTTTAAGGGCGCATAGGCAGCGGCATGTTGCACAGCATGGCCACATTCATGTGCCGCTACCGCAGCTGCTGAAATACTTCTTCCGGCAAATACATCAGGGGATAGGTTGACGGTTTTGTCTTGTGGATTGTAGTGGTCGGAAAGAAAGCCGCCCACACTTTGCACCCGCACATCATGAATACCGTTGTCAGCAAGCATTTTTTCGGCGACCTCTTTTCCGCTCAGACCATTGCCCAGCGGGATCTGGCTATATTCTTTGAATTTTGACTTCAAGCGATTGTTCACAATGGTACCAATCAGAAACATGATACCGGCAATTACATAATATCCTAAGAATGGGCTCATGACTTGCTAAATTTTGATTTTGATGATTTTGCTGTTGTTCAAATCTCTTGCCAAGGTCAGAATGGCAGGTAAAGGCTATCCGGCAAGGTCAAAATAGTGAACAATACAGGCTTTTAAGATGTTTTCTTGGTCGTGCATGGGCATTTCTGGCATGGCGTTTATGGTTTCGAAATGAGGCCAGCCATCTTCATCTCGCCCGGTAAGGCGATAATAGCCCAATTGGCTGAGTAAAGTACAAACGGCTACATGCATCAAGTCTTGTTTTTGCTCTTTTGTGAAATGAGCATCTGCCGGAGCTTTTCCATACTCATTTATCCCGATTAGGAAGAGGATGGTTTCCATATCTGGTACCTTACCAAATCGCTCGCGCATCAGGGCTTCTACAGCCGGCCATCCGCTTTGTTGTCTTGTTTCCATATCGTAACTATTTGTAAAAATAGGCCGCATAATTTTGGCATTTTGCTACTAAAAAAAGTTAAACATCTTTAGTGACCCTTACAGATTGACCAAGCCCTTACTACATTTGGCCTTATGGAAATGACTGCTGCGACCTCTGCTCCTGATATTCGTGCGCTTAATGAGCGCATACATGCACACAGTGCTTTTATTGATCTCCTCATGATGGAGTTAAATAAGGCTGTTGTTGGGCAGAAAATGATGACTGAACGGCTGCTCATCGGCCTCCTTGCCGGCGGGCATGTCTTGCTGGAAGGGGTTCCCGGGCTTGCAAAGACTTTGGCCATTAAGTCTATGGCCTCTGCGATCCAAGCACGATTTAGTAGAATTCAGTTTACACCGGACTTGCTCCCGGCGGATGTGCTCGGTACCATGATGTACAATCCCCAAGCACATGAATTTTCTGTGCGGAAAGGGCCCATATTCGCCAATTTTGTATTGGCCGATGAGATCAACCGTGCTCCGGCAAAGGTGCAGAGTGCCTTGCTTGAAGCGATGCAGGAACGACAAGTAACCATCGGCGATGCTACTTATAAGTTGGACGAGCCGTTCCTAGTATTAGCAACACAGAATCCGATTGAGCAAGAAGGTACCTACGAGCTTCCTGAAGCACAAGTGGATCGGTTTATGCTGAAAGTAGTCATTACCTATCCGACAAAAGAAGACGAACGCCTGATCATCCGACAGAACTTGAATCCGGAAGGCAATCCAAAAATCAATCCGGTGATCGACCCACAGACCATTGTGGATGCGCGCAAGTTGGTCCGCCAGGTGTATATGGATGAGAAAATTGAACAGTATATCTTGGACATCGTCTTTGCAACTCGATTCCCAGAGGCTGCGAAACTGCCCAAGTTGAAAGGCCTGATTTCTTATGGTGGATCACCGCGGGCAAGTATCTCCCTTGCCCATGCAGCTAAAGCCTATGCTTTCATAAAACGCCGGGGCTACGTGATTCCAGAAGATGTCCGAGCGATTTGCCCAGATGTGATGCGCCATAGAATTGGGGTAACCTATGAAGCCGAAGCGGAAAATATCACTTCTGAGGATATCCTGAAGGAAATTCTCAATGCAGTTGAAGTGCCCTAAGCTGGGCACTTTCAGTCACTAAGTCTGTAAATTTTCCGACGGTCATTTTGTATTTCCATGTTTTCCTTCTTCAAGAAAAAAGAGCCTGCGCCCGATCTCAGTTTAGCCCCAAAGGACTTCTCCTTTTTAGGCGCGGATATGCACAGCCATTTGGTGCCCGGTATAGATGATGGAGCTCCGGATTTGGAAACCAGTCTCCAGCTCATCCGGGGCCTGCATGAGCTAGGGTTCAAAAAGTTGATTACAACTCCACACACCCACCTAGATTTCTACGACAATACTCGAGAGAAGATTACCGACAACTTCACCAAGCTCAATCGGTTTATCACCGATCACCGATTAGGGCTTGAATTGGGTATCGCTTCGGAATATTTTCTTGATAGCCTTTTCCAGAACGCGATTTTGCCCCATGGGCTGCTCAGTTTCGGGGATAAATATGTGTTGGTTGAAGTGAGCATGGCCGGCTGGCCCAGAGGCTTTAGTGATATTATTTTTGGAATCCAAAGCCTGGGTTATACCCCAGTATTGGCGCATCCTGAGCGGTATTTGTTTGAAGAAGACGTACGAGTGTATCAAGAACATCAATCCCGTGGAATGTTGTTTGCACTCAACTTGCTCTCTCTTTCCGGTTATTATGGAACGGGGGTACAGCATCTCGCAGAGAGCTACCTCAAATCGGAATTGTATCAATTCTGTGGTACCGACCTCCATCATGAACGGCATTTGTCCCGACTGAGGCGGATGGCAACCAATCATCCGGAAATCATGCTGAAGCTGGCTGAATATCCCCACTGGCGGAACACTCAGCTTTAAAACCCTTCCTCTTTCTTGTAAAGCAGGTTAGAGATTATTTGTTGAAGTAGGCAGCTAATGAGTTAATAGTTGCTACTTTCAAAGTCATGAAAGCAATATTGTTGGTAGCAGCTATGTTTCTGTTGCCTTTATGTGGTACTGCACAGAAAATTTTGAGTCCATTCGAACGTTCGGGAGGGCAAAGCTCAGCTACTTACGAAGAATGTATTTCGTTTTATAAAAAGCTGGAAGCTACTACAGGCAAGCTTCGCGTGGACTCGACCGGTCTTACCGATGCCGGCACACCACTCTACACTGTTATTTTTCCGGCAAGTAAAAGTTGGGATACTTCAGGCATTACCCTGCTCATCAACAACGGTATTCATCCAGGGGAGCCGGATGGTATTGATGCCAGTATGATGCTCTTGCGCGATCTTGTGGAAGGTCGCTATTCTATTCCTGGAAACCTTCGATTGGTCTTTATACCGGTGTACAACGTGGGTGGAGCACTCAACCGTAATAACAGTACTCGTGTCAATCAGAATGGGCCGTTGGAGTATGGCTTTAGAGGCAATGCACAGAACCTGGATCTCAATCGGGATTTTATTAAAAACGATAGCAGGAATGCGCGCATTTTTCGGCAGATTTTTCATCGCTATGACCCTGAGTTGTTCATAGATAATCATGTGTCCGACGGGGCAGACTACCAGCATACGCTGACCCTGCTCTCCAGCCAGTATGATAAGCTGGGCGGGAGTTTGGGGCGGTATTCTCGAAATATACTGGATCCGCAACTCTACCGGAATATGAAAGCTGCTGGCTGGCCAATGGTACCCTATGTCAATGTTGAAGACAATATTCCGGACTCAGGTTGGGTGGGATTTTACGATCCACCGCGCTATTCTTCGGGCTACGCGGCCTTATTCCAATGCATAGCTTGGGTGCCAGAGACGCATATGCTTAAGCCCTATCTGGCGCGAGTAGCAGCAACCGAAACATTTATGAAACAAGTGATTGTCTTGGCAGCAAGCGAAGCAAGCACAATTAAAAAATTGAGAAGGCAAGACCGAGCAGCATTACTTCAATCTACCCGACTCCCTTTGACCTGGTATCCTTCAGGGCGCAGTATGTGGCCCTTTTTAGGCTATACAGCCGCCTATAAGAAAAGTGAAGTGACGGGCCTGCAAAGAATGTACTACGACCACACTCGCCCTACAAAAATTATGGTGCCCATCACCGATCATTATCAGCCAAAACAATGGGTGAGTGTGCCCCAGGCGTATATCATTCCTCAAGGTTGGCATCGTGTTATTTCCAGACTATTGGAAAATAGAAAACTAGATTATGAGTTGCTGGATCGTGACACCAGCATTGCGGTTGTCGGCTACCATATCGACTCCTTTCAAACGCTAAGCAAGCCCTACGAAGGCCACTACAAACACTATAAAATTGCAGCAACACCGAACAAGCAATTTATGAGATTTAGAAAGGGGGATTACCTATTTCCGACGCAACAATTGGCCCGCCGTTTTTTGGTGGAGAGCCTAGAGCCTACCGGGGAAGACTCCTATTTTGCCTGGAATTTTTTTGATGCAATCCTTCAAAGAAAAGAGGGGTATAGCGACTATCGCTGGGAAGATGTGGCAGCAGAAGAATTGAAACATAACCCCACATTGGCAAATGCTTTGGCAAAGAAGCGACAACAAGATCCTGTCTTTGCTAAGGATGCAGCAGCACAGTTGTTTTTTGTGTACGAACATAGCCGATGGATGGAGCCGGAGTTTCGTCGGTATCCGGTATTTCGCTTGGAGTAAGCGGAGCAGCGGCAAGGGATAGGCACACGAAGCCCTATTTCTTTCTTTGGCCGGAGCCGGTCTTTTTTGGATATTCGGGTAGCGGATGCTATCGCTTGTCAAATAAGCATCATAGTGCCCACCAGCCTACAAGTTCCATGCCCAGCGCAATGCCCAGATGCACAATGACACCACCATAAATTGACTCGCTTCTGTAGGCAAGAATGCCTAACAGCCCACCGCCTAAAAATGAGGAAATGCACTCCCCGAGCGGTTTGTCGAAATGGATGGACACATAGAACGCACACATCGGTAGGATGGCTTTCGGGCCAATAATCCTCGAAAACCCAAGGATTAAAAAACCTCTAAAGAAGAATTCCGTCACAAAGTAATCGAGACTATACAGCAATTCATAGGTAATAGTTCCTGACCAGAAGTGTGGCGCATTGCGGGCAAGCGCAAGATGGGCAGCCCGCGGATACATGGCCTTAAAATCAGGCTGAGTACCCGCAGCAAAGAGCAGGGGCAACATGAACAGGATGA
>JAFDYA010000091.1 GCA_018267675.1 Bacteroidota bacterium
GGCCTGGGCTTGAACAAAGAGCGGGTCAAGGCTATATTTATTAGTCATGAACATACGGATCATATTGTGGGTGTGGCCGGGATATCAAGAAGATGGGAGATCCCGGTTTATATCACACCTGCTACCCTTGCCAACAGCCGTATGGCACCCGATCCTTCTTGGGTGATTTCATTGGAGCGTACCGACCCGGTCTTCATTGGAGGCTTGCAGGTTTTTCCTTTTCCCAAATTTCATGATGCACAACATCCGCATTCCTTTGTGGTGAGCGATGGTAGGACCAACATCGGCATTTTTACAGATTTGGGTAGAGTGTGTAAGCAACTAGAGCATTATTTCGGCCTTTGTCATGCTGCGTTTCTTGAGGCAAATTATGACACGGATCTCCTGGAGCAAGGCAAGTATCCGGCAATGTTGAAGAAGCGAATCTCGGGCGGCTTTGGGCATTTGTCCAATAATGAGGCGCTTGATTTGTTTTTGAAAACCGGCGACCCGTCATTGTCTTTGCTTATTTTGTCGCATTTGTCAAAAGAGAACAATCATCCGGATTTGGTAAGAGAACTTTTCAAGAAGCATGCTCAGCATACTGAGATTTTTGTCGCTTCAAGATATGAGGCTTCGCCGGTGTTTGTCGTGGATGGGGCAAGTGCAGCAAAAGAGATGATCCCATTTCCTAAAAATGTAACGGGGAGCCAGTTGGCGCTATTTTGATTCGTTTTTGATGCCGTTCCTAGCGTCTACTTTTCCCAAGCATTTCCTGTCTTTTCTTGATGTTTTTCCAATAAGGTTTCGGGTAGAAAAAAAGAGGGCTGTTCCAACCCTTTTCGGAACAGCCCTCATCCTCACTAATGATTGGATTTTTAGAAATGGTACTTTAGACCAAAGCCGCCAAAGAAGTAGGCTTTGTTGGGTCCGGGAGTCACATCTGCTGGAGTGGACGATGGGAAGCCGGAACCTTTATCACTATCACCGACACTATTGCCCATGAACAGATAGGTGTAGTTGATTTGATTGCTCAAGTTATTGCCAGCAAAATAGACATCTAGGTCAAAGTTCTTTGGTGCAAATCGTGCCAATCGGAAGCTATGGCGGTAGCCAATTTTTGAGTTAAACAAGTTGAAGTCGCCAACTTTGTTTGTGTTGCCAAAGTCCGCATAGATTGCTCCCATGTAGCTGAAGGTATTGTTCATGTAGAAGCCGGAAGGAGAACTTAGATCCAAGCCAATGCAGAATTTGTTTTTTGGAATGCCAATTACTTGCTTTCCGTCAAAGCTGGTAGCGGTGCTGCCTTTACCCACAATCGTAGTGAAGTTGGTATAAGTGAAATCGTAAAAACTACTACTTACAAAGGGCTCAACAGTGGCAAGAACAGGGTTTTTCTTTACGTGCCAGATATAGCCCATGCTGAGCTCAATACCCTGATTCTTCTGATCGCCTGTATTGGCTGTATAAGTGTAAGGGGCATTGTTGCTAGGATCTATTGCGCTCAGTTGTGTGAGTTTATCATTGATCATAAGACTAAACAGGGATACTTGGTAGTCGAAATGAGTATTGAACAAAAGCCCTTGTGCGCTTAACTCATATTGTGTGGCGTGTTCCGGCTTTAGGTCGTTGTTGCTCTCCCGCAGCGCTGAAATGTAGGAAGTAGATGCTGTTGGTGCGTTGAAACCTTTGCTGTAGCTGAATTGAAATAGTTGGTGCTTCCAGGCTTTTTGAAGCGCAATATGTGGGTTGATTGCTGTCTCGAAATTCTTTGCGAAGCTTTGGTCTTTATAGCCTGCAATGAGCCCGGGAAGCCCTAATAGATCCTCACGGGTATAGCGTGCAGTATTGGCACTAATACCAGCGACAAGAGTCAGTTGCCAAGGCTCATAGCTGATGCGATCAATGGCAAAATAGGAGCTTTGGCGGGTCACATAACGCATACTGGAGCCTCCACTAGTGATTGGGCGCAATTGCATGGGCGTATCAATACTTCCTGTAAATCGGGCACCATTAGTTAAGGATTGGGATTCTTGCAATTCTGTACCAAGGGACAAGCGGTTGCTAAAGTTTTTTCCAAGCTCCTTTTTCCAAAAGAATTCTGAGCGAAGGCCATAGTTGCCATCGGTTCCATTGGTGAATGACCCTGCTGATACGTGTTTGCTGCTGGAGCCGGCATAGAACAAGCTGGTTCGGTTGCCGAGTTCTTTTGTGATTTGATAGCTATGGCTTATGCCGACACGTGTACTCAATATTTCTGTTCGTCCGTTTTTACGGATATAAGCCATATTGCCAGGGTCAACACCGGCATAGTAGAGCGCATAGGGAATTTGTCCTGGTGTCTCCTCCTGAGAATAGTTGTGCGCGACATAGTAGGAGAGCTTTTGCTTATTGTTGATTTTAAAATCGCCAAACGAGCTGAAGAAATTCTTGAGACTTGCACCATGAGGTCTGTAGCCGTCACTCTGAATATGAGTATAGTTTGCGGTAACAGAAGCATTGTCATTGACCACATCCACCCGACTTTGTGCTTGGAACAAATTGTATGTTCCGGTCATCAGGTTTTGACTCAGGGTAACGCCTTTGCGACCTGCTCCTTGTAGGTAGAATCGGGCGACACCGCCGACCCCTGCCCCATATTCTGTACCCGCCGGGCCTTTGATCACTTCAATATTATTGACTAACGAAAAGTCTATATCATCTAAAGTGGTTACACCCTCTGCCGTAGTAAGAGGAATTCCGTTATAGTAGGCTTTGATACCCCAGTTTCCGAATTTTTGATCGTTCCCATAGCCTCGGATCACAATCCGTTGCCCGCCAAGCTGGGTGCGTTTATCTACTTGCACACCGGCGACAGTGCTGAGGGCTTGTTCAATAAAAGCCGGATTGTTTCGTTGTAGTTCGGATTCTGTGAGCACTTCTGTTGTTTGCGCATGATGCAAAAACTCTGCGCGTTCTTTATGTGTTTTTTTTCGGCCATTCACCTGTGCTCCCGGTATGTTCTGCACCGTTTGTGCTTGTGCGGTCAGGCAGAAAAGGCTGGTGATGGATATTGTAATGATACGTTTCATATAAACTAGATAATAGAACCAGGATGTTGCGTCCGGTTCAATGGGAAATATTGTGTGAATGATTTTTGGAACGATTGCCTGGTAACAACACAAGGCTCAGGAGTCAAAACAGTGCATCGACTCTTCCAGCCGATGTCAGCATTGATCCTAGCAATGATTACAAGTTGTCGAACAGATGCACCGTTTTGAATCAGATGTTTTGCGCTATAACTAGGCAGCTACTAGAAGCTCTGGAGGTTTCATGGACCGAACCAAGAAGCCGGAACAAGTCTTATCCTGCCCCGATCTCAGGCTGTGTTTTATGATCGACGCTAGCCAATCTTTCCCGACAAAATAATGGTGCCTATTGCTATGATGCTGAGACCAGTCAAAGGATAAGTGGGTAAATCGGGCGTGTAAACATCGCTCTCCCTGATGGCTTGAGCCGAAGGCCAGAGAATCACACCGAGCTTCCAATGCGTTTTCCAATACGTCTTCGCTGCAATGGAAATGACGGATTCCATGTCTGTCGCTAGTAATTTTGGCAACATCGTAGAGGACGCCGTTTAGGCGAAATTCATCCTCGTGCTCCCAAGTAGCTTCCTTTAGTTCCCCCTCAGAAAAAGTAACCATCTGCTCTTCGCGCTGTATTGTAGCTCTTGCAATAGCTCGGGCAATGCGCCGTACACCGAAACGCATTGGCGAAACAGTTGCTAATAGGGCTAGCAAAATAAGAAGGAGTATGGAAGTAAATTTCCTCAAGCAAAGAATGGACTTCGGGACTAGTCGTCGCCGGCAAAATTAATGCAGCAATTCCGCAAGCTTGGCTTCTAGCTCCGGACCACGAAGGTTTCGGGCTATAATCTTTCCTTCAGTATCCAATAAGAAATTTGAAGGAATACTTTCTACGCCATAATCCCGAGCCGGGATACTTTCCCATTTTTTCAGATCGCTTACCTGTGGCCAATTGAGCCCGTCGGTCGCAATAGCTTTTTTCCAGTTGTCCGCATCGCCATCCAGGGAAACACCAAAAATGGTGAAGTTCTTGTCCTTAAATTTATTGAAAGCAGCCACTACATTAGGATTCTCTGCACGACAGGGGCCACACCAAGAAGCCCAAAAATCTACTAAAACATACTTGCCTTTAAGGGAAGATAATGCCAGCATTTGCCCGTCTGGTGTTGGCTGTTTGATCTCAGGAGCTTGTGCCCCAACTACTGCACCGCCGGTAAACTGTTCTGAACTACCAGCAGCAACCGCATTCATGTTTTTATGCCAATAGTCTGTAAAAGCCTTGGCGTCAGCAGCATTATTAAAACGGCGGGGAAGCGTTTGTAGGAAGGTCTCGATATATTGTTTTTCGGATAAGGGGTTGAGGATACGCACTGCAAAAAGTGCATTAGGCAGATTAGTAGTGGTGTCCGCAAAATGTTCGATATACTTAGTCAGATCGGCTGTAGTATTGGATTGGTCTTGGATGGCTTTTTCAATCAAAGAATCTTTGCCTTGTGCATGTAGTTGGCGAATTACTTCATCAAGGGTCCTTATGTTCTGGATATGTTGATTTACGTTGCCCAAGAACATTTGCATGTTTTGCGAAGGAGCAGAGCCGCTAACACTATAATTATTTAGTTCGTTGTAGTCTCCTGTCAGCTTCACATTTCCTTTGTCCAAGGAAAGGATAATGTAGCCACCCCGCTCAAAGACTAATTGATAGATTCCCGGGCGTTCCGCGATCCCTTTCAACTCAAAGCTGCCATCAGCTTTGCTTTTCATACTATCCAATGCAATGAGCCGATCATCAACCGTCAATGCCTGAAGTTTTACTTGTTGTTCCGGTAGATTTTCAAATTTGCCGATAACACTGAACTTATTGTCGCTACAAGAGCTAAATAGAAGGATAAGGGCAAATAAGGGTAGGAAACGCTGCAAGTACATGAGTATCTTTTTTGGTTGAATGCGGGCGCAAAATTAAGTAGGAATCGCCTCCTTATTGCTATAAATATGTAGCGTATTCTTAAACTTGGATTCCGCATTAGGAATGCAACATTAAGCCAAGAGTTTTCAATAATTGGTTGCCTGAAGGGGATAGATCAAAATAGAACTACGGTTGTTGCCCGTTGAATTCAGCCAAAAAGGAAACGTTATTTCCTAGGAACAAACTGGAAGGTGCTGTTTCATTTTTTCAATCCTGAACATATTGTAGTGCCAAGGAATCTTTTCAATTGGAATCGGTCAAATTGCTTTTTCGTCACGGAATTTTCGGTTTTTGCTAAGCAAAATCATTAGCCGATTTCAAATTCAGACAAATGCCTGACATGCTCCTTTCTATTTTTGTCCCGTGCTACGCAACTTATATTCAAGTGCTTTTTTAGTTACGCTGGTTTTGCTATTGGCTTCCTGCGAGAAGAAAGAGTCTGCATTGGTATTGCCACCTCCCGGTACCGCTAGTCATGCTACTGTAGCTATGGGAGAGAACTATGACAAGCAGATATTCTTTGATTTAGAATCGGGACAACAAGTTTTTGTCTCTGATCCTAAGTCTTGGAACTTGGCTTTTGAGAGCGGCACAACGGGCAAGCACATCTTCATCAATGACGGGGAAAATGAGTTTGTGTTCAATACTCATGATACGGATATGGGTGCCATCACAAAACTTCCGTCTAGCTTACTAAGTAGTGGTGTTGGCTGGGGCTTTGATGCCTCCTGTGGATTACCGGATAGTACTGCGATAGGCGAATGGTATCATGAGGATGGGAGCTCAAAGAAAGAAGTCTTTCTTATGCAATTATCAGACGGTAACCTGGTAAAAATGCGGATTCTAAGCAGTTCTTCAAAATGTTTTACACTCGAATGGGCACCACTACAAGAACAAGACAACTTCACACAAGCAATTATTAATAAAGACGATCGGTATGGCTTGAACTACTTTTCTTTTGCCAAAGGCGAAGTACAACCGGATCCGCCGGCAGACACTTGGGATATCGTGTTCACTCGGTACCGATACATTTATAGAAACTACCCCACCGAAGGGCTTAACTTTCCCTATAGTGTGAGTGGTGTGCTGCTCAATCCGGAACAAACACGTGCCTCGGCAGATAGTACAACACCCTTTGCCTCCATCAATCTGGCACATGCCCAATCCTTAGCTACTACTAACAATCGGGATATTATTGGTTACGATTGGAAGGGTTATGGCCTGTTCACGACATCCGTCTATACCGTAAACCCAAGTAAGAACTACATTATTCACACACGGAAAGGCCAAATCTATAAGCTTCATTTCCTAAGCTTCTACAATAGTGCTGGTGTGAAAGGCTATCCAATGTTTGAATTTGAACGACTGCTGTAACCCTTGATGTCAATAGCTTAATCTACTTTGGCTGTTGTAGCGGACTGATCTATCATTTGTTCAAGAAAGCGTTCATATTCTGGCCGCCAACCTTGCCAAGTTTCATCAGTTCCCAAGGAAAAATTATGCATCACAGTAACTAAAGTACTTTGGAGCGCTATCAATCGATTGGTTATTTCAACGAGTTTTTCAAATGCAACTTTCGGGGTTAAGCCTAGGTAGAAGTGAGCTGTAGTATCCATGAAGACAAAAGGGTGGAGACGCAAGCGGGTACTTACTTCCTGCGATAAATCATACCAGAAAAAGGGACTGCCCGTACCGGCCCGAAAGCCTATTTGATCCGGGAAACCCAAGGAATAGTCGTCCTGAATATCGTTCCGCAGGAGGGTCTGAAAGGTGCTTGGAAACTGAAGCCGGATAAAATGCTGACGAGATTTTGAAATTGGCCTTTTCAGAATGCGCTCCAGCTGCTTCTTTTCCCCTTCAAGTAAGGAGGGTTGTTCTGTGGAATGATACGAAGGATGCATCCCGGTATTGTCCCCAACGGCGAGCTTCTGAATGAGTTGAATCATTGGACGAGCTTGTGGGGAGCTGTTCTTGTCGAATTTGCCGGGGCGAAGTGCAGCTAAGTAGAACCAAATCGGTTCGAGCTTCAGCCGTTCATGCAGCAAGGTTAGCCAGTCATAAGAATCATAGGGGTCGTCTTCCTTTCCTTTTAGGACGCGTATTCGTTGTTGTACTTGTTGTAGCTTACCTGTGATAATATCCTTCAGAGCCCCTCCCAGTGAACGTGCCCAGCCTTTGTGCCGGTAGCTCCAGGCAATGTCTATGTCATAGCTCGGCTGGTACCTGAACCTTTGTGTGGGTAGTCGCACACCCCATGTTTGCTCTAGAATACTTCGGAAAGCTAGCACCCATTCATCTACAATTGGACGGTCTAACACACCCAATTGATACAGTAAACTAGTAGCTCCGGGGAATCTCCCATGTTGATCCGGCTCAAATTTTTGGTATTCTTCATAGCGGCTTAGCAAATAGAATATTGCCGAGAAGAGATCGAAAGGGATCCGATGGGTGCTGTCATCCTGATGAAAAAGCGTGAACAAACCATTCCAATTTTGACAGTAGGAAAGTGTAGGCTGGGAAATTCCCACTTCGTCTAGTAAGCTTGTTTGGTAGATAGAAACAGCCAGGTCGGTACATCCATAGGCAATACAGTATGGATGCTGAACAGCCTCTCCTTTATCGGAGCTCAGGGTATAGGACAATTGTAGTCTTTCGCCCAGCAACCAATCTAGGACATAGCGCAAACGAGGGCCTGCCGCCGCCGCATACACTAATACATTCATATTGGTCACTACTACTTATTTTTATGTTCCTTCCAAAGCTGCTGGAAGCTATTCGAGGCAAACTCAGTGCCGCTTCTGTGTTGAAACCAGGCGTCTCGGAAAAGTTTACGAAGCAACATGTTTTTCATTCTCGGTCCGGCCAGGTTCATCAGTCGCCGACTCAACATACCGCGCCGCCACAAGCTCCAGCCAAAGCTTTCGCTTCTGCTATTCATTTTTTCCTCAACAGAGATTTTACGATTGAGCAACAACATGCCGTGAATATTGATCTTCACCGGACAAGCCGCAGTACAAGCGCCACAAAGTGAGGAAGCATAACTGAGGTGTTGATTTTCCTCAAAGGATGTGAGGTGAGGTGTAATAACAGAGCCAATAGGGCCGCTATAAGTAGCCCCATAAGCATGGCCGCCAATGTTTTTATAAACAGGACAGGCATTGAGGCAGGAACCACAGCGAATGCAATAAAGCCCCTCCCGCACTTCAGGACGTTGATAAAGATTGGTTCGCCCATTGTCTAGCAGGATGACGTACATCTCGTCCGGTCCGTCCGTTTCATTCCCTTGTCTAGGTCCGGTAAAAATTGAATTGTACACGGTAACGTTTTGGCCGGTTCCGAAGGTGGAAAGTAGTGGCCAGAACAGGCTTAGATCCTTTATGCTAGGAAGCATTTTTTCGATTCCAACAATGGCAATTTGCGTTTTTGGGAAGGCTGTGGAAAGGCGGGCGTTTCCTTCATTCTCTGTAACGCAAACCCCGCCAATATCGGCAATTAGGAAGTTGCCTCCGGTGATACCAATTTCAGCAGAGCTGTATTTCTCCCGAAGATTTTGCCGGGCTATCATCGTGATTTCTTTGGGGCTGAGGCCGGGGTCTGTTCCTAGTTTTTCATGGAATACGCGGGCAACATCTTCTTTGCTTTTGTGCATGGCTGGCGTCACTATGTGATAAGGTGCTTCGCCATCCAGTTGTTGAATGTATTCTCCCAGGTCCGTCTCCACACTTTCGATTCCTTCGGTCGCCAAAAATGCATTTAGATGAAGCTCTTCGGTCACCATACTTTTACTTTTGACCACTTGCTTAGCTTTCTTTTCGCGGCAGATAGATAAGACCGCGTCATTGGCTTCTTGTGCATTGCTTGCCCAAATCACTTTTCCGCCGCGGGCACAGAAGTTCTTTTCAAACTGCTCCAAGTATTGATCCAGATGTTCTAGAGCCTGCCATTTTGTATTTTTTGATTTTCTCCGAGCCTGTTCCAGATTGGCAAATTGTTGCTTCCCCTTCACAACAGCGTCCGCATATTTCTGAATATTGAAGGCCAGTTTCCGTTTGTGTTCCAGATCCTGTGCTTTCACCTGGCTCTTGGCAAGGAAGATACTTTTTTTGGATTCTTGTTGAGACAAAATATTGCTGGGCTTTTTGATGATCGAGTGACGTGTATCCTAATGGTCAAATTTAGGCATTCTAGAAATGAAGCGAATCATTACAAGGTTCTGAAGCTTTTAATAAGTCCAGATTAATCCCTGATTTCGACGTATTATTTCGGCGTAGCAAAGCGTCTATTGCGGAATCTGGGTACAACCTTAGAAGTCTTGCTGATTGAAATAGTACCATTGGCGGCCTACAGTGTGCTAATTGCATAGTCTGAGTTTTGATGCAGATATGCCGTAGTATATCATTGCCACAAATAGACTACAGCAAGACTTTGATCAGTCAATTTGTTTTCTATCCGATTGGGTAATAAAAAAGACTCCGAAGCAATGGCTTCGGAGTCTTTTCATTTCTTGTGGGGATACCTTATTTCTTACCGGCACCGGCCCCAGTACGGGCACGTCCGGCACCACCACCAGTACCAGTCCGGCTCCGGCCAACTCCGGCAGAATTACCGGCACCACGGCGGCGATCGCCACGGCCTTTACCCTCAGCATCATCATCACTCATGCGGAGTACGTTGTCCTTGTCAGCAACGTCATCATGGTGGCTGTCATCTTCACCGGCTTCTTTTGCAGAAGCGCGTTCTTGAAGACCTTCAAGGATGGCTGCAGTTAGATAATTGACTACGATGGCAATACTCTTGGTTGCATCGTCGTTGGCTGGGATAGCGAAGTCAACTTTTGAAGGGTCACTGTTGGTATCTACCATTGCGATGGTAGAGATACCCAAGCGTTTTGCTTCAGCAAGTGCGATATGTTCGTGAGTGATATCTACAATGAAAAGCGCAGCAGGAGTGCGTCCCATTTGTGCAATACCGCCCAATACTTTTTCCATTTTCTCTTTACCGCGGGTAAGGGTCAAGCGCTCTTTTTTAGTCACGCTGTCCATAGTACCGTCAGTAAGCATTTTTTCAATGGTCTGCATCTTTTTCACACTCTTCCTGATCGTTTGGAAGTTGGTGAGCATACCACCCAACCAGCGTTCGGTAACGAACGGCATGTTTACCTTGGCAGCAGCTTCAGACACGATTTCTTTAGCTTGTTTTTTAGTGGCAACAAACATGATTTTCTTACCACTCTTTGCCATTTGACGCATGGCAGCGGCGCTTTCCTGAAGCCCTTCAATTGTGCGGTTCAGGTCAATGATGTGAATGCCATTCTTTTCAGCAAAGATGTACGGCAACATCTTTGGGTTCCATTTTTTCTTGAGGTGGCCAAAGTGAACGCCGGCTTCGAGGAGTTGCTGATGAAGGCTTTTATTTTCTTCCATTTTGGAGCTATATTTTGAAGTATTAATGGTAGTTGGGAAAGCCGGACAATCCGGATAAACCAGATGGCCCTGCTGCTTTCTGTAGGATTAACGTTTGCTGAACTGGAATGAGCGACGAGCTTTGGCTTTACCGAATTTCTTACGTTCAACGCTGCGGCTATCCCGACGCATAAGGCCTTCTTTTTTCAAAGCTGGACGATATTCTGCGTTGATATCACAAAGTGCACGGGCAATACCCAATTTGATCGCCTCTGCTTGGCCCTTAGGGCCACCACCGCCAACATTAACTACGATGTCCAAAGTTCCTTCCACGCCTTCAAGTGTTTTTATCGGCAATTCCACTTGGTTTTGCAAATAAATCAGGGGGAAATATTCTTTGTATTCACGTCCATTCACGGTAATGTTACCACTACCTTTTGAAATATACACGCGGGCAACAGCCTCTTTCCGGCGACCCACTGCATTGTTTTGTTTTTCCATTTTAATTAGGAGAATGATATTTAGATGATTTGAAAAAGCTCGGTAGGCGTTAGCAAC
>JAFDYA010000092.1 GCA_018267675.1 Bacteroidota bacterium
CTCGGATATCGTAGAGAAAGCGTTCGGACAGGTAGTCTTTCAGCATTTCGTTTTGGATAGGTTCGTCGTCGACGATGAATATTAGGCGCTTGTGTTCTGCCATAGTTTTATCGGTAAATGAGTGCTGAAAAATAGTTCATTTTAGGGGAATTCTACTATTCTTACTCAGTCTTTTTACTGATAGTTAGTTCTTCGAATGCTTTTTGGCAGACAAGGTGCAAGTGCTCAGTCAGTGTAGCGAGTTTGGTGCTATCGCCTGCTCCGCCGGCTGTTTGTTCTATCAGGAATATGTTGCTGAATTCTTCCTTGATGCCCATATAGCCAAGCTGAGGCTTTAGCGAATGCGCTGCAATTTTTGCATCGGCAAGATTGTTATTGGCTAAGGCTTCATCTAGTTGGCGGAGTAGTCGGGGGGCATTTTCTAAAAACATACCAACATACTTTTCGACTTTTTCTGATTTTCCTCCGGTAAATTGGTTGAGGAAACTCATGTCTGTCACTTTTTCCGGTAGTGCTTTGAAGCTGAGCTGGGCCGGCTCATGCGTAGTGTTTTTTTCTGTTTGGCCGTCTATGGAATTTCCAAAAATTAGCGCATTCATTTTTTGAAGCAGCTCGTCTGTCTTGAATGGTTTGGAGATGTACCCATTCATGCCTACTTCCAAATATTGCTGCACATTTTCCTGAAGTACATTGGCTGTCATTGCAATGATCTTGACGGCATTGGTAGGCGGCTTCAGCTCTTGACGTATTTTTTGGGTAGCTTCCACGCCGTTCATAACAGGCATTTGGATGTCCATCAACAAGAGGTCGTAAGGTTTGATTTTTACCATTTCTACGGCTTCTGCACCGTTCACAGCCACGTCGATATGGATGCCCGGCAACAAGTCTTCCAACGTATCGATGGCAACCAAGCGGTTGAACTCATTGTCTTCTACGAGTAGGATTTTTGCTGTTTTGAGGTGGTCTAAATCTTTTTGAGAAAGGGTTTTGTTTTCGTTCTTTTCGATAGAATTTCCTGCGGGACTGAGCGGGATAGTAATCATGAAAGTAGTGCCGACGCCAACGGTACTTGCTACTTCAATTTTTCCTTGCATCAGATCGGCTAGTTGTCGGGAAATGGTGAGGCCCAGACCCGTGCCTCCAAATTTTCGGGCGGTGTCTGTACCGGCTTGGGTAAACGATTCAAAGACCTTGTCGATATAGTCGGCATCTATCCCAATACCGCTATCTTCAATTTCAAAGCGGAGCAGGCATCGGTTGTTTTCAGAATTGACTTGCAATACACGGAATTCGACAAAGCCTTTTTCGGTAAATTTTATAGCATTCCCGACCAGGTTGATCAAGATTTGGCTGATGCGGGTAGGGTCGCCAATCAGTCTATCCGGGATACTGCGATCAATGGATAGTCGGAGATTGAGGTCTTTTTCATCCGCTTTGTGTTGGAGCATGTCTCGTACGCTTTCCATAAGCCGTTGTAGGGAAAATGGAGTTTGCTCAATAATTATCTTTCCGGCTTCAATTTTTGAAAGATCTAGGATGTCGTTGATGATGACCAGGAGGTTGTCTGCACTTTGCTTAATGGCTTCTAGGTAGCGTATTTGTTGTGGTTGTGGATCTTTTTCCATCAGTAGGCGGGTGAGGCCCACGATTGCGTTCATAGGGGTGCGGATTTCATGGCTCATATTGGCCATGAATTGCTGCTTAAGTGCAGCAGTTTTTTCGGCAACTTCTTTTTCCTTTTGTGCCAGTTCCACTTGTTGGCGGGTTTGTAGGTTGCGCAGTTTGTTCAGTGTCCGTTGCTGGAAGATTTCTTCCTTCAGTCGTTCATACTCTTTTAGGTGGCTAAAGGCGCTCGGTACATCACCCATTTTGTCGTAAAGAATAGAGAGCATTTAGTGGATACTCATTTCATCATGTGCGCGGTGATATTGCACAGCTAGCTCAAATGCGGCCTCTAGGCAATTCTTACTTTTTCTGAACGCCCCGTCATCCATCCTTAGTCTGCCCAAGTAATAGTTGGTGGTGATTTGCACTTCTACATCAGCCAGTTTCTCGGATTCTTCCATTGCTGCCAACAATGCAGTTTCCGCTTCTTCCAATTCGCCATTTTTATACAATACCTTGCCTACACCGCTCAGAGAGAGGGCATGCATGACTGTTCCTTCTTCAGATTCAGTAAGGTTGATTTCAAAATAACGAAGTGCTTCCTGGTAGTTTTCTAGTTTAAAGTAGATGTTGCCCAGGATATGCTGTAAGCTCGTGAGCCGGTGGAGGTCTTTGGCCTTGTCGAACGTGGGCAGACAGCGCAGTGCGAATTCTAGTGCATTTTCATAGTCATTGAGGTCATAGTGTACGTAGGCAATACTGGAGAGGTTTACGGCTTGAGCAACTTCATCGCCTAGTTGTTCATTTAATGCTAATGCATTTTCAAAGAACGTCATTGCCGTAGCTAAGTCGCCCCGATCACGGTAGATGTAGCCAAAATTGTTGAGTACGCGCGCTTTTAAGGGTAGGTTGTTGCACTCCATGGCGATATCATGTGCCTGCTGGAGAAAATTCAGTCCTTCATCATAGTTGCCCTGGCGCCAATAGCACCAGCCTTTGAGGTTGAGTCCACGACCTTTTGCCAGTCTGTACTGAGCAGCATCAGCTCGTTCTAGAATTTGATCTGCCATTTTTATGGCCTCGTCCACGTCGCTATTTCTGATTTCCATAGCGATATCAATAAACGTATCTAATCGCTGATTCTCGTTTGTGAGCGATTCATACTGTCTTTGTAGTTCTTTGATACGTGTATTCATCTTGATCTTGTAGTCTCTCTAATGTAAGGCTAAATATTTTGGGTGGTTAGATTTGCTTCGTGCTGTGCTATTCC
Organism: Bacteroidota bacterium; assembly: GCA_018267675.1. Lineage (GTDB taxonomy): Bacteria > Bacteroidota > Bacteroidia > Chitinophagales > Chitinophagaceae > UBA1952. Next base: position 2,876 of record JAFDYA010000092.1, read on the forward strand.
ATTTTCAAAATCTGATGTTTTAAAAAAGCAGGGGCAATTGGAACTGTATCTGTGCGCACAATTAGGGTAGGACAATACAGTATAGAATAAGGGCGCTACCTTACTTTTGGTGAATAAAGCATTTTTTAGTGAAGAATTTTAACCAACTACTCTTTGTTTTCCTTTTGTTCGTTTTACCGTTCGGCTTGCGTGCGCAAGGCAGCAATCCAAAGGTGAATTTGGGCATCAAAGCAGGTGTGAATTTAAGTCGCCTGGATGGGGAAAGTTGGGAAGGTGGTTATAAGACCAACCTTCTGGGAGGAGCTTGGTTGTCGCTAAGGGGGCGATATTTTGGTGTAGCGCTTGAAGGGCTGTTTAGCCAGACGAGCTATGTGACCGGTAATGGATTTGATTCCATCTATCATCAGTATATCAATGCAGGCAAGGATTCTATCCGCAATGCTAGCTTTAAGCTCAATTATTTCAATATTCCTTTGTTGGCTGAATTGAGAATCTTTGATCGGGCTTGGCTTCAAGCCGGGCCACAGTATAGTGGCGTAGTGTCTATTGATGATAAGGATGCCTTTTTGAAAGACTCGGAGGGTTTGTTTAAAAAAGGCAGTATTGCAGGCGTTGTTGGGCTAAATGTGGAGGTTACGAAACATCTAATTGTAGGAGGACGTTATGTTTTTGGACTGAGCAATGTGAACAATAATTACGATCAGGTGAAAGAGTCTTGGAAGCGAAGGGATATTCAAATCCATCTTGGTTTGCAATTTTGATTCATCAAACGTAGGCAGATAGTGCTTGGCTGGCCATTCTTAACATACTATTAATTTTCGGAAGATAGTTCTTCCCAAAATTCTGCAGCTCGGCGAGTATGCGGGATGACGATGGTGCCGCCGACAATATTAGCCACGGCAAATATTTCGTAGATCTGCTCGGTGCTCACTTGTTGTTCGTGGCATTTTCCAAGATGGTATTTAATGCAGTCATCACAACGCAAAACCATACTGGCAACAAGCCCTAGCATTTCTTTGGTTTGGGTGCTTAATGCTCCTTCGGTATAGGTGTTCGTATCCAGGTTAAAAAGCCGGTTGATTACTTTATTGTTTTTGTTGAGGATCACATCATTCATCTTGGAACGGTACTCGTTGAATTCATCAATTTGCTGAGACATAACCTATGGTTTAATTGTGCTTTTTATAGTGTCAAATGTACCAAACAACAGCCCGAAACGCTTGCTATTTCAGTGTTTTTTGTATTTGGAATGACAGGTGGAGCGAAAATCAAACCCGCAGGCTTAGCGAAAACAAGAATTACCCAGTTATTTTACAACCATGTCCGAACTCTTTCGCAAGAAATCCGTACCCGAGATAATCCAGGCCGCTAAGGCTGGTGAACTGGCCGATGCCGAACATGGTGGGCATTTGCGCCAAGTGCTTGGTGTGCGCGATTTGACCTTCATGGGTATTGCAGCCATCGTGGGCGCGGGGATTTTTTCTACAATCGGTGCAGCCTCGTATTCTGGAGGGCCGGGCATTGTACTCTTATTTTTGTTTGTGTCGGTGGCCTGTGGCTTCTCTGCAATGTGTTATGCCGAGTTTGCGAGTATGGTGCCGGTGAGTGGGAGTGCCTACACTTATTCCTATGTGGCGTTCGGGGAGTTGATCGCGTGGATCATTGGCTGGGACCTGTTGATGGAATATGCGATTGGTAATATTGCGGTAGCAATTTCCTGGAGTGATTATTTCACATCTCTGTTAGAAGGTTTGGGTATTCATATTCCACGGTATTTAACGATGGATTACTGGACAGCAAAGGCGCAGGGTAGTGCGGATGCTCTTGAAGCTTGGAATAATGCGCCCCATCTATTCGGAAATATGCGCCTGATATGCGACTTGCCGGCCTTCTTTGTCACGCTTATTATTACCTGGATCATTTATGTAGGCATCAAGGAAAGTAAGCGAAGCATGAATGCAATGGTTGTTTTGAAACTAGCCGTGATCTTGCTGGTAATTGTTGCAGGCGCCTTTTATGTAGCCCCGGAAAATTGGCATCCATTTTTGCCCAATGGAATGACAGGTGTCATGGCAGGTACTGCGGCTGTGTTCTTCTCCTATATTGGCTTTGATGCTATTTCAACTACTGCGGAAGAGTGCCGAAATCCACAACGGGACTTACCAAAAGGGATGTTCAATTCGCTCATTATTTGCACCGTCGTGTATATCGCGATCGCGCTAGTATTGACCGGAATGACAAGCTATACCCACCTCAATGTTGGCGATCCTTTGAGTTATGTTTTTCGACAGCTACCCGGCGCGTGGCCGCAGCGATTTGCCGGTATTATTGAAGTGAGTGCGGTGATTGCAACCGCTTCGGTTTTATTGGTCTTCCAGCTTGGGCAGCCTAGGATATGGATGAGTATGAGTCGAGATGGCCTGCTGCCACCGGTATTTGCCCGGATACATCCCAAGTATGGGACACCTAGCTTTTCTACAATCCTCACCGGGATTGTTGTTGGGATTCCTGCCTTATTTATGAACCTGAATGAAGTGGTGAATCTGACCTCGGTGGGTACACTATTTGCCTTCGTTTTGGTTTGTGGCGGAATCATTAAGCTGCAAATGCAAAAAGACAAGCCGGAAAGCAAATACAAGGTGCCCTACATCAATGGGAAATGGATAGTGGCTCTGCTTTTTTTATGTAGTGTTGTATTAATTCAAAGACTCTACCCTGGCGGCTTAGCGGGATTCTTTAGCCCATATATGCATGAAGGGGGTAGCCAAGTGTATGCCCTTAGAGAGAAAGTGCCCTTTTACTTTTTTTCTGTATTGTTTTTTGTGACGTCAATTTTGAGTTTTCTCAAGAGTTTCTCGCTAATACCGGTTCTTGGATTCCTGTGTTGCAGTTATTTACTGTGTGAGTCCGGTACGACTAATTGGGAACGCTTCTTGATTTGGCTCCTAATAGGTCTGATTATGTATTTTTTGTACGGTTACCGACACAGTAAATTAGGGAAACGGCAACTCAAATAGCGCGAAAAGTTTCACCAAGGGAGAAAGCAGCTATTTAGTACAGCAAATAAGCTATTGTAAAATTTGGTTTCAATGCTGGAATTTTGGGTTGGGGAGTATTCACTCTTTCGCCCTTATCGTTTCGTCCGGCATCATTTCTCCCGCCGGAATGCGCAGTTGTATTCGGTTGGCATCAGGAGGGATGGGGCAAGAGTAGCCTCCTTTGAATACACACCAAGGGTTGTATGCTTTATTGAAGTCAACTTCAAGGGTGTCGCCTTTAATATTCTTTTTTAAAAGGTCAATATAGCGTCCGCCACCATAGCTTTCTGCTCCGCCCGTGAAATCCGTAAAAGGAAGAAAAAGGTAATCTGCAAAGCTGTCCTGCTTGTGGGCAAGATTTTCGTAAATCGGCAACTGGATTACTTTTTTCTGTGTTTCGATAGGAGTAGCGTCACTAGCCTGCGGTAGGCTGAAACTGAGGATTCCGTAGATTTTAAATCTCTTGGTCTTGCCAGAATGGGTAGCCATGTCAAAAGCTTTGGAACGTGGTGTTCGCTGGAGTGTAGCTAAAACGCAATAGTTACTATCCACAGGGAAAAAATGGAGCAAGCCAGTATCCTTTGCCGTCAAGGGGCTACGGTTGTCTTGTAGAAATTCTCTTTTATATTCTGTTTGCCAATGTTCAATTTTCTGCCGATACTGCTGCGCATAGCTCAAATTGCATTGAGCAAAAAGGAAAGCCAAGGCAAGGAGGTAGCTTTTCATTGTTCTCTTTGAAGAATGGGGGAGTATTAAGTAGTTTTCTCCGGCCTCATTTGGGGGAATAGGAGGACATCTTGAATAGCTTGCTGCCCGGTGAGCAACATGGCCAATCGTTCAATACCAATGCCGATACCCGCTGTTGGGGGCATACCATATTCCAAAGCTCTAAGGAAATCCTGGTCAATAAACATAGCTTCATCATCCCCGCGTTCCAGCAGTGCTACTTGCTCTTCAAATCGTGCTCGCTGGTCGATTGGGTCATTCAATTCGCTGTAGGCATTGGCGATTTCCTTGCCATTAATCATGAGTTCAAAACGCTCTACCAGCCCTTCTTCGGAACGATGTTTCTTGGTGAGCGGACTCATCTCCACGGGATAGTCCATGATAAAGGTGGGCTGGATATAATGCTGCTCGCATCGCTCGGAGAAAATTTCATCAATCAGTTTTCCCTTGCCAATATTGTTGGGCACCGAAATGTTCAAATCCGCACAAACTTGTCGCAATCCGGCCTCGTCAAGGCCACGTACTTCTTTGCCGGTGTGTTGTTGGATCGCATCAAAAATGGAGACGCGGGCAAAGGGTGCTTTAAAGTTGATGGTATTGTCGCCAACCGTTACGGATGTAGTGCCATTCACTGCCAATGCGGTCGTCTCTAATAGTTTCTCGGTAGTATCCATCATCCAGAAGTAGTCCTGATAGGCGGTGTACCATTCCAAGATGGTAAACTCCGGATTGTGTGTCCGGTCCATACCTTCATTTCTGAAGTTTCTACTGAATTCATAGACCCATTCAAAGCCGCCGACAATCAATCTTTTTAAATAGAGTTCGTTGGCAATACGGAGATAAAGGGGCATATCCAGCGCATTGTGGTGTGTGATAAACGGCCGGGCACTGGCGCCGCCGGGGATACTTTGCAGCACGGGGGTATCCACTTCTAAGGCGCCTCGTTCGTCTAGGAAGTTGCGAATGGCCGCCTTCATTTTTGTCATCTTGACAAAGGTCTCGCGGACAGCAGGATTCACGATCAGGTCGGCATATCGCTGACGATATTTAAACTCAGGGTCACTTACTGCATCAAACACTTCACCATCCAACTCTTTCACTACCGGAAGTGGGCGGAGTGCTTTGGCTAGTAGGGTGAAGCTTTCTACATGGATGCTGGTTTCGCCGGTTTTTGTAATGAAAGCATATCCGGTCACGCCGATAATATCACCCAGATCGATCAGTTTTTTCCAGACGGTGTTGAATTGAGTTTTATCGTCACCAGGGCAAAGCTCATCCCGTTTCAAATAGAGCTGAATGCGACCGGTAGCATCCTGCAATACGGCAAAATTGGCTTTCCCCATATCCCGCACGCCCATGATCCGGCCGGCAATGGAAATGTTTTTGAATTGCTCCGCTGTTTCCTCAGAGAACCCTTCTTTTATTTCTTGAGCATTATGGGTGATCTTGAAGCTAGGTGCAGGATAGGCATTGATGCCTAGTGCTTCAAGTTGTTTCAGTTTGTCCCGACGGACGAGTTCTTGCTCGGAATGATTGGCTTGCATAATGTAATTGGTGAAACTTCTACTTGTAAGGACATCTTGGTGGATACCCTTTCATAAACTATTAATACTACTTCGGGCATTAACGACCCTTTATCTTAAATAAAACGCTGCAAAAGTACAGCCGATGTCCTAAGTTTGACCTCACTAAATGAAGCGCTTCCTTAAACGCATTTTGGCCTATACACCAATTGCGCTTACCCGAAACCAGAAATATGATTTGCTTACCCGTCGGGTGATTAAAAAAGTATGCGAACCAACAAGCAACTGTGTTGATGTTGGTTGTCATAAAGGGGAGATTTTGGATTTGATGCTCAAGGCTGCACCATCGGGCAGACATTGGGGTTTTGAGCCAATTCCGGAGTTGTACGAAGCTTTAAAGAGAAAGTATCATGGCCAGCAGACGGTAGTCGTATCGGATGCTGCCTTGAGCGATCGCAAGGGGATGTCGAGCTTTAATTATGTAGTGACCAATCCGTCGTACAGTGGTTTGGTGAAGCGTGAATATGATCGTCCCAATGAGCAGGATACGAATATTTATGTACCGACCGCTCGCATGGACGAGGTGATTCCATTAGATCAAAAGGTGGACTTGATCAAGATAGATGTGGAAGGGGGTGAGCTATTGGTGCTGAAGGGAGCCTCGCGGATTCTTTCAGCGTCACATCCGGTAGTCATCTTCGAACATGGCTTAGGTGCAAGCGATCGTTATGGGGTGCAACCTGAGGATGTGTTTCGATTTTTTGCCCAACATGGTTATTCAATTTTTAACCTGGAGCAATTCTTGAAAGGTAGTCTGGGCTTGGTTTTGCAAGAATTTAAAGAGCAATACTGGAAGAAAAAGAATTTCTATTTCGTTGCCGCTGTGCCTGCCTAGTTTTTGTTGTGCCAGGACTAAGGTAAAATTTTCCAGAGTTCACCATTTTCGCCACATACAAAGAGCGCACCATTACTTGCTTGGGCGATAGCCTGTAGGTTGCTTTTTGTGAAATTTTCCAGCTCACTCCAATGTCGTCCCGCATCATCGGAATAGAGGACTACTCCTTTTTCGCCAACGGCATAGCCCTCTTGGTTGTTTAGAAAAAAGATATCCCGAAGCCTATATTTTTTATGGGTGATATCGTTGCCGTTCCGGCGAATATTCCAAGTATGCCCAGCGTCGTTGGTTTGCGCAATACTGCCTTCCCCACCGCAAGCAAATGCACTTTGCGGTCCGGTGATGCTCAAGGCAGTGAAGTTATCGTTGTTAAGTCTGGCCCAGTGCCAGCTTGCGCCATGATCGTTGGTGTATTGGATGGCACCGTAGCCGCAGCGATAGCCAATGCCAGACGGTAGGATTTTAATATCGTTTAGTTCATAGCCCAAGGAGTCGTGTTGTAAAACGTTTCCGTTGCTGTCGATTACCATGGCGTCGCCGCGGTAGAAAGAGATACCGCCAACACATTGCGCAAGGGTAGCATTTTGAAATGCGATTGCTTTATAGGCTTCATAGCGCAATTGCCGGTGTATCCAGGTTATCCCCTGGTCATAGCTGCGCAGTAGGTTGCCCTCAAAGCCAATACAGTATATCGCCGCGGATGGTGCGATGCACAATCCAAACAACTCTTTCTTGGCATCATTGGAAATATAGAGTTGCCAGGTAGCGCCCCCATCAATTGTTCTTAGGATATCTGCTTCGTAAAAGCGGCTACCACCAACGCAAAATCCTAGGCTGTCATTGACAAATAAGATATCGTTGAGGCGGTTCTTGGTGTGCGTCTCTACCCGTACTACCTGTTTGGCTTGGATAAGATCCTTGCGGCAGGCCGAGAAGCAGAGCAAGCAACAGCACAATGATAGTAGTAAGAGGCGGGGCAAGTCTGAGCGATTTTTCGAATAAAAATGGCCACCCTTTCGGATGGCCAAATCTATTGGAGTTATTTTATGCAATGGTAATCTTTTGATCCAAGTATACGTCCTGGATGGAGTTCAACAAGGCGATACCTTCATTCATTGGTTTTTGGAATGCTTTCCGACCTGAAATCAAGCCCATACCACCGGCGCGCTTGTTTACAACCGCAGTCATCACAGCTTCTTGGAGGTCAGTAGCACCCTTGCTTTCTCCACCAGAGTTGATGAGGCCGACACGACCCATATAACAGTTGGCTACTTGATAACGCGCTAGGTCAATTGGGTGATCGGTAGTCAATTGGCTATAAACCAATGGGCTGGTTTTGCCGAAGTTTAACGCCGTGTATCCACCATTGTTGGTGGGTAATTTTTGCTTGATTACGTCCGCCTGAATGGTAACACCCAAGTGGTTGGCTTGACCGGTCAGGTCGGCAGATGTAGCATAGTCCACACCGTCTTTCTTGAAGCCATTGTTCCGGAGGTAGCACCAAAGGATAGTGGCCATGCCCAATTCATGCGCATAATCAAACATTTTGGCGACTTCAACTATTTGGCGGCCACTTTCTTCAGAGCCGAAATAGATGGTAGCACCTACGGCGCGGGCACCCATATTCCAGGCATCCTTCACCTTGCCAAACATGATTTGATCAAACTTGTTGGGGTAGGTAAGGAATTCGTTGTGGTTTACTTTTACAATAAATGGAATTTTGTGAGCGTATTTACGAGACATCATGCCCAATACACCGAACGTAGATGCAACAGCATTGCAACCACCTTCAATAGCCAACTTTACAATATTTTCGGGATCAAAATAGGCGGGGTTTGGCGCGAAAGACGCTCCGGCACTATGTTCCACTCCCTGATCAACAGGCAGAATACTTACATATCCGGTACCGGCAAGGCGACCATTATTATACATCGCTTGCAGCGCGCCCAATGTCTGATTATTCCGGTTGCTAGCGGACCAGATATTATCTATAGTGTTTGGTGCGGGTACATGAATCTGACTCTTGTTAATGGTCTTGCATTCGTGCTCCAAAAAATAGCTGGCCTTATCGCCAAGAAGTTCCTGAATGTTGGTGTTGGGTGTCGCTGTCGCAGCCATAATGATGTGATGTTGTTAAAATGGCCGCAAAGGTAAGTCGGCAATCAATATATTAATACTGATAAAGGTTAAAAAAGCATCAAGGCGCAA
>JAFDYA010000093.1 GCA_018267675.1 Bacteroidota bacterium
GGGCTCACCATATGAAAGCTGTCTTTTTTGGTCCATCCTAAGCTGATCGATACGTTATAGCCATATCCAATCCTGGGTCGCACATTCGAAAAATAGAGCGCTTCTTTAGGCGCTGCTTTCATATAACCCGCCGTGATATATCCTCTAGGTACTTTGGGTGTAAATGTCCTAGTGTAGTATATGTTTTGTTGCTTTCGTGGCGTGGTATCATAGAATGGTGCAGGACTTAACCCACCCCAACTTTTTGTTGCGAATGTCCCATTGACGCAATCTCGAACATATTGTGGTTTTTGAGCCTTAACATTCGTTGATAGCATCAGCAACAAAGGGTAAAACAAGGTAATGATTATGATTTTAAATTTCATAGAATACTATTGTTTTATAAATTTCTGTTGACTACCCGTGGCTCCTGCATTAATATTAATGAGGTAGCTGCCCGGTGCAAGCTTTTCAGTATTGATTTTTAGTTCTGTATCCGTTGCCTTCTGGCTGAAACTTTGTTGGAGCACCCGCTGCCCATTCATGCCAGTAACCTGTACCTCAACAATACCGGAATAGCCTCTATGGCCATTGCCAGATATATCGGTGGCGGTACTAAAGGCATTGGTAAAATCCCAATGGGCCTTTAGATAGAAGGGGCCTTGTGCCTGTGCTGAATTAGGCAGCATGAGCAGGAAGGCTAGATAGAAAAGGGCTTGGCGCCAAAGCTGCTGGCTGCGGCTGCGGCTGCGTAGCGCGTAGCGCGTAGCGCGTAGCGATTAAAATTTTGCGGCGCAAAGTTAGTTGGCGCGGCGAGGTTTGGGCATTGCTTTTTCATAAGCATTGGTGTTTGTGGGTTTTGGATACAAACGAGTTTAAGATAGGACTAAGGTAGTGTTAATTCGCTAATATCCAAATTCATGATGGGGAATATTTTTTGTGTTAGCCGAATTTGAGTAGGGCTGTAGCTTTAGCGATTTCTTTGCAAGGATTGTAAGTAAAAGAAGAGCAAGCTCGGAAATACGGTTCCTCCTGCGCCAAGGACAGTAGTGGAAATCCATTTTGTCCCGCTAGGGCAAAATGATTGGAGCGGATGGCCTGCCCGGGCGCCCAAAAATTTTTTAGTAAATCGGTTTGTTTTGTGCATCATTTTGATGCCTCGGAATTACTTTTCGGAGGCGTTGCTGTTGGGTTTTGCATTAGTCCGAAGCGTTGACTCAACAATAGGAAGCTTAGGGCAACAATAACGCCAACTACACCATAGTAGGCATCTACAAGGTCGCAGGTATTGAGAATCGGCAACCATAGTTCATAAACGAAATTCGCCAGCAGGATTAAGCCTGCGTAGAGGAGTATGGGCTTTATCCCCACTCCCATCAGCAGCCATACAAAGCAGGGAATAGCTAACAATAGGTAGCTAATGCAGCAATTGGAAATATGGCTGTAACAGTCCGGGAACCGATGCAGCAAAAAGGGTAGCCGGAGCTGACTGAGATTTCTACCAAAGAACAACAGCATATTCAGCAGCAGCAACAGGAGGAAACATAGTGCTGTAGCTACTTTAGGGACGAAGATGAATTTATTCAACTGCTTGGAGATGGACTAATTGAAGGCTAAAGGTACTACCGTAAGGTAGTCATGCTTATTTCATCCTTGCCTTTTTGAGTGCTTCCATCTTGTTGCGCACCTGTAGCTTTTTGTACATATTCCGAATATGAGTCCGCACCGTCTCCACAGAAAGGAATACTTTGTCGGCAATTTCTTGGTAGGAAAATCCTTTGGCCAGCCAGGTTAAAATCTCATGTTCCCTTTGTGAAAGGCAGGCTGTTGGCTCTTCATAGGGCAAGTCCGAGAAGGCAGTCACTACACGTCGGGCTATTTGGCTACTCATTGGGCTGCCGCCGGCGATTACATCTCTTAGTGCGTGCACCAATTGCCCTGCATCGGTACCTTTTAAGATATAGCCGACGGCACCGGCTTTTAGGGCTTTAAACACCCTGTCCGCATCATCATAGGCACTAAGCACGAGGCAGAGCACATCGGTTCTCTTTTGGTGCAACCACTGCATGAAGTCGATGCCGCTTAATTCGGGCAGTTGGAGGTCGCTGAGCACCACTAGCACGTCGCAGCTGGCTTCGGTATCAAACCAAAGCATTGCGGATTCTGCATCACCAAAGTCGGCAGCCACACAAAAGTCCTCGGTACTCTCTACGATCAAGCGTAGATATTCCCGGGTTGGGGCTTCATCTTCTATAATCACTACTGGGTACATTCCTCCAAAAATACTTGAATCTGTACGGGAACATAAGGTGAAAAAAGTGGTAGGAGTTGATGATCCATTTTCTAAGCAATGAGTAGCTGCCTCGACGAAGTTCTCAACATACTTTTTCCTCCCCAAATGGTTCAGCAGCCTAATTGTGATACAGGAATGATTTCCGTCTTTTTGCTTGCCATTATTCAAAAGCTTTGATCAGCTGCTCGGACTCATAAAATCCATTCTGTTCACAAAGGGCTGCGTCATTTTTTCTCGGAATGCGGCAAGGGAAGCCAATAGTTAAGGATGGTTCCGCGCTCTGGAAGTATCCATTCGACACCGCCATCAATTTGTTGCATTCTTGTTTTAATGTTTTTGAGGCCGTTTCCAAAGAGTCGTTGGTTCGCTTTAGACATACCCTTTCCGTTGTCGGATATTGTAAAGTTCAGGCGTTGGTTTTGGAGGCTGCATTTGAGTGTAATCTCGGTTGCTGCGGCATGTTTCACCACATTGTTGAGGCCTTCTTTGGTGACTAGGAGTAGATTGCGCCGTTGTTCGCCACTGAGCCGAATGTTTGGAATGTCCGCTGGAAAATCGATTGTATAGTGAAGTGTGGCGGTACTCAGGAACTGTACGCTTTGTTCGCGGATATAGCTAAGTGTAGCGGCCAGGGAGTCATCTTGAGGGTGGAGCGACCAAATGATGTCGCCCATGCTTTTTGTTACGCCACGGGCTATGGTGCTTATCTTATTCACTTCTTTATTTAGCTCTTCATCATCTTTTTTCTTCATTGGGATAAGCGAGGAGAGTAGGGTGATCTGGGTGAGGGCACCCCCTAGTTCGTCATGTAGGTCTTGAGAGATTCGTTGTCGTTCGTTTTCCAGAAGGCGTTGTTTGGCCAAAAGCTCTTGTGCTTTTTTTAGTTTTCGTTGACCAAATAAGTAAACGCTAAATGCTACAATAAAGATCAGGAAAGAAATAGCTAGGACATAGAACCAGCCCCGTTTCCAGAAGGGTGGTACGATTCGGATGTTCACTTTTGTTTCTTGGCTATACAGTTTGTTACTTCCTGCCGCAGAAACATGGAAGGTATAGTTGCCCGGCGGGAGATTGGCATATCGGATAATCCCCGGTTTACCTTGTATCGGCTTTTTGTCCCAGCCTTCCAGCCAATATCGAATTTTGTTTGCTTCGGGTCGGGTAAAGTCGAGAACGGCAATCTGAAAGCTCAGCGCATTTTCGGAATGGTGTAGCCTCAGTGTACCTTGGTTCCAAATACTATCGGGCACTTCGCTTTCGTTCACCAAAAGTTTTACAATGGCAAGCCTAGCACGGAAGCTATCGGCAGCAACACTATTGACTGAAAAATAGTTGAATCCCTTCACGCCACCGAAACTTATTCGTCCGCTATGTTCATTTTTGAATACGACACCACTATTGAATTCATTGCCCTGCAAGCCGGACTCTTGGCTGAAGTTTTCAATCTTTCCTTGGCTGGAAATTCGGGATAGTCCTGCATTTGTGCTCACCCATATGTTTTCCTGTTCGTCTTGTGCTACTCCATAGATATGCTCATTGAGCAGGCCATTGGCAACACCAATTTTTCGCAAGGTGTTTTGGGTAATGTTGAGCTGGAGTAAACCGGTGAAGGTGCCTGCCCAAAGTATGTTTTTGTTTTTGTTGTCCTGTAGTAGGCTAGTGATGCGTTGGTCCCGAAACAGATGGGTAATGATTTTGAATTGCTTCCCGTCAAAATGGACGAGTACTATCCCTTTCCCAGCGAGGGACACCCAGAAGTTGTCCACTCCGGCGGCGGCGATGATGTCGGTCGTTGGGTCTTTTTCATATCCGGATAAAGGAACGATACGGCCCTGCCATTGCTTGTTTTCTTGCTCAATAAGCAGGAGTCCGTATGAAGTGGCGGCAACGAACTGACTAGCATTTATCGATACAATATTGCTGGTAAAAAATCGGGTTTTCGGTACGTTGTTAAAGGGTATTGTAAAAAATTTCCCGTCCTTAAAATAGCAGTATTCGGTCTGTCCGGCCAACAATAGTCCATGATCCCCTATCGGGTATATTTTGTTGATGCGCTGCAATTGAGCTGGGCAAGGATAAGCTTGTACTATTCCACTAGTTGGATTGAACCGATACAGTCCCCCGTTTAGGGTACTGAACCAAAAATTTCCGAGAATATCTTCATAGAGTGCCGTGATAAAGAAGTCGGATAGTAAGGAATATTGACTAGGGTTGTCTGGAAATTTTGAAAATGTCGGAGGCTTTAAATCTAGCCGAGCGAGGCCGCCACCATCGGTTCCAATCCATAGGTTGCGTTGCCGGTCAAGAAGTAGGGTAGTAATGTAGTTGGAGGGTAGCGCATTGGGGAGATTTGGGTTGCTCCGGAATTGTTGCAATAGTGTTCCGGCGCTGTCGTATTTAAGCAGGCCGTCGCTTGTTGTACTCACCCAATAGCTTCCTTGTTTATCGTTGACAATGCAGATCTTTTCTGCAGGTTTTAAGTCGTTGAAGGGGAAGGTTTTTATAATGGTTCCTGAGTCGCTTATTTGGAGTAGTTTTCCCTGAGACACAGTCCAGACATGGTTTCCATCAGATGCGATACTCTGCATTTTTTGGCCTGGGAAGAAATGGTGGTAGCTGTTATTTCGGGTGTCCAGCCTCCAGAGTCCATCGTCTTCATAGAGTCGGATCCAGCAAAATGATCCCTGTTTTACGGCTCCGGGGTAGTGTATTTTCGCTTGTATTGGAGAGAAGGGAAAGTGGTAGGTCTGGCTTTTCCCTGTTTTTATTTCGAAACGAACGACACCTTTTCGGTAATCGAAATAGAATAAACGACCATCGGACTCCAAGGATAAAGGAATAAAGACATAATCTTTGGCTGCAATTTTTAGTTGAAATTGATTGTTGTGCCGATCGTAGCGCCAAATACCGGTTTCGCTACTGAACCATAGATACCGATTGTCTTCTTCGAATATATTGTCGCGGATGTAGAAAGGGGTAGCTGTATCGGAGGCAGATTTGAAGGCCTTCATCTCCGAGCCGTCATATCGGTTGAGTCCTTCAGCGGTGCCAATCCAGATGAATCCTTTGCTGTCTTGAAACAAGGAATAGACGGAGTTTTGAGAAAGTCCAATACTCCCATCCAGCACCTTGAAGTTGCTGCTTGTCTCCTGTGCATACAGCCAAATGCGGCAACATAGGACTAGGATAAGTGTCAGAAGATAGCGTAACACAGGGTTAATACTACTACATATTTTTTGTAGCATTCCACCAAAAGTGGACGAACGCATTTATGCTATGGGTCGGTAATGTATCGTGGCTATTTTGTTGTTTCGGGAAGTACGGCAATACATTTCAACTCGATCGCGATAGCACTGGGTAGTGAAGTAACACTTACTGTTGTCCGGCAGGGCTGTGCGTCTTTAAAATATTCGGCGTAGATCCTATTGTAGGTATGGAAGTCGCGCTTCATGTCCACAAGGAAAGTAGTCACATCCACAAGGTCTTCCCATTTGGCTCCACTGGCTTCCAGTACGGTTTTCACGTTTTTAAAAACACTATGGCATTGTGCTTCAAAATCGAAGGATTTGAATTGGCCGTGTTTGTCCAGCTCTAGGCCGGGAATGGTATCATCTTCCGGATTGCGGGGGCCGATACCAGAGAGGAAAAGGAGATTTCCCACTCGGCGAGCATGTGGATAAAGCCCCATTGGCTTTGGTGCGGCAGATGCAGATATTTTTTCGGAGCTCATGATTGGGTGTTTGTGGGAGGGAAAGACAAGAGTTTAGGCCAGTGCAGGACGTTCGAAGCTGCTGTAGAAGTAGGGTGTTTTTGCTTCAAATTCTGCACTACAAGTATCTACCATCTTAAATACACGGGTGACGCCCATTTTCTTACGTGCATCATAGACTTCATCTGCGGTACAATCGCGCAAGAGTTCAGCGATTTGCTCATCGGAGAATCCCATTTGCTTTGCTTCCCACATCAGGTCCACAGGAAATTCGCTTAGGTGCTTTAATGCAGCTATTTTCTTTTCCAGATTGATGATGTCTTGAATCTGGTAGAGAAACCAACGGTCAATTTGTGTCAGCTCCCGAATAGTCTTGATAGAAATACCGGCGGCCATTGCTTCTTTTATTCGGAATACTCGATCCCATTGTGGGCGTTTCAAGGTTTCCAAGAGCTCTTCGGGGCGGAGGCGGTTTGTGGAAAGGAACGAAAGTCCGGTAGCATTATTCTCCAGGCTCTGACAGGCTTTTTGCAAAGCTTCGGGAAAGGTGCGGCCAATAGCCATCACTTCTCCTACACTTTTCATCTGGAATCCAAGTGTGTCATCAGCGCCTTTGAATTTGTCAAAATTCCAGCGAGGCATTTTCACGATTACATAGTCTAATGCCGGCTCAAAATAGGCGGATGTGTCTTGAATAATTGGGTTCTTCAGTTCGTCCAGGGTATAGCCAATAGCTAGTTTAGCAGCAATCTTCGCGATAGGATATCCGGTTGCTTTGGAGGCTAGTGCTGACGAACGCGATACCCGTGGATTGATTTCAATAGCAATAATTTCTTCGGTTTCGGGATTGAGGGCAAACTGAACATTACAACCTCCGGCAAAATTGCCCAGGTCGCGCATCATCTTAATGGCCGTGTTGCGCATCAGTTGGAAGGCTGTGTCCGATAGGGTCATTGCAGGGGCAACTGTTATGGAATCGCCGGTGTGTACCCCCATGGGGTCAAAGTTTTCGACGGTGCAAATGATGACGACATTGTCTGCAGCATCGCGGAGCAATTCCAACTCAAATTCTTTCCAGCCAATCACGGCCTTTTCCACAAGTACTTCGTGGATAGGAGAAGCTTTCAAGCCACGTTCTAAGGCTTCGTCCAGCTTGTCTTGTTGAAAGACGAGTCCGCCACCTGTACCACCCAGGGTGAAGGAAGGGCGAATCACTATAGGAATTCCGATTTTTTGGGCAAATTCTTTCCCTTCCAACAAGGAGTTGGCGATGCGGGCTTGTGCTACAGGCACACCAAGTTCTATCATCCATTGCCGAAACTTTTCGCGGTCTTCGGCCTTGTCAATTGCTTTGATATCTACACCAATCAGCCGAACATTATATTTTGTCCAAATGCCCAGTTCATCGCATTCTTTAGCCAAGTTGAGCGCCGTTTGCCCGCCCATTGTTGGTAGTACCGCATCTATTTCATTTTCTTCCAAGATCTGCTCAATGCTTTCTACGGTCAGAGGCTGGAGATAAACCTTGTCGGCCACAATGGGGTCGGTCATGATCGTGGCCGGGTTGGAGTTGATCAAGGTCACTTTGATCCCCTCTTCGCGGAGCGAACGGGAAGCTTGGGAGCCGGAATAGTCAAACTCGCAGGCTTGCCCAATAACAATAGGGCCAGAACCAATGATAAGAACCGATTTAATAGAAGTATCGCGTGGCATGGGCGCGAAATTAGCCTATTGCTGCCTTAGGAAAGGTGTTGATTTTGTGTAATTACATAACCAACTGTCTTTACATCCATTCCCAAGCACTAGCGTAGCCCTCAATAGCTTGGGCATATTCTATCAGATCATTGTAGAAGGGTAGTACAGAAAGGGTGGCACTATCGCCGATAATGACCAATTTTTTTCGGGCACGGGTCATGGCCACGTTCATCCTTCGGACGTCTGCGAGAAAACCAATGCTATTATCGGAGTTGCTGCGGGTAAGGCTGATATAGACGATGTCCCGTTCTTGTCCTTGAAAGGCATCAATAGTATTCACGGAGAAAGAGCTGTCCCATTTGCGGAGCTCGGGCGCATGATCGCTCAGTTCTTTCAATAGCGCTACTTGTTGTTTGTAAGGAGATACGACTGCAATACTCGGACTGGCTGTATCTGTAGTTTTCTGCCCTAATACTTCTGTGAGCTGAACTAGGTGCTTGATACAAAAAGCAGCTTCTTCCGGATTAGTACTGCTGGAACCCTCTAATTTTTCTTCGAAGCCACAGCCGGCAGTGTCAATAAATAGCAGGGCCTGGTCGCCGGCAAACAAGAGATGATGTGCCACGGAAGCATGTGCACGAAGGGCATTTTTATAGAAAACTTTGGAAGAGTAACTCATGATGTGTTCGTGCATCCGGTACTGTGTTTCCAGCATGGTTACCGATTCCGGATATAGCCGAATACATTTTTCCAGTAAGGTGGTACTAAGTGCGATTTTGCTGGGGCCTTCGGATTTAATGGTAGGGGGCAATTGGCAATGGTCGCCTGCCATGATGAGTTTTTTTGCTTTCAGGATCGGGATCCAACATGCCGGCTCCAGGGCTTGTCCTGCTTCGTCGATCACTACAGTCTCATAGCGGCGCTCCCGAACTGAGAAATGATTGGCGCCTACCAAAGTGGACACGATGATGTCTGCCCGGTCAAAGACTTCGTTGCTGATGTATTGTTCTGTTTGTTCTACCTCGCGTAGGATTCTATGGGCTTCGTCAAAGAGGGCTTTGCGTTGTTCTCGTTCGGCACGGCCAAAATTGCGCTTGTATTTGTGCGCCATATTCTTGAATTCTGCTGCCTGTTTCTTTAGTTTTTTAATGTCTTTGTTGGCAGGATGCTCAGCAATCTTTGCTTCAAGGGTCAAGGTGCTCAGTTGTTCGGAGACTCTAGCTGGATTGCCCACTCGGAGTACATTGAAGCCTTCCTGACTCAATTTTTCGGCCAACAGGTCCACAGCAGTATTGCTGGGGGCGCAAACAAGGATTTGTTGTTTTTGGCGGGACTGGAGTGCTTTTATTGCGGCAACAAGCGTAGTGGTTTTACCGGTGCCCGGAGGGCCATGAATGATTGCGATATCTTGAGCAGCTAGTATGTGCTGAATCGCTTGTTCTTGGCTTGGGTTAAGCCTTGCGTTCGGAACTGTCGGCTGGAGTGGGTCGAATACCGGATTTTGCTCCCCACACAACACCCGGATGAGGCGGCCTTCTTTAGCTTGTTCTTTTCTTGTGGAAGCTGTTTTGAGTGCAGCTTCCATCTCATTATAGCTATTATCATCAAAGAGCAGGTCCACTCCGAGTTTCCCATTCCGGCTCCAGTCGGGTAGTTCCTCGTCGTGGAGGGTGATGCGCATCTTATTGCCACTGGCATGGGTAATGATGCCGTTGATTCTGTCTTCTTTGGGATTATGATTGGAGAATAGGGCGGCGGCAGCACCAAAACGGAATTGATGGGGAAGCTCCAGATGAGTGGTTCGCTCCAGTTCTACACTGATGTATTCTGCACGGGTAGGCTCTGTGCCCCGGATAGCAATAGGATACCAAGTGAGGCCGGAAGCTCGTCTTAGTGCTGGTGCTGCATGGGCAGTTTGTTGTTGAAAGTTGAGTTGGTCAGCAGTTTTTTCAGCTTTCAGCTGCTCCCGTAAGTTTTGGAAGTAGTCCATGCGCTAAGGTAGGCTAGGACGTGCAGCAGCCTCCTTTATTAAAAACATTTACCAGCCATCGCCATCCAGGATATTGCCTAATCCGCCCAATACGCCACCTTCCTCCTTGCGCTTCACCGTGCCATATTGGAGGATGCGGGCTGCAAGCCGACTCACCGGTAGGGTTTGAATCCAAACAGTGCCCGGACCACGGAGTGTGGCGAAGAACATGCCTTCGCCGCCAAAGACAACATTTTTGATACCGCCAATAAATTGAATGTCGTAGTCAACGGTTTCTGTGAAACCCACTAAGCAACCGGTATCCACTTTGAGCATTTCGCCGGGAGTAAGGTAGCGCTCCAGAACGTGGCCTCCAGCATGTAAGAACGCCATGCCATCCCCTTCCAATTTTTCCATAATGAAGCCTTCACCACCAAAAAGCCCAGTGCCCAAGCGCTTTTGAAATTCAATGCCAATACTCACCCCTTTAGCGGCACAGAGAAAGGCATCTTTCTGGCAGACAATTTTATTCCCAAGTTTTTGTAAGTCCATCGGGATGATTTTTCCCGGATAGGGTGAGGCAAAGGAGACTTTCTTCCTAGTAGATGCCGCATTGGAAAAGGCGGTCATGAATAGACTTTCGCCTACCAACATCCGCTTGCCGGCACTCAATAATTTGCCGAATATCCCACCACCCGAATTGTTTTGGCTACCATCTCCAAAAATGGTGCTCATCTGCACCCCGTCATCCATCATCATAAACGCGCCGGATTCAGCAATGGCTGACTCTTGCGGGTCAAGCTCTATTTCTACGTATTGCATTTCTTCGCCAACAATTTTGTAGTCTATTTCGTGGTTGGAGCGCATAGTATTTTGGGTGTTTTTGTACCCTCCTATTCGGAGATATTGTTTACGTTTTGTTCAAAAAATGAGGAGTAAAAATCGGGATTTGTACTACTAGAAAAAACCTATCAGTTCCTTAAATTCGTATAGGGGATTATTCGTCTTTTTCTGCCCGTACTTTACCGATAGGATTAGGTAGCTTGCCGTCTTTATCCTGCTTTCAGATTTTTTGAGACTATATATTTGTAGCCTCTTTCATCAATAGCATGTATATCCCATGAACATTTTAGTTTTCAAAACTGATATTGATAGTGATTATGATCTAGAAGGTGTTGACGAGCTGCTTTCCGGCTATGAAACCGTTGTGCAATGGAATGTGGATCGGGAGGACGTGGATCGAGTGCTCCGTGTAGAATCTACCGTTAACAATGGCTCTTTGCTCCAGCAGAGGATGAGTGAGGCCGGCTACCTATGTGTAGAAATGGCTGATTAGCAGTTTTTCTTTTTTGGTGAATATATTGGGGTATTCTGTGCCCCGACGGGATAGCCCCCTTTTCGGACACGTATTGCGGCAGCTAATCTTCGGTAATAACAAACGAGAAATAATTTTCTGTTTTTAGACCAAGTCTTCGACTTGTATCTTTGCCCGACCCTTAAAGGCGAGTAAGGGCACTCGCCGGTCACCTAAAAAGAAAGTCGGATTATTATGAGCAAGTTCATCTTCGTGACCGGAGGGGTCACCTCTTCATTGGGTAAAGGTATTATTGCGGCCTCCTTAGCAAAGCTGCTCCAGGCGCGTGGTTACCGGACAACAATTCAAAAATTTGACCCCTATATCAATGTTGATCCAGGTACCTTGAATCCCTACGAACATGGCGAATGTTATGTGACCGAAGATGGTGCGGAAACCGATTTGGACCTGGGCCATTACGAACGTTTTTTAAATACCCACACCTCGCAGGCCAATAATGTGACTACCGGCAGGATCTATCAACATGTGATCAATGCAGAGCGGGAGGGAGCCTATCTTGGCAAGACAGTACAGGTTATTCCACATATTACTGATGAAATAAAGCGACGGATGCTGCTCTTGGGTGAATCCGGGGAATATGATATCGTCATTACAGAATTAGGAGGAACCGTCGGGGATATTGAAAGCTTGCCCTATGTGGAGGCAGTACGTCAATTGAAATGGGAATTGGGCGAGCATAATTGTGTGGTCATCCACCTTACTTTAATTCCCTATCTGCGTGCGGCAAAAGAGCTGAAAACTAAGCCCACACAGCATTCTGTGAAGTTGATGAGTGAGAATGGCTTGAATCCGGATATCTTAGTTTGCCGGACAGAGGAGGCTTTGTATAAAGAGCTAAAAACGAAAATCGCGCTCTTTTGCAATGTGCGTCAGGATGCGGTAATTGAAGCTCGAGATGCCGACACCATCTATGGGGTACCGATGGAAATGTTGAAAGAGCGTTTGGATATCATCACGCTTCAAAAACTGGATTTGCCCTTGGGTGATGAACCCAATTTAGTGAAATGGACCGAGTTTCTCAACAAGCTCCGCTATCCCAAGAGTAAAGTAACCATTGGCCTAATCGGGAAATATGTGGAGTTGCAGGATGCTTACAAATCCATCCTGGAGGCGCTCATCCATGCCGGCGCAGTGAACGAATGCAAAGTTGAAGTTCGGAATATCCATAGCGAACATTTGACCCGCGAGAATGCACTGGAGAAGTTGGAACATTTGGATGCTATTTTGGTAGCCCCCGGATTCGGCTCTCGGGGTATTGAAGGTAAGATTGAAGCAATTCGTATTGCTCGGGAGCAAGGTATTCCGTTCTTTGGTATTTGCTTGGGGATGCAGATGGCTTGTGTGGAATTTGCCCGCAACGTCCTTAAACTAAGCGATGCGCATAGCACAGAGATGGCCCCGGAAACGGGTAGTCCGGTAATAGCGATGATGCAAGACCAGCAAGAAATCACCCAAATGGGTGGTACGATGCGCCTTGGGGCTTACAACTGTACCCTGCGGGAAGGAAGTAAGATAGCGGCTGTTTACAATAGCCATAATATCAGCGAACGCCACCGCCATCGCTACGAGTTTAATAATCGTTTCAAAGAGCAGTTTGAAACCGCAGGTATGGTTCCTTCCGGCATTAATCCCGAAACAGGGTTGGTAGAAATAGTAGAAATACCGGAGCATCCGTTCTTTATTGGGAGCCAGTTTCATCCGGAATATAAGAGCACCGTGGAGCACCCACATCCGCTTTTTGTGGCTTTTATCAAAGCGGCAAAAGAGGCGCAAGAATTGCGCGCAGGCGCTACTCGTTTAGTGCTTGAAGAGAAGGGTCTAAGGCTGGAACGCTAGTCATTCCTGCCATTCTTCCTACCACCCAGATTGGCGAAGTAGTCTATTGCACAATCTTGGTGTAAAGCTTTAGCCTACCAATCCAAAGCCAGAACCCTCAATCATTGGCTTTTCCCCTTCAAAGAATTGTACGCCGATACCGGCAAGGACAATATTATTGTCTAGGATGGGTATTTGGCAATTTAGCGACAGATTTACCGCTATGTTGTTCTTAGCTAATGGGGTACTTTGGGCGGCATCACTAACAATACTCCTTTCCGAAAAATTTGCGGAGAGGCATACTACAGATAGGACTGCATGGGTTGCACCATGTGGCCAGGCCAAATCCCGCTTAGGGTCAAAAGCATTCATCGTAATGCAGAGCTTGCCTTCCGGACTCATGCTGCCACCGCATTGTCCCCAAAAACTCCGGCTCAAGGGGTGATCCTGCTTCCATTCAAATTGTTTGAGTGGGGCGATATTTTCCAACTGCACTTGTCGTTGTCCTACGGGCTGGGTCTTATCTGCTCGGATGATCTCGCCAAAAAGTTTACTCAGTCGGGCATGGGTTTGTCCATCACCCACATAAGGACAATGTTTTTTAATCTCGTTGCGGAGCAGACCAGATGCGGCACCCGCGCGGCCAAACTCTGATGAGGCCTTGCGAGAGCCTTCAAAAGCAGCCTCTGTGGATACGCGTTCTTTATTCAGATTTCCCTTGCGGCGTACTAAATGGCCATGAATGGTCTTGTAGAATATTAAGTCACCTAATGTTCCTTCGATTGGGAGTGGGCCGGATTGTTTGGGCATGGTTTGAATATTTGGTTGGTAAAATGAGGTAAGTGCGGCATTGCTCCGAGCTTACTCCCAGTCAAATTGTGTTGACTGATACATTTTTCCCCAAGCGCAAATTTAATAGCAAATCCAAGGGTTTAAGGACTTGTTTTCCCGAGTGTGGAAAACGAAATTTTTAGGGCTCCATTCTTTGCTTTTTTGGCAGTCACCCAAAAAAATCACCCAATTAAAGGTTCATTTCCCCCTATGAGGTGGGAGGGTTTTCGGGGTTGGAGAAGGACATTTTTGACCCAACAAAATCATCCTTCATTTTCAAAAGTCAAACCACATGAAAAAGCTTCTTCCTCTGGCACTCGCGGTGCTCCTCCTTGCGCCTTCCTGTAAAAAGGAAATTGATAGTACTCCCGGTTATAGTGCGCCAAAATCCAGCAATCCATCCAAGCCCAGCAAGCCTAATCCTAAAGACCCTAAGGCTCCTTGGGGTGATGTGAAAAAGTAAGTGCTCCAAGGATACCGGGAACGCACTGCAGCCTTCAGTCATCGTCTTCATTTTTTCTTTTAATTCTATTTCATCCTATCATGATTACCTTATTCAAATTCCCCCATTGTCGAGTAGCTTGTGTGGCTGCTCTATTGCTTACAATTTGGTGTAGTGCTTGCACTAAGCAAACGGACATTAAGCCCATCAATTTGCAACAATCCAGCCGGATCTTGGGCGATACTCCTCGGCGTTACAATCCTGCGATCGATGCGCCACGGATCAATCGGCCATCCAATCCTGTATATTAGTTTGGGCTAGAGGCCAAGCGTAACGCCATATTCCACGAGTTCGGCATCGGATTTATGTGTCTTGAGCAAGATGGATAACGCTAACTCTTTTATGCTTCCTTGCTCTCTTTTGATCAGGTAATAGTTGTACCCGATTTTCTCGTAGTACGGATCAGTTTTTAGCATGGCCTGCTTGAGGTAGTAGCCTACTTGGGTGATCAGGCTCATCCGCCCAAAGAGCCATTCATGACCAACAAAAACTGCGGATTTCCAGGCGTGTGCTCGCTCCGACCCAATGTTGATTTCGTTGTTCCGTTGAAAGGCATAGATGCTTTGGTGGTAGGAATAGTCTATGCCAAGTAGGATTTTATTCTTTCCGGCATAACGCTTACTGGCATAGAGTGAGCCGAGATAAGTCTTGTACAAAGGGCCATCTGTGGTGCCGCTTTCGTTGATGGCGAAGCTGGCTCGGGCTTGGAGCAGGATTCGGTTGGGCAGCCGAGGGAGTATTCGTTTTAGCTTTGGTAGCTCGCGGGCATTTATTCCATATCGGAGCCCAATATGGGCACCATATAGGTTGATGCCGAGGTTGGGTTGTTTCATGGCGCCATTGCTCAGGTGGCAAAAGCTCAGCCCGATTTGTGCCTGCCAATGTGCATTAATTCGGTACCGTAGATCGGTAGCAAAGCTGGAGAAATTATTGATGGCACTGCCAATAGCATTGTTCAGCGTGTCCCAGGCTGGTGTTCGTTCATAATGGCGGCTCACATAGCCAATGCCCAGTCCTGCCCGGAAGGTCCACTCCAGAGATTGGCTCCTAATGATGGGTACTTGTAGCATGGGGTACAGCCCAATTACATTTCCATAAATAGAATCGATCCCATAATGCAGAACGCTTAGGCCCACGCCCCAAACGGGATAGCGCCGTCTTTGCTCCCAATCTTTGCTCCCAACAGTTTGCTTGATCCACGCCATTTCTATACCCGAACTGAGCTCGGGAACGGGGGCGCTGAATTTTGAAGAATGCTTCAGCACTTTTCCTGCCAGCATATTGAGCTCAATTGCCGGATTCCCCTGTGCAAATAGGAGGGAGTGGCTGTAAAGCAGTAGGAATAGCAGTATGCTGGAGCGCATGAAGGAGGCAAATTTATCCAGATTTTGCTTAGCGATTTCATACAGAGTACCACCATTTTCCGGCGGCCTAGATACATTTAGTCTAGGCCCTGCTGTAGTATTTCATCGTTGTAAAGAGACTATTGCGGCACCTGAGTTCAGAAACCGAAAGGGGCATTGATTCTAAAGCATGCCAGTCGCTATTTTCTTTGCCTTAATGCTATTTCAAATTTTGGGTTGAATCTGACTATCCGGATAGATCATCGTAAAATCAGAAACATAAATTTCAACTTTTGCTATTGTCTTTCTACCTTGTCCAAAAACCAGTCAGTTTTTAGTACCTATGGATACTTCGCTTGTCAATAATTTCGTCATTCGTTTTGCAAATGTGAATGGTACGGGTTCGGCCTCTGCCAACTTACTTTTTACCAAAGCGATCTTTAGAATGGGCGTGCCGGTGACACCCAAGAATATTTTCCCTTCCAACATTCAGGGCCTGCCCACCTGGTATGAGGTCAGGGTGAGTGAGCAGGGATATTTGGGACGGCGGGAAGGTATAGATTTCATGGTCTGCATGAATCCCCAAAGCATGAAAGCGGATGTACAAAGTGTCCGGGAAGGGGGCTATTTTTTGTATGATAGTACCAAGCA
>JAFDYA010000094.1 GCA_018267675.1 Bacteroidota bacterium
ATCTACAATAGTAGAAATTTTCAGGCCTTTTTAGGCCCCTTGATGGGTGGCGAATTGCTCCCACCCTTATCTACAATAGTAGAAATTTTCAGGCCTTTTTAGGCCCCCTCTGCGGGCAAATGTACACGCTTTTTTGCTTGTTGTCAATAGTCTACTAAGAAAAAATTTTGGACTGATATACCCCCCTTAGCTACTGTAGCAACAGGGACGTGCAATGCAAACTAATGGGACACAAGCTATTAGCCCATGTTTCCTGCACAGCTCCGAATGGTGCAGTGCTGGTGTATTGCTAAATAATGATGAGGTCCTTGCCCAGAAGGCTGGCGCTGCCATAGCTAATGGTGCTTTCTCTATCGGTCACAAACATATAGATGCTGTCGCCGGCTTCAAAAAGCTTTTTAAATTTAGTTTCCACTTTGTTGATCACAATGTCCAGCACGCGCTTCGAGTTTTCAATTTCAAACACTGAAAACTGAACTCTTACACCATACTGGGCTAAAAACTTGGAGAACTTTGTCCGCACTTTGGTATTGCTAATGTCGTAAGCGACGATGATTATTTTACTCATAACTGAACTGGGGGAATTGAGGGGCAGTCTTCCTACCCATAAAACAACGGTAATAGCTCTGAATGTACTTGTAGATGCTGGATTTATGTTCAATAATTGCTTCAAAGAATGCCTGGGTATAGATCCGCTTTTGACTTGGTTTCAAATACCAGGCTTCTTTATGTTGTTCAAAATCGCTGCTTTTAAAGGTACCGTATTTCAATGCTTTTCTAATCTTGTGCTCTATGATACAGCGGAAGGGCTCCATAAGATCACAGACCAGGCTTTTGCGCCGGAACCATAGCTGATGATACACACCAATATAGGGGTCAAACCCGAATAGCCGAACCATACACTCCAAGTAGTTGAACAGCATGGTGTAGCCTATGTCCAGAGTAGCATTTAGGGTATCTTGTTTCACCCGTGGATGTCGGCTTTGCCAGCCTGCAAATTCAAAATAAGCCTGAAAGAATACCTTAGCCGCTCGGCCCTCGATGCCCATCAGCTCGCGGTAGTTGAGGGTACTGGGTATTTGCTCCAGGCTCTGCATTATTTGTCCCAATGCTGTTTCGGTCGTAGGGTTCTTAATCCTGGTTTTTAGGAGTAGTGCGTGTTGATTCATAAGCTTGTTCTGAATCAATGCTTGTGCAATGTCCAGCACACCATTTGTTTTTTCATACTGTCGCTTTCTTAGGAGGTAGTTGGCCTCAGCCATATTGCCAAAGTAAAACACCGGTCGGAAGTTGGGCTTCATCACGACCAAGGGCACTCCATGCTTATTGCAATGTTCGATAAGTGCAGTTGTGATGGTGGTATGTCCTATGATTAATAGGCTCAGGATTTTTGGGAAGGGTAGTTTGGTAATTGCAGTTCCGGCTTCATCCTCTAGCAGGAGCCTGCCTGAAGACACTCGTAGGCGTTGATGTTCCACACCATTGATCACAAATAGGCTGCGGTTGTCAATGTCTTTATGCGTAAACATGGTCGGTATTTGTTTTGTCGCAAAGGGAAGCATAGATACAATGCAGGCACTTGGCGGGGTTCGCAACGAATTCTTGTTCAAAGTCATAATGGGCTATCTTGCGGATGTGCTGCTGTAGTTCGGCGAAGGCGGCAGCATCCGGTAAGGCAATGGGATGCGTCTTTCGGTCTTTGATGGAGAAAAAGGCAAGCTGCGCCACACGATAGCCCATTTCTTGCAGGGCAAAGTATTGCGCCCAAAGCTGGTAATAGTAGCCTTTATACAGTGTGGTGATGGCATACTTACTTTCTACCAAACGCTGTTCGGCGGGGTAATAGCTGTCTATCTTGCCATAGATACCCAAGCGCTCGGACAACACATATATCCCACGGAGTACATTAGGTGATTTTTCCTGTTTCCTTTGCCTATCAATAGCGTCATGATGCCGCTTGCCCACTTGCTGGGGTGCGGCACTATACAGCTCTTCGCTACTATTATCAAACACCTGATGCAGGTAGAGCGAATAGGGGCAGAAAATGAAATCATTCAAAAAGCTGATCGGTAGGTAGGTTTCCATGGCAATGCATTTTTACAGTAT
Organism: Bacteroidota bacterium; assembly: GCA_018267675.1. Taxonomy (GTDB): domain Bacteria; phylum Bacteroidota; class Bacteroidia; order Chitinophagales; family Chitinophagaceae; genus UBA1952. Next base: position 2,107 of record JAFDYA010000094.1, read on the forward strand.
GTCAAAGAGCTTGTAGTTTGGAGTTATTTTCTTTTCTTATTCCTTTTGGCTTCTGCTGCTGCCAGTGCAGCTCCTAGAGCCGTTAGCGGCTGGCTTTCATTTCTATTGTTGGGCAGGTTATTGCTTCTATTCCGGTTGTTCTCTGCTCTATTACTGTTTGTTGTTGATAAGCTAGGGTTTGAAAAGTTTTCAAAACCACGTTTAGCTATGTTATACCCGGCAATGCCATCATTGGAGTGCATTATGTTTTGAGTGGAGAATCCACAATTTTCACAAACCACGTTGTTTTGATGATTACCAAACTTCGTATTGCATACTGGGCAATTCTGGCTGGTACCTGCAGGGTCAATAAAACCAATGTTTCCTAATCTCAAAATGACTCCTTTATTATCTTTTAATCCTTTACTTCGCACAGCCATTAAGCTCTTGATGGGTGGTACCAAGCCATAATTTTGAAATTTTTGATACAGTTTTCTTTCCAAAACACGGTAAATATTGCCGCTAAACTTACCCAAATCCTCGGCTACTTTATTCGTATCAAAGCCTTCTTTGACCACCAAGCCTTCACCCTGAGTTTTGTCTTTATAATAGTGGTATAGGGAATCAATAACCCCAATAGCATTGGCCACTACAGCCGCTCTAAGATGGTTGATTTTAAGGTCTAATTCTTCATTACCTATTTGCTGGCGGCTTTCATTGGTGTTGTAGTTGTTGAGTTCTTGAATAATTTCTTGCTCGGTTTTAATGGCATAAAAATCTTTTCTTAGTTTGAATATATTTCGAACATCAAAAATTTCTGTTACCGATTGTAAATCCTCACCGATATAACAAACTGCTAGTATGACGTGTTTAGAGTAATAGCCAACGCGTTGGTCTTTTTTAACTGATTCGTATTTTTTGTTTTTTTCAGCGGGCAAATTCGTGGTTTGTCTGTTCCAGATAGCGTAAATCCAATTAGTGTATTCTGTTTTTTCTGCTTTAGATAGTGCAAAATATTTTTTATTGTTTTTAGTTACATTGAGATATTCAATAAACTTTTCTTTTTCTATTTGATTTAGCTCTTCGCTTTTTTTCAAGGATATTTGTTTAGCTGTTTGCTTTTCTGCGTGGTCATTCATATCCCACAGCATACGCTGGGCATGTCGCATCCAAAGATTGAAGTAGGTAGGCACATCGCCATTTGTTACAATATGTCCTTGAATGACTTTAGCTGTAGTTAAGTCAAGAGTGAGCAATTGAGTTTGTTTAAACAGCTTAGAAAACATAGCTGCATACTCTTCATCAGTTTTCCCAAAAGTTCGGGTATATTGTTCTTTCAACAGAAAGTAAGATGGGTTTTGAATAATCTTGCGCTCTTTTCCGTTTTTATCTATTTCCTGATGAGATAGATTAGTAATGGTAAGCACCTTAAAACCATGTTCTTCTATTTTTTTAATTTCAGCTATGCTGGCTTCGTTACTTTCTTGCTTAAACGCAGGAAGATAAACGCCCAATGTAGCCAATTCTGTTTCGCCATTATCAAGACCCAAAGCAAACTTAAAATCATCTTTATTGAATTTTTCATTAAAGGCATTAACCGAAGTTTCAAAATCATCATCCGTCATAAAGGCAAGCACTTTGGTCGGGGTGTTGCTATGTTCGGATATGGTAGTAACAAGAGTCAATTGCTCGTGCAAATACCTATTGTTTTTCTTTTCATCATACAGGGCTGTATCTTTACCGTATTTATGCACTCTGCTTTCTTTAGCATTCCGCCATTGAATAGCTATTTCGGGATTAATGCGTATATCAAAATTATTTTGCTCATTTGCTGTAGTCCAAAATTCTTTCCAAAGTTGAGTGTGTGCTTTATCATTGCTCTCAACCGCTTTCCTTAAGTCATAAGTAGTAATATCAAAAATCTGAGGATTGTATTGTTTTTCAATTATACCCAAAACAGAATGAGCTACTAAAGCAAATCGTTTATAGCAAACTTTTTCTAAGGCAATTTGAAAATCGTCTAAGTTTTCAAAATTTACATCAAGAACCTCTACCCTTAGTTGTGTAGAAGGTAGGTTCAAAACAGATTGAGCATATCTTGAGCCCAATACATCTTTATAGAAGTTAATGATTTTTTGTGTATCGCCTTTAAAAGAGAATTCACCTTCAATCCTTACTTGTTTGTTTTGCCCTCTATTATCTATTTCAGAATAGCTATGTTCTCTTAAAACACTTTGAATGTTTTCATTAAAAGAATTAGTGCCAGCTTCCAAATTTCCAAAGCAAAGCTTTCGCAAACTCCGTAGCGTAAAACTCTCAAACCAAAAGATGCTATTGGGTTCTGTTACTGCATTTTGATTTGCGGTAGTTAAGAGTTGATAACATTCGGCAGCATGTTTCTTCGGAATGAGGACTAACTTATGGCCACCAGCATCTGCAAGCACCAAAGCCCAATATTGTAGCAACTGCGACTCCACTTGCTCCCGTTCTATACCTTTTAGCGTGGCATTAATTCGTCCTTGCTTTAAGGCTATATCACGATAAAGATTTGCATAGACTTTATAAACGGTAAAATTGCTGGAAAACCTCCGATCCGCTGCATTCATCATTGCTCCTCTATCTTTTTTCAGCTTTTGCAAGTCGCTTCTTAAACGTCTTTTTTCATTATCGTTGGTGCATTGATTTAGTTTTGTGGCTTTTGCTTCTATATCTTCTGTCTGCTTTTTATAGCTGTCAAACTCTTGTTTTGAAATGTTATTGAAGAGATATAGTTCGGTATTTTCTTTTAAATTTTCATAGCTAATATCTTGTGTCATTAGCTCGTTGAATGTGGCTTTCTGTTGGGCTTTTACATTCTTCAATTTTTGTCTTAGTTCATCTAAATCAGTTACGCCTTTTTTTATTTCCTCTTTTATGACGTTAGATAGACTGCTTCTAACAAAATCCTGACAATTCCAATCTGTAATTTTAAGTTTATTCAGTTGCTCTTCTTTTTTCTTTGCATAATCAATAGGTTTCTTATTGAGTGTATAATAATTAAAGCTTGCTTTAGCTATTAATAAACCACTAGATTGCTCGGGTAAATACTTTTGTACCCCTAATAAGGAATTATTAATTAATTGCTTCCCTAAAGATTTTAGCTGAATACTTAAATCGCCCTCTTCTTTTTTATCTACGGTATTTTCAACTAAATCAACGAAGTAGGGTAGGTTGTGTTTGTTAGCTAATTTTTTGAGTAAAAGTCCAATTTCAGCATGCCTTGAGCGGGCATTGAGTGGGGTGTTAGCTATATCGGCTAAGGATTTGTAAATCTGCTCAAACTCATCAAAACGTTTTTGAATTTCAAATGTCAAGTTTTCATAATCGCTTATGGTTTTGGTTTGTTTGCGTCTTGATTTATCCCTTACTGCTTCACTGTCGTGAAAAGCTTGTTTAGCATAAAGCTTCAGCCAAGCAGTTTTAATGCTCAAGCCTTGCTTTGTACTCAGTGTATCATTGTTTTTCTTAAAAAATAGATAGCCCCTTAGACCATCAATAAAATTGTGTAAGTCTGATACAAATGCGACAAGGTCGAAAGATGTATTTTTTATCTGTTCTACACTTTGTAGTATTAAATTGTTTTCAGAGCTATTTTCCAGCTTAAAGCGAATTGCTTTGGTTAATTTGTAATTTTCCATTATAGAATGATTTAATAGTTTAATATTCATTTTTTCTTTTTTATCTCTTTTTCTATTTGTTTTAAATTTTCTAAATAAGCTTTTTCCACAGCATTAAGCGTTTTAACTTCGTATTTCCGGTATTCATTTTCAGCTTTTTCTATAGCTTGTTGGTGACTTATTTTTCCTGCATCTTTTAATGTCCCCTTACCGTATATACCCGAAAACTTATCCAATTCCTCTACCCAATCTTTCATCTTCATCAATGAGTGTTCTTTGGCTTTTATTTCTGCTAAATCAAAGAATGCTGCCACTAAACGATTGAGTATAAACAATTCGTCTTCAGTAAGGTAATTTTTGGCAATTCGAACTTCGTTCAGTATAGGTAAATCACCTTTAAAAGTGGTGAGTCCCATAAATTCCTTATCAGCATTTGCCCTGTCATAAATCACTTCTGCTGCAGTTTGTTGATTAGTGGCATAGTGCAATTTATTTTGTACGGCTTTAAAAAAATGAATAGTTTCCTCACTTTTAGAGTTATAATCCCTACTGGTTGTGTACAAATCCAACACCTGACGATAAAGGGCTTTTTCGCTACTACGGATGTCACGGATTCTATCTAACAGTTCTTTCCAATAGTTGCCTCCGCCTATACCCTTCAACCGTTCATCATCTATTGCAAACCCCTTAATAAGATATTCCTTTAAACGCTGTGTTGCCCAAATGCGGAATTGTGTACCTCGTTGAGATTTTACTCTATAACCAACAGAAATAATTACATCAAGGTTATAATATTCAATATCCCGTTCAACTTGCCTATTCCCCTCGGTTTGAACTGTTGCAAATTTTGCAACAGTTGAATCAGAGCTAAGCTCTTTTTCTTCAAAAACATTCTTAATGTGTCTTGAAATAGTTGATTTATCACGCTCAAAAAGTAATGCTATTTGCTCTAATGAAAGCCAAGCCGTTTCTTTTTCAAATAACACATCAACAGCTACTTTTTCATCGCTAGTTTTAAAAATGATAATTTGGGTGTCGTTGTTCATAATTTTTCATTTTTATTTTGCACAAAATTCAACCAGCCTTTATTGGTGTTTTCAAATTTCAAATTCTTCCAATCATTACCCTCAAACTCGTGGATTTGGCGGAGCCACATCAAGCCTTTTTTGGCAATATGGTAGGCACCGTTAGCATCGGCATCTTTGGGTAAAGTTTCATCAGCATTTCTACTGTCATAAAATACTCCGCTTTCATTTTTTACAGGAGAGATTAAATAGTCCAGCTCGCTATTGGTGATGCTATTCCGCATTTGCAAGCTGAGTTTGAACAAATCCATCAATTCCTTGAAAAATTTGGCTTCATTTTGTGCAACTATTTGTGCTTTAATGCAAGTTCCATCGCCATAACTGATATTATATTTTCCAAACAAATCTTCAAATTGTTCACTTAGGGTGATCTCCTTATTATCCCATTGGTTGTTGGTTTCTGGATTTCGGAAGGTTAAAATTCTTTCTCCCTGCGTACAGACCGTCCATTTTGTTTTAGTGCCTGCTGCTCTTTCCGTGAACTTGTTGTAATCAAAAGCAAATTCAAAGAATTTTTCATTCATATTGAAACAAATACTATCAAAATTTTCAAAGAACTTTTGAGCTTTTTCTACGCTTTCGTATTTGGTGAAAAATAAATTGACAAATCCGGTGGTCGGGTCTATTTTACTGGTATTCCATGCAGGAACATAGAATAGGAAGCCGCTTTGTTTACCCATTTTTTGGAAACTTTCAAACTTGTTCGCAAGCTGCAAAGCCTTGTACAAACCACCAGCTTCATCGGGTGCTTTGTCTTTAAACACCAAATAATTGAGCTTATCAATCAGCATTTTTTCCAGCTTTTGATACACTTGTTTTTCTACTTTAAATCGTCCTCGTTTAAAACCCATGTTCAGGTCTTCCATCACCACAATGGCATTGTACTCCACCATCATTTTGGCTATTTTGTGTACCACTTGGGAGATATAGCCTTCTTTTAGTTCTTTGATGTTTTCTATGGTTCCCCAGTTTTCACGAGCATCGGCTCTTTCCTTTTCTTTTTTGTCCAGTAGCACTTTATAGCTTGTTTTGTAGGTTTCACCGTTGTGTTCGTTGACAATATCATTCAAAGAAAACTGTTGTAGAATTTCTCCTTTTTGGTTGATCAGGGTTAGGTAAATCAAATGTCTTTCGCCACGGTCTAAACCGATGATATTGATATCGGGGTTGTTTTGGAGAAAGCTTAGAACATCTTGGTTGATAAAGTCATTGCCTTTTGCTTTGAAATTTAAAGTGATGGGCACATGGAACTGGAATTTATCCACCGTAAATCGTTTGTCTTTTACCAAATCGTAGGCAAACAAACTTTCTTTCTTGGTATTGAGTGGGTTTTTATTAGCCACTTTTTCATTGGCTTTATGAATGATTTTTTTATCGTCATGGATAGATTTTTTACGATAGAAAATTTCTGCTTGACCATTCAGTTTATAGATAACATCATTCAAGTTTTCTGGTTCAAACAAGGCTTTCCAATACAGGGTGTGCATATTGGGTTTTCCTTTGCTAAATTCAGAGAAATCTTTGTTATAGATTTGGAAGAGATAGAGTTTGCCGTCTTCTACTAATTGGTTGATATACTCATCATCAATTTCTGTGTATGAAATGGTGTAACCTTGTGCTTCCACTTCACGATAAAACCCATCAATAGAATCGTAGCTATCAGTATTTGAAAAATTAAAACCAAACTGCTTCCATTCCGGATGTTTTGCAATGGAATCTTTAAAGAATTCAATCATCTTTCTACAATCCAAAAGGTTGAAATCCTTTTTTTCAAAACCATTTTGTGGTGTGCCACTTTTGGTATGTGTACCGTGATTGCGTATATTTTGGATTTCTTCTGAAGGGTTATAGAATCCAATATTCTTAGCACTAAAAAACACTTTGGGCAGCATTTTACTTGCTCCAGGTAGCAATTTGTAATTGACTTTGGAATAAGTATTATCGGTGTTTGCTTTTGGCGGATTTCTGAAAATATTGTTGTGCTTCTTGTCCATCACCCCAAGAAAATAATCATTTCCTTTTCTAAATAAAATAGAAGTATTATCGGTTTCCTTATTAACATCCCAACCGTCTAACAAGGTACTGTTCTCAAAATTCAATTTTATCTTTTCAGTACTGTACGCTTTTTGAGTAGCAAAATTTCGTACTTTGTTATACAGCGGAATCAAATGCTGCAACTGCTCATAGTAGGGCAATATAGTATTGTAAAAATTAGCATCTTTTTCTAAAGTACTGTCTTTGGGTAGCATGAGTGGTTTTACAAAATGCAATACCAACATCAAGCTGTCCAAAAAGTTTTTGATGTTGTCAATGTCTTTTTGCTCTTGGTTCAGCTTTTTATCATCAGGATAGCTTTCTAATATTCCTTTTACACAACTGTATTTAGCCGTAACATTAGCCACTAAATCATAGTCTTTGTCATTGACTTTGGTTTTGAAGTTATTTTTGAAATAGCTTGCAATTACATTTTCTCCCAAATCTTTTAGTGCATCATTCTCACCTTTGTATTGCTGCAAGGCAGTTTCAATTTCGACTATGGAAAAGTAACTTTGCTTCAAATATTTCTCAATACTTTCCTCTTGCTTTTTACTCAATACTTTTTTTTCAATTTCTAAAGTGCTGATAAACGAGAATTTTAAAGCTTCTTTAATGATACTGAAATCACCAAAAAGAGCTTGTGAAATATCGGTAAGCGAGCGGTCGTTTCGGATATAGATTTGAGCAAGATTATACCTGTTCAAGTCATCTAATAATTCTTTGATTCGGGTTAAAACATTTTCGGCTCCCTCATTTTCAGCTGATTGAAATGAAATTACATTGGCATGATAATACTCATTGATGGAAGCTAAGACTTCTTGGCTACTATCAAATTTATCTTGCAAAAAGGAAATGCTTTCTCTATCACTCAATATTTGTTTGTAGAGTGGTTTTAGTTTGGGTACTCTACTGGTTCTGTCTTGTTGGGTTTGGTTGTATAGGTTGATATATTCATTTAGACCCTGAATCCTTGTAGTACCTTCTACGGCAGTTCTACCACCGATTATGAGGTTATAAACATCAATTTGTTTTTGAATAAGCACCTCATTGAAATACGCTAGTTCAAAGGCTTCATCTATAGTTCTAACATTCAGATATTCTTCAATGTCGGTATAGAGTTGGGTACATTTCGCATATAACTCAGGTACTCCTTTCAGTTTTTCAAAGACTTTTAGGTTATCCAAAAACTTGGGTAGGTTTTCGTGTATCAAGCGATAAGCAATGGCAGTACTTTGTTCCTTGTCAGAGTACATATTTTTGCGGTTCTCGTGAAAGCCCGTAAAATATGTAGTAAAGGTTTTGAATTCCGCAACTAATTCTTTACTCCCGCCGTTTTCATCTAACCAGCTGGGTAAAATTTCTGTGATTAGCTCCTTCTTAAATAATTTATCGAAGATACTTTTTACCCTATCAGCTTTAAATCCAGCTACAATTTCTTTTCGCAGATCGGTTTGTACTTTCTCAACTTCTATTTTATAGCTCTCGTCCTTTTTCTTATCGGCAGTAGCAAAATATAATTCTTGAAAATCACTGAGTTTACTCAGTTTCACATCCTGCATTGCCAAGTCGATAAAATACTTGTGGTAGTTGTCAATAATTTTCTTGACTTTTTGATACGCAGATGCTCTATTGGTATCTTGCGCTAACAGTCCTTTTGCCTCAATATGGTCTTTGGTCTTCCCGATGGGTTTGAGTTCGAAACGGAGGGTTTTGGAGAGGGCGTACTTTTGGGTGAATGATTGAAAATTGGTCATGGTCAGTCTTAGTTTATGGTTTGGAATAAATTGGAAGTTACATAAAACAACTTTGCTTCCCAATGATTTTCAAAGCCGCAAAATTCTATTACCATTTCTATTCCCACCAGCTTGGCCAAACTTTGCGACGAAACGAGAGTTGGGCATAGTTCTATACTTTTATCGGCATAGCCTAAAAGCAAAGAAGCCGCCCCAATGGGCAGCTTCTTTTAGTGTGTAATCTGAAAATCAGATCTTATTCATCTTCATCAAATTCAAGTACGGCACGTGCATTCATCAAGAGTTCCATCTCTTCCTTGCTGCCCACCACAATGTCATTGAAGTCCCGCATACCTGTTCCTGCCGGGATCAGGTTGCCGGTGATCACATTTTCCTTAAGGCCTTGTAGGGTATCCGTCTTACCATTGATGGCAGCTTGGGAAAGTACCTTAGTGGTTTCCTGGAAGGAAGCTGCGGAAATCCAAGAACGAGTGCCCAAAGATGCCTTGGTGATACCCAATAGCAGGGGAGCAGAAGTGGCAGGAGCGGCATCACGATATTGAACAAGTGCCTTATCATTTCGGCGAAGCAAGGAGTTCTCTTCCCGTACTTCCCGAAGGTTCACGATTTGTCCGGGTTTGAACAGTTCGCTGTCTCCGCTTTCGGTCACAATCTTTTTGTCAAAGATCCAGTCGTTTTCTTCCTGGAAGTCTGCCTTGTCTTCGGTGTCGTTTTCCAAGAATTTGGTATCTCCCGGATCGACGATGGTCACTTTGCGCATCATCTGCCGAACGATCACTTCAATGTGTTTGTCATTGATTTTTACCCCTTGCAAACGATATACTTCTTGGATTTCATTTACCAAGTATTCTTGTACGGCGAACGGTCCTTTAATGGCCAAAATATCGCTTGGTGTTGTCGCACCATCAGATAGGGAGTTGCCGGCCTTCACAAAGTCGCCATCCTGCACCATGATATGGCGGGTAAGTGGCACCAAGTACTTCTTCACTAGGCCTTCGCGGCTTTCTACGGATATTTCGCGGTTACCGCGTTTGATATTACCGAAGGTGACGACCCCATCAATTTCTGCAACTACCGCAGGGTTGCTTGGATTACGGGCTTCAAACAATTCGGTAACCCGTGGAAGACCACCGGTGATATCTCGGCTACGACCCATCACCCGTGCAATCTTCACGATTACCTGACCATTATGTACGGTTTCTCCATCTTGAACGACAATGTGTGAACCAACGGGAATATTGTACCCTTTATGATCCTTACCATCGATATTGATTACCGGTATCTTCGTTTTGTCTTTAGTCTCAATCACTACTTTTTCGCGGTGTCCTGTTTGCTCATCAGCTTCTTCGCGGTAGGTCACCCCTTCAATTAAGCCTTCGAAACGAACATTACCACTCACTTCGGAGAGGATCACGGCGTTAAATGGATCCCAAGTACAGATCACATCCCCCTTGGTTACTTTTTGACCATCTTTCACCTTTAGGATAGAGCCATAAGGTACGTTGCTGGTGATGAGTAGGCGATCCGCTTTCACATCTACAATCCGCACTTCGCCGGTACGACCGATAACCACGGTTTCTTTTTCGCCCTGATCATTGGTGTAGGAGGTGGTCCGCAAGCCATCAAACTGAATGGTTCCGTCAAACTTAGCGGCCAAGTTACTTTCAATAGCAGAAGATCCGGCCACACCACCCACGTGGAAGGTACGGAGGGTCAACTGTGTACCCGGCTCACCGATACTTTGTGCTGCGATGATACCGACAGCGTCACCCTTTTGGGCCATATAGCCTGTTGCCAGGTTTTTACCATAGCAACGCGTGCAGACACCTTTGCGGCTTTCGCAGGTAAGTACGGAGCGAATTTCCACCATTTCCACAGCACTATCTTCAATAGTGCGCGCAATATCTTCGGTGATTTCTTCACCGGCTTTCACCAGTAAGGTGTCATTCAATGGGTCATATACATCGTGAAGAGAGGTACGACCCAGGATACGATCATAGAGTGATTCTACAACATCTTCATTATCCTTCAACGCAGTTGTGGCAATACCGCGCAGGGTACCACAGTCTTCTTCGTTGATGACCACATCTTGTGCCACATCCACCAAACGACGGGTCAGGTAACCGGCATCCGCTGTTTTAAGGGCGGTATCCGCGAGACCCTTACGGGCACCGTGGGTAGAGATGAAGTATTCCAATACCGACAAGCCTGTCTTGAAGTTGGAAAGGATGGGGTTTTCAATAATTTCGGAGCCACTGGAGCCGGAACGACGCGGTTTAGCCATCAGGCCTCTGAGGCCGGCAAGCTGTTTTACCTGTTGTTTGCTACCACGAGCACCGCTGTCCAGCATCATATACACAGAGTTGAAGCCTTGCTTGTCTGTGGACATTTCCCGGATCAAGGTTTCTGTAACGCGAGTGTCCACACGGCTCCAGATGTCAATGATCTGGTTATAGCGTTCGTTGTTCGTGATAAGACCCATGTTATAGTTGTCCATCACTTCGTTCACTTCAGATTGGGCATGGTTCACCAATTCTGCTTTTACTTCAGGGATGGTGAGGTCATTGATAGAGAACGAAAGGCCACCACGGAAGGCGGTGCGGAAACCGAGGGTTTTAATATCATCCAGGAAGGCTACTGTTTCTGGGATTGTCGTGTTTTTCAGGATTACCCCGATGATTTCCCGCAGGGATTTCTTAGTCAGGATAGCATTTACATAGCCATTTTGTTTGGGTACAAATTGGTTGAAGATGACCCGTCCGCAGGTTGTTTCAATCAATTTGGTCTCTAATTGACCTTCTTTGTTCCGGACTTCTGCACGGACTTTTATCCAAGCATGAAGGTCTAAGCGACCTTCGTTGTTGGCCATGATTACCTCGTCGGCACCATAGAAAGTCATCCCTTCACCTTTAATTTTCTCATCGGCGGTTGTCCGTTTTCCCTTTGTGAGGTAGTAGAGTCCTAACACCATGTCCTGAGAAGGCAGGGTAATTGGAGTACCGTTCTGCGGGTTAAGGATATTATGCGATGCCAACATGAGCAATTGTGCTTCTAGGATGGCTGCGTTGGATAGGGGGACGTGTACCGCCATTTGGTCCCCGTCAAAGTCGGCGTTAAAGGCAGAACAAACTAAGGGGTGGAGTTGAATGGCTTTACCTTCAATCATCCGGGGTTGGAAGGCCTGGATAGATAAGCGGTGGAGGGTAGGGGCACGGTTGAGCAATACTGGGTGGCCCTTCAATACATTTTCCAGGATATCCCAAATCACCATTTCCTTGCGTTCTACAATTTTCTTGGCGCTTTTTACTGTTTTTACAATACCGCGCTCAATAAGTTTGCGGATGATAAAC
>JAFDYA010000095.1 GCA_018267675.1 Bacteroidota bacterium
CCGACTACCCTTTTGTGCAATTCTTCTTCCAGGCTCAGCAACTTTACCCGTTCGCTTTGCATCATGCGTTGCACCGGGATACCGGTTGCTTTTGCTACATTTTCCGCAATATCATCTGCGTCCACTTCTTCCTTCATCAAGCGTTTGTGTTGTTCATCCTTGGCGTGAAGCTGCTCATTTAGGGATGCCACTTTTGCTTCTTGATCTTTAATTCGTCCGTAGCGGATTTCTGCTACTCTACCATAGTCGCCTTCCCGCTCGGCTTTTTCAGCTTCCGCTTTCAGGCCTTCAATGGAGCTTCTAGTTTCATTGATTTGATCAACCAATTCTTTTTCTTCCAACCATTTTGCTTTTAACGTATCTCGCTGCACTTGCAAGTTGTTCAGATCATGATTGAGTTGATTCAACTTTTCGTCATCTCCCTCCCGTTTAATGGCTTCTCGCTCTATCTCCAATTGTCGTATCCTTCGGTTCAATTCATCCAGCTCTTCGGGCATGGAGTTCATTTCCAATTTCAGCTTTGCCGCGCTTTCGTCAATAAGGTCAATAGCTTTATCGGGCAGGAAACGGTCGGTAATGTATCGATTTGAAAGTTCTACGGCTGCAATAATGGCGGCATCCTTAATCTGTAGGCCGTGATAGCTTTCGTACCGATCTTTCAAGCCACGCAGGATAGAGATGGCGTCTTCAACTGATGGTTCATCCACATACACTCTTTGAAAGCGGCGCTCTAGCGCTTTGTCTTTCTCAAAATACTTCTGGTATTCGTTCAGTGTGGTCGCGCCTATAGCCCGAAGCTCTCCACGGGCCAAGGCCGGCTTTAGAATATTAGCGGCATCCATTGCGCCATCAGTGCCACCACCTGCTCCAATTAACGTATGTATTTCATCAATAAAAAGGATGATCTCTCCGTTGCTTTCCGCCACTTCTTTCACTACTCCTTTCAATCGCTCTTCGAACTCGCCTTTGTATTTCGCGCCTGCAATGAGTTGCCCCATATCTAGCGCATAAATCGTCTTACTTTTCAAGTTGTCGGGAACATCGCCATTAATAATTCGGTGCGCAAGTCCTTCCACAATTGCCGTCTTTCCTACGCCTGGCTCCCCCACCAAGATGGGATTATTCTTACTCCTTCTGGACAGGATGTGAAGGGTTCTTCTAATTTCTTCATCTCGGCCAATAACCGGATCTAGCTTATTTTCCTGTGCTAGTTTATTTAGATTCTTGGCATAACGATCCAGAGTTTGAAATTGCTGTTCTGCTGTCTGGGAATTAATTGTATTCCCTTTGCGAAGCTCTTTTATAGCGGCAACTAATGATTTCTCCTCCAATCCTGCATCTTTTAGCAGCTTTGATGTTTCGTCGTTTTGCTGGAGCAGCCCTAATAAAATATGTTCGGGGGTAACAAACTCGTCACCGAATGTCTTTAGGATGGCAGTTGCCCGCATCAAGGCATTATTAGCTTCGCGAGAAAGATTCTGAGCAGGTGTTCCTCCTTGCAATTTTGCGCCCTTATCAATTAATTGATTGAGCTTTGTTTCGATAAAAGAAGGGTTGGTATTTGCTTTCTTCAAAAGGTAGCCAATTGGTCCGTCAGTATCCTCCAATAAGGCTTTGAGCAGATGCGTAGCATCAATAGTGGGACTTTGGGCGTTAAACGCAATTTGTTGCGCGTTCTGTAATACCTCTTGTGCTTTTATGGTGAAGTTATTCGTGTTCATTTTTGAAAATCAGGTTGGTTATCGTTGGAATATCCACCCAAAAGCCGCGCCACCAGATGAACAAGGTAATTCTTGACAGCTAAGGATAACTACACCTGACAAGGCAGCGGTCGCCCAAAAATTCTTAAGAAAAAATTGCAGGTATTAAGCGCAGCTGCCGCAGTTATGACAAATTAACTGACGAATTTGCAACAAACTATTCGCAGGAAAGATGAGCGACTACCTCTATTAATAACCAACCTACCTAGCCCTATTCAACAAGTGAACATCTGCTAGTACCAATGCGGTCATTGCTTCCAGCACAGGCGGCACTCTCAAGGCAATAGCCAAATCATGACGTCCTTTTACGGCAAAACTTTCAATTTCGCCCGATTGAATGTTGAGTGAATTTTGTTGTTTTGGTGTGGAGGAAGTCGGCTTGACTGCAATTCGGAACACAAGTTCATTCCCATTACTCAAGCCACCCACAATACCGCCGGCATGGTTGGTGGCTGTGTGTCCGGAAGCTGATTCCAGTGCATCATTATGCTCGGAACCCAGCATACGTGCTGCCGCAAAGCCCGCCCCAAACTCAATGCCCTTAACTGCGGGAATTGAAAATGCAGCATGAGCCAACAGGGACTCTAATGAATCCCAGAAGGGTTCACCAAGACCAATAGGTAAGCCACCTACACGGCATTCCACAATTCCGCCCACAGAGTCTCCCTGTGCCTTGGCAAATGCCAAACCGGCATCAATGGTAGCCTGTCCGCCCAATTCTATTAGCGTAGCACGGATGCTAATACCAGGCAATATCTTTTTTGCAACTACACCTGCTGCAACAATCCCTACTGTGAGTCGTCCGGAAAAATGTCCCCCTCCTCGGTAATCTTCGTAGCCACCAAACTTATGATGCGCTACAAAATCTGCATGACCCGGGCGTGGAATAGCCCTTTGGGCTTCGTAAGTATCAGAACGCACATTATCATTCTGAAAAAAGATAGTAAGTGGCGCACCAGTCGTCATACCATTAAACAGGCCAGAATAAAACTGAGGAAGATCCGCTTCTCTGCGAGGCGTCGTACCCGGCTGATTTCCTCCTTGTCGTCTGCTCAAGTCTTCTTGAAAATCGGCCTCAGTCAAGGCAATTCCACAAGGGACACCATCAAGGGTCACCCCTACTCCATGCCCATGTGATTCGCCAAAAATGTGCAATCGCAACAAGCTTCCAAAAGAATTCATGAGAATAAAGATAGTACGCGACTAAGCCGAGATGTACCAAGGAATTTACTTAACCTGAATCTCCGTGACTACTTGCTCGTCAAAATATTTGTTGATAGTTGCCATCAACGCCACTTTCCCCAATAGCAATTCCTGGCGTAGCGCGGCGACGTTTGTATAAATCGTCAACTTTTTATCGTTAAGCTGAATGTTGCGCGTGTAGCGGGCTATTGTCTTACCAGTTATCTGCTCCCATTCATTACGCATCCGCAATTCGGTTACCTTGGGCTTCCACTTTGATTTTTCAAGAAGTAGAGAAAGCGCTTCGCCAATAGAATATGTGGGCATGGGCAAGGAGGTTTTTTAATAGTGATTGATGGTAAACTTTCCACCTCAATTATTCATTGGTGCTTTAGTGAAGTTCCAAGGATAAAGATACCGACTTCCGAGCGCAGAGCGCGCAAAGTTGCAGCGCAATACTAGTGTGCAAAGGAGTGTTCAAAATCTACCATTCGCTCAATTGGTGGGTTGAAATAACCAAACTTCAATTCCGAAAATTCTTCCTTCAATTCAGCCATAATATTCCGGATACCATAGATTTCGTTGGACTCTCCAATTCCCATCCGGTGTAGGTACCAATCCGGGTCGATATTAAAATTCCGCCATTGGATCATGTTCAGTCCGGTTTCCCGTATCACTTTGCGCAGCGCTTCAAACTCTGCCACGCTATCGGTCATCCCCGGGAATACAAAATAGTTTAACGAACTCCAGCCGCCATACTTCCTAACAATTTTCAAGCTTTCAATCAGGTCTTGAAATTCGTAATTATTGGGCAGGTAATATTTCATGTACAGCTCCGGCTGCACGGAGTTCAGACTCACGCGAATACTGTTAAGGCCTGCTTTCATCAATGCTTCTACCGCATCGGGCTTACTGCCATTGGTGTTGATGTTGATACTTCCTTTTTGTGTATGCTTTCGGATTTCAATAATGCTATCCCGCAGTGTCTCCCACATCAGGAGCGGCTCCCCTTCGCACCCCTGACCAAAACTGACAATCGGAAATGGCGCAGACTCCAAATGAGGGACCGTGTATTCTACAATTTCTTCTGCTGTCGGCTTGAAGTTGAGGCGATCATGGGAGGAAGTGATGCTTTCCTCTTGCGGTTGGAAGGAAATGCAACCCACGCAATTTGCGTTACAAGCCGGCGATGTTGGTATCGGACATTCCCAGCGCCCCATAAAATAATTACGCGCAGCGGGACAATGATAGGTGAGTGCACAAGTATTAGCTAGGTGAGCTACCAAGCGATTGTGTGGATAGGCTTTGAGTAAATTTTCAACGCCACTTGAGATACTTTGATCATCATAGCCTGCTGCTTCTTGGCGAATATCCTGCTCTATTCGCAGGGCTGTGACGTAAAACTGGTTTTGGTACCATCCGGCAGCGGTATAGCAAAACAAGGGCAAAGTAGGTGCGTCCGGTGCTGTCTCATAGGCCGCTAAATAAAGGCCTGTATGTGCAGGAGGGATAAATGCGGCCACTGCCCATCCTTTCATACAAAGGCGGATTTCGCCAGTGTTCACATCTTGCCCTATCCCCCTTCGTCCGGGCAATTCGTACAAGGAACCTCCATTTGGCAACAAAATCCAATCTTGTTCTTCCACTTCCACCGCATCCCATCCGGTACGTCCGAGTGCATAAAGACTGGTATCTTCAAAAATATTTCCTTTACCATCGGAATACAGTAGGAATGGTTGCATCTGGCGTTGATTTTAGTTTAGAATATTGAGCAAATGGGTCGTTTAAAACTTACCAAGCATTGCGGGCAATTCGTCTCTTTTCCTCTTTAGTAATTTCGGAAACACAAAAGGCTTCTATTTCATCAGTCGGGGAACTAGTCTTCTTGAATTCCCTTTGAAGCAATCTATTCCCGGGCATTTCTACCGTAAGGATACCGTGGCGCAATAAGGCGCTTTCCACATCAAACCAAGGTATGGTTTTCATGAAATTACCCTTCGGAATAGTAATGCCTTTCTCGCTAATAATGGCCTTATTCCCAGCATTCCCGAAGACCTCCAAAAGGAACAATACGACCAACAAAAGCGTGAGTATGCAAAAAATTATAGCCGGTGTGCGATGGCCTAATTGAAAAAACCAAACACTTGCACCGCCTACAAATGCCAACTCAAGCAACCGCATACTCAGACTGACCAATCGCCTCCGAAGCAGCTTACTAAAGAAAATAGTTATTGCCCCGATAATGACACCAACACTCAAGGATAGTACGCCAAAACTTTTAAAGGGCATAAATGCAGCAACAAACTCGGTAGTCATGCTCGTGAAATAAGGCAAAATCCGAAAGCCGGCACCGATACCACAAAGCAAAAAGGCCAACATTAAGTGCAAGGAAAAAACCCGTCGCTGTTGGTTACCTTCCGCTTGGTTCAAGATCAACTCATAGTGCATCAGACAAAGGTAAGTTTTGAGCTTCTTGAATTTCCTTGTTTCCGGACCCGACAAGACGCACTTCCCAATCTTTGTAAGGGCGGGTAGTAGCCCCCTGAGAGTCAATCAAACCGGACGCTGCCATTACTTGGAGGCGCCAAGCCAAGAAAATATCCCCAGTGGGTAAACCAAACTTGGAAAATGCTGTGGACATCACTTTGGTGGCTTTCTGAAAGCTATTTGTCAATAAGGAAAGCAAATCAGCGTCGTAGAAATCAATGGGCCTATTGAGTAAACTTTTGTCCCCTTCTAGGACTCTAATTCCCGCATTTGCTGTGACCAAAGATTCATAGACTTCTACAGCAAGTTCCATTTCGGATGTGCTCATCACTCTTGCAAGTTTTCTAGCCTTGACTAGTTCTTTGGGCTGTAATTCACTGATATTTTTCGGATAAAAAAGCTTGCCGTTTTCGTCAAGAAAAGGAAGGTTGGCCAAGCTGACTACCGATACCTTGCCGAGATGTTTTTGGAGATAGCTCATAGCCCAATAGTAAGCACATATATCAGCAGGCCATGGCGCGAGCCAAAACCAAATTGCCGCACCGTTGCTTTTATTCAATTCGTTCCCGACGCGCAAAAGTTCTTGTAAGTCGTTTAGCTCAAAATTTGTTTTGGTATTGGCGAGTACTTCCTGCCACCATTCGGTACGGAGGGTATTAAAAGACTGATGTTCTTCCTTTTTTAATGGGCCAAGGTGGAGCAAATCCTTTAGCGCGACCACACTGCCTTCCATCTCCGGACAAATGCTAAGAGCTTGCTGCAGGGGCTTGGCGGCTTCATCGCCAACGACAAAATGATAAATCATAGTTGGGTATCAATAAAAAAAGCGAACCTCTTGGTGGAGATTCGCTTCCTGTGGTGACCGCGTCAGGATTCAAACCTGAAACCTTCTGATCCGTAGTCAGATGCTCTATTCAGTTGAGCTACGCAGCC
>JAFDYA010000096.1 GCA_018267675.1 Bacteroidota bacterium
CCTCTCGAATTGCCGGGCCGGGTGTCACCATTCTAAACCCGGACTATACTGGCGATCCCTTTGCTGCCGGCAGCTTCAAGGCAGTGAATGCTGGACTGGGCTTTGATTCCGGGATAGTCTTGTGCACAGGCGCCGCAGGAGATGTAGCAGGGAATGCGTCCTTCCTTGCTAGTACTAATAATAATCGACTAGGGGACATACAACTCAATACCCTAGCGCATGCCACAACGCATGATGCCGCAATCCTCGAATTTGACATCGTCCCCTCGAGTGACACACTTAGGTTTGAATATTTTTTTGGTTCGGAGGAATATATCAACGCTACTTGTGGCCCCTACAATGATGCATTTGCCTTTTTTATTTCCGGCCCGGGCATCAATGGTGCGGTGAATATGGCTTTGGTTCCGGGCACCAATATTCCTGTAACTGTAAACAGTATCAATAATGGCATCCCCGGCCCCTCAGGAAATATCGCCAACTGCACGGCACTTGGCCCGGGCTCTCCGTTTACACAGCTCTATGTGGACAATCAAAATGGGAATTTCCTAAGTTATCAGGGATGCACAAAAATCATGACTGCCCTACATGCAGTAACACCCTGTGATACATATCACCTCAAAATAATGATTGCAGATGCCGGCAACCGGCTTTATGATAGTGGCGTATTTTTGAAAGCCAACAGTATTCGTACGAAAGGATACCATATCACTGCGAGAAATAGAAATGGGCAAACGCCCGCCACAATCGCCTTTGGTTGCAATGATGCTTTGGTAACCCTAAAACGAGATCAACGGGAAGCCTATGGAGAAACATTGTACTACATCCTCGGTGGCGATGCACAACTTGGGGTGGATTATTCTATCAATCAAAATGGCATTACAATCCCTGCCTACGCCGATTCCGTACGATTCTCTGTCTATGCCTTGAGGCCGGATGTAGGTGGGCAAAAAACATTGAAAATTTATTTAGTCGCGCCAAAACATTGTAGCTGGCAGCCTCAAATCATTGACAGTACTACGATTGAACTGGTCAATACACCGGAATTGAAGTTGCTTTCCGGCGATACGTCAATTTGTCTGGGTGATGCAATAAACCTAAAAGCAGAATACATTTCAGGAATGAACTACTACTGGCAACCAACTAGTGGAATGACCGGTGGAAACACAGCTCATGCAATGGCTTTTCCCAAAATCACGACAAAATATTTTGTTCAAGCTATTCAAAACAATTTAGGATGCACCGGATTAGTTGATTCAGTCTTAGTCACCGTGCTACAGGGACCAAAGCTTGATGCAGGGCTGGACCAGAGTATCTGTGCCGGAGCCACCTTAATGCTTAGTGGGCAAAGCCAAGACCAAGTGCTACCCGATAGTTATAGTTGGCAAGGTCCCAACAATTTTTCAGATACTGGTGCCGTGATCAACATCTCGTCAATAGCACAAAATCAAAACGGTCATTATATCGTTAGTGCATTGGGTATAAACAACCATTGTCCCGGTCATGATACCGTATTGGTAACGGTAAGACCTGCTCCGGATCCTCCCAGGGTATTTAGTCCCTTGGTCTGGTGTGTAGATGGGCCACCAACAGCCCTCTCAGCCTATGGCACTGACTTGCGTTGGTATTCCGATTCCGGCAAAACTAGTTTTAGCGGAACTGCTCAGCCAATACCCGCGCTCAGCCAGACGGGAGTCTTCTATTATTATGTCACCCAAAACCTATCCGGCTGTGAGAGTAAAACCGCTGAAATCAAGCTCAATATTGTTTCTTGTTGTGCTCAAGACCTGATTGTGCCAAGTGCCTTCTCACCAAATGGAGATGGGAAAAATGATCAATTCCGGATACTGGGCGGCGATGAAGGTGTCCTGGTAGATGTACGCGTGTACAATCGTTGGGGGCAGACTGTTTTCCATGGCTTAGGGCGGGAAGGCTGGAACGGAAACTTTGGTGGCAAGCCTGCTGCACTCGGAAGCTATTTCTATGTCCTGAAAGTTGACTGCCGAAACGGAAAACAGCAAATACAGAAGGGTACAATTGACTTGATCCGCTAAAGAAATTGAACATAAAGCCATAAAGCTCCTATTCGCTATATTCCTCTTGCCCATTTACCTCAGATTGTAGGTAGCCATATTGCTTGAAAAAAACCGGGAAGCAGCTCACATTGTCAATTCATCGAAGAGTAGTTGGCCTACTTTTTGCTAAGTTTTAAACCAATTTTTGAGCTTTACAACCTATCTTTCCTCAAATATCATTTCCTAGCTGATGCGCCTAAAAGTTTGTTCTCTTTTATTGCCTTTAGGTGTATCACTACTCCTGCTGTCGGGCTGCAACAAGACCAATGATTCAACACCGGCTCCGACAATTATCAATACTTGGACGGTCAATGGCTCAACCATAACGGCAGGCTATTCGGATATGATCACCAAAGCAGGCTACACCTTGATTTTTCACCCCTTACCTTCTGCACATTTGGAGGCACAAATCAAATTCATATTTCCGCAACGCCCCAAAGGAACTCAAACCTATCAGGTAGCTGCCGATACCAACAAAGCACAGCAAGTGATAGTGCAGCTCAAAACAAATTCCGGAAGCTATTATAGCTCAGTTGACGATACTGCTAGAGTTTGGACTTCAGTTATTGAGAATAAGCTCTACCTAAGTGGTTTCAATTTGAACTTACAACAGGATTCCCTACCAGGTAGCCGCGCAATAGTGAGTTTCAATCTTACTGAATTTTAGTGCATCCCAACTATCCGGAAGTAAAGCACAATTGTACATTGTGCTGAAAAAAATAAAAAGTCAACAGACCAAAAAATAGGATTGTGCCGGCAATACCTACATTTGCAACTATGAGTTCTACTTGGTTTAGAAGAATAAAACAGGGCATCACAACATCCACAAGGGAAAAGAAAGAAACCCCCGATGGGCTTTGGCATAAGTGTCCTGAATGCAAGGATACTGTAACAATTGCTGAACTAAAGACCAACCTTTACGTGTGCAGCAAATGCAATTTTCACAATCGGATCAACTCTGCTGAATATTTTGATATTCTCTTTGACGCTGGGCAGTATGAAACACTATTTGATGAGATAACGCCCAAAGACCGTCTGGAATTTGTAGATGTAAAACCCTATGAAAAACGCCTGAAAGAGGCTCAAGCCAAGACTGGATTGTGCGATAGTATGACGGTCGGTTATGGCCTACTCAATGGTTCCCCCATTGTAATTGCCTGTATGGAGTTTAAGTTTATTGGTGGCTCCATGGGTTCGGTAATGGGTGAGAAAATCAGTAGGGGCATCGACTTTGCAATTGCCAACAAGACGCCAATGATGATCATCTCCAAGAGCGGTGGCGCGCGGATGATGGAGAGCGGATTCTCCCTAATGCAAATGGCAAAAGTATCAGCCAAGCTTACCTTGTTGGCCAATGCCGGCTTACCTTATATTTCCTTCCTCACAGACCCGACAACCGGCGGTGTTACCGCTTCCTTTGCGATGCTGGGGGATGTCAATATTTCTGAGCCTAAATCTTTAATTGGCTTTGCGGGTCCGCGGGTGGTAAAAGAAACGATTAAGAAAGATTTACCCGTCGGATTCCAACAATCCGAGTTTGTACTGGAACATGGCTTTCTTGATTTCATCACCGAACGTAAAAATCTAAAGGCGAGAGTGGCAGAATTGTGTCGTTGGTTTGGCACCGAAGCGGCCTAAACAAACCCATGGAGAAGAAAGTTTTCCTTAAAAATAAGTCGGCCACTTTTGAATACGCTATTGAAGAGCGAATGACCGCCGGCATGGTACTTACGGGAACTGAAATTAAATCTATCCGCCTGAGCAAGCTGAGCTTTAATGATGCCTACTGTTTTTTTGACCAAAACGAATTGTGGGTTAAAAGTTTGCACATTTCTGAATATGCCAATGCCGGTTATATTTCCCACAACCCCATCCGCGACCGAAAATTGCTCTTGAATAAGCGCGAGCTAAAGAAATGGGCGGCAAAAGTGAAAGAGAAAGGCTATTCAATCATCCCGCTCTGTGTATTCATCAATGATGAGGGCTATGCCAAAATGGAAATTGGCTTGGGTAGAGGTAAAAAGCTACACGACAAGCGTGAAAGCATAAAAGCCCGCGACAATAATCGCGAGCTTCAACGGTATAAATAAAAAGAACGCTTATCCGCCTAGACTGTATGCTCTTCGAATACGATATCGTAATGCTTCAATTCATTGAGTACAGGACGATAGACTGATGGCATATCCGGAATGACAACACCAGGAATCGGCTTCACTGCTCCGGTATAGAGTAGCTTGGCCAATATGGCAATAGGCAAGCCGACTGTCTTGGCCATCGCTGTATATTCAGCATTTTCACCAATTGCACTCATTGATGATATGAGCCGATGTTGACTACCTCGGTGGGTGTACTCAATCTCATGTTGCATGACCACCATATCCTTATCCTTTTCTCCCATTGCCCATTTGTCCTGAAGCAGGCTCAACAATACTTCAGCATTGGAATTGCGCGTGCTGGGAAGTGGTTGTTCGGAAAACAAGCCGAGCCATTCCAACATCTTCATCGCTTTATCCCTTGGTTTTACATTAGCTAAATCTACAACATGATCTTTCAATGTGATTTCACTAGGAGTATAATTTGAAATTGCCGCCATCCATTCTGCATAGGTCTTCACGCTTTCTTCTGGCTTTACATTTCTGTCCGTAAGTCCCAGATTTACTAACGCTAACCAGCCTAGACAGAAGTCAGGATGCCGTAGCGTAGCCCGAACAAAGGTCTTAGCATGTGGAATGTCATAAGTCTCCATATACTGTAACGAATCTCTATTCGGATACCAGGCAAACTTCCCCAATTTAGCCACCTCAATTGACCCATTCTTCTTGAATAAATCTTTATAACCAAGCTCCTTTTTCACAGAGTCAACGATGTACGATGCACCGGATTTGCCAGCATCCACCACATTATTTGGATTCCAACTGATTTTGTAGTGCCAGGGATTATTATCACTTTCGGGAGCAACTAAGCCACCACAAAACGAAGAGAATGAAGTAATATCTCCAATAATCCGCTGAATAGAATGTATGATTTTATGAGCGCTCATGTGGTCGATGCCGGGATCTAAACCCATCTCACACATAAACATGACACCGGCCTTCTTTGCCTCTTCGTCGAGTGCTTTCATTTCCGGAGAAACATAAGACGATGTAATTAAATGTTTCTTGAATTCAAGGCAATCTTTTGCTAATAAAATATGAAGTGCAGGCGGCATCAACGAAAGTACAAGGTCGGCATCTTGAACTAAACTTTTTCGTTGTACATCATTTTTGATATCCAAAGCAACAATCCTTGTATCCGGATAACCTTCAACTTTTGACAAAAGCGCTGCTTCATCGGCATCAGCAATGGTGAGTTGCCAATCTGTACGCTTTGTCCGGGTCGCTTTCAGCATATAGCGGATGAGCCAAGGTGATGATTTACCAGCCCCAACAATTAAAATTTTCTTCATAGCAAAAAATAATTTAAGAGTTCATACAAATGTTCAAGAAAGAAAAAATGCTAAATGGGAGTAGCAAGAAAATTCTTTCAAACAATATATCTCTCAAATCTTGTGCAAAATTGAGCAAACAAAACAAATAAATCTGTTAACCATTCAAAAGACAAGACATTTAACAATTGTCAAACATTAAAAAAATATTAGTTCAAGCGCAAGGAATAATAAAAAATAATTAGCCATATCCAAGCACAAAATCATTGAGCCAATAATATAAGTCAGTAGCCCCATTACTGGAGATATATTCGTAAATTCGCGCCACTTTAAAGGGATTTAATGGATCAGAATGATGGAATGCTCGCCGCTGGCGAAGAACAACAGCCGGACGATAACAGGATCGTTAGGGTAAATATTGA
>JAFDYA010000097.1 GCA_018267675.1 Bacteroidota bacterium
TCAATAAGAAGACTAAAGCTTAAACAACTTAACGACATCTTGGTGCCCATCCCGATGCCACAACCGAAGGATATAGCTCCCTGCGGGAATCTTAATTAATTGAAAATTGGCAAACAAATCCCATTTGGCCAAAAATGATGCGCTTACTTGGAACTTCCAGATTGATATCGCACCCAATGGTGCTTGCCTACACTCTGGCGAATAGACCAATATCTTTCATACCAGATACATATTGCCCTCGCCTTGATAATTCACCCTTTCGGATACAACGAAATCCGAATCCAAAATGCCGCCCCTGCTATTAGGCAACGAGCAGAACAACAGCCGCCTTTACCCCAAAGGCGGCTGTTTATATTTACTAAAAAAGCCTGCCCGACACTACGAAAACAGAAGGGAATAAGGATACAAAAAACACAAGAAGCGACTAACAAAATGCCCAATCATTAGGGCCTCAGGGCAAATACAAGTGTGAACCTTAGCTCCTTATTAATAAAATATCAGCGCTTGCTCCAAGCGGAACATGCTAATTTTGCAAAAATTTTTTCACACATCATGATTCGCAAAGCTTTTACAGTTGCGCTTTTGGCCGGCCTTTTTCTGGCTAATAAAGCGGGCGCCGAAATCAAATTTACCGAATACACCCTGCCGAATGGCTTGCATGTTATTCTCCACGAAGACCACAGCACGCCCATAGTTGCCGTGAGTGTTATGTACCATGTTGGCTCAAAAAACGAAGACCCAAAGCGTACCGGATTTGCCCACTTCTTCGAACACTTGCTATTTGAAGGTAGCGAAAACATTAAGCGTGGCGAATACATGAAACTGGTGCAGGCTGCCGGCGGACAACTCAATGCCAACACTACCCAAGACCGTACCTTCTACTACGAAGAGCTACCAAGCAACCAGCTGGAGCTGGCCTTATGGATGGAAAGCGAGCGGATGCTCCATGCAAAAATTGACAAGATTGGTGTGGAAACTCAAAGAAAAGTGGTGAAAGAAGAAAAGAAGCAACGCTATGACAATACTCCCTACGGGCAATTGATCAACGTGGTGTTTGAAAATGCTTTTACCAAATCCAATTACCGCTGGACACCAATCGGCAAAGAACAATACATCGACCAAGCCACGCTGCCGGAATTTATGGCTTTCTACAAAAAATACTACGTGCCCAACAATGCTGTATTGGTCATCGGTGGCGATATCAACAAAGCGCAAACCGAAAAGCTTATTGAGAAATATTTCGGATCTATCCCCAAAGGCACACAACCCATCTCCCGCGATCTACCTGTAGAACCCGCTTCTACACAAGAAAAGCGCGTGAAGTTCTATGACAACATCCAACTACCTGCAGTGATTATCGCCTATCATACCCCAAAACTAGGTAGCCCTGACTACTATGCATTGGATATGCTAAGCACCCTACTCTCCAATGGCAAAAGCTCTCGTCTGCAAAAAGAAGTAGTGGACAAGGAGCAAAAAGCTGTGAACGTAGGAGCAGGCAGCACCGGAAATGAAGACCCTAGCGTCATGCTCATGTATGGCATTGCCAACATTGGTGTAAGCCCTGAAGACCTAGAAAAGGCCATGGAAGCTGAAGTAGAGAAAGTGCAGCAAAACGGCCTCACGGACGAAGAAATGAAAAAACTGTTGATCCAAACAGAAACGCAGCTCGCAGAACAAAACCAAAAAGTACTGGGTATCGTGACCAATCTAGCGACCAATTATACCTTCCAAAAAGACGCCAACTTAGTAAATACTGAATTCTCAAAATACCAAGCGGTGACTAAAGAAGACATCCAACGAGTAGCTCAGAAATACTTTACTAAAAATAACCGCCTCGTTGTGTATTATTTGCCAAAAGCTGAAAAGAAATAATTGCTGAAGGCTCCTTTAACTGGCATTTTCTTCCCATTATTTTCAAATCATTTTCGCTGGCAACAGCAATATTCTTCACAAAAAATTCGTCATGAAAAAATATATCGTCGTATTTGCCGCACTCGCCCTTTGTGGTACGGCACAAGCCCAAAAGCTGGATAGAAGCATCCGCCCTAAGGCAGGCCCTGCTCCTAAAATTGAACTGGGACAAGCTCAAAGCTTCACCCTACCCAATGGCCTCAAAGTATTCGTTGTAGAAAACCACAAAGTACCGATTGTTACCGCCTCTATTCAACTGGATATTCGTCCAGACTTGCAAGGCGACCAAGCCGGATTCCACGACATCGTAGGTGAATTACTCACCTCCGGCACAAAATCCAAAAGCAAAGACCAACTTGACTTAGCTATTGACAATATCGGTGCCACTATCAATGCTGATGAAGAAAGCATCTACGGCAAATCACTTACACGCAGCAAAGATGAAATGCTCGCACTGATGGCGGACATTGCCCAAAATGCCGACTTCAAGCAGAGCGAACTGGACAAACTAAAGAAACAAACACTCTCCGGCTTGGCGGCTGCCAAAAACAATCCGGATCAAATGTTGGAAAATGTAACCAATGCCGTAAACTTCGGCTCCGGCCACCCTTATGGCGAAGTTGCTACCGACAAAACCGTAGAAAATATCAGTCTGGACCGTTGCAACAAATACTACCAAACGTATTGGCGCCCCAATGTGGCCTATATGGCTTTGGTTGGCGACATTACCCTTGCTGAAGCTAAGCCGCTTATTGAAAAATATTTTGGCTCCTGGAAAAAGGCCGATGTACCCGTCGCTACCTACAAGCTACCCGAAGCAAATACACAAGCTAAAGTGGCTTTCGTTGCTAAAGACCCATCCGTACAAAGTGTCTTCAATGTGAGCTATCCGCTGGAGTTGAAGCCCGGGAACCCTGATGTTATCAAAGCTTCAGTAGCTAATGCAATATTAGGTGGTGGCTCTCAGGGCCGCTTGTTCCTCAACCTTCGTGAAGCACATGGATGGACCTACGGTTCTTATTCCAGCATTCGTCAGGATGAGTTGATTGGCCATTTCACTGCATTTGCAAAATGCCGCAATGCCGTTACCGATAGTGCATTGGTACAAACCCTTTCTGAAATGGGAAAAATGTCCAGCACCCTTGTTTCAGAGGAAGATCTTCAAAGCCGCATCGCCTACCTCACCGGCAACTTTGCAATCGGCCTAGAAAATCCGCAAACAGTAGCACAATATGCCATCAACATTGAACGCTACAAAATGCCAAAAGACTACTATACCAACTACCTCACGAATCTTGCAGCAGTCACGCCTGCAGACGTTCAGAAAATGGCTGCGAAATACATCAATCCTAAAGTGGCCAATATTGTCGTTGTAGGAAGTAGCGATATCGCAAAGTCTTTGGCTCAATTTGGCCCTGTAGCGAATTATGACAACTATGGACAACCCGCAGTCGCAGCGGCAGTATCAGCGATACCAGCAGGTGTCACCGTAGCGAGCATCCGCAAAGCCTATATTGCTGCCGTTGGCGGTGAAGCGGCCATTAATGGTATCAAAAATGTAAAATCGGTTTATCAAGCAGAGGTCGGTCAGGGAATGCAATTGAACATCACTGAGCTTCAGGATGGAAAAAACCTGGTGCGGACGATTGAAGTGATGGGCAATACGGTACAAAAATCTGTGTACGTTGACGGGAAAGGCTTCATGGAAGCACAAGGTCAAAAACGGGACATGAGCCCTGAAGAACTCGAAGAGTCAAAAATGTCGGCAGATTTACAAGCGGTACTCCACCCGGATCAATACGGCATCACCCGCAGCCTAGGCGGCATGATCAGCACGGCTAGCGGCAATCAATATGAAGTAAACACAAAGGAAAAAGACGGCACTGAAGGAAAAGAATATTATGACGCGAAGTCTGGATTGTTGATGAAGCAAACTAGCGTGAAGAAAACACCCCAAGGTGATATGCCCGTAACCATTGAGTTTAGTGACTATAAAGAAGTGCCAGGAACTAACGGCTTCAAAGTACCCTATGAAGTGAAGCGGGCAATTGGCCCACAAGAGTTCACGGCAAAACTTACCGATATCCAAGTAAACAAAGGAATCCCCGCTTCTGAGTTTAAGTAATCCGATAAGTCATAGTGGTAAAATGCCGTCACCAATCGTGACGGCATTTTTATTTTTTAGTGGAGAAGAAAGGGTTGCCCATGGGCCAAGAAAACAAAAGAGAAAGTATCTTTTAGAAATAAAATTCTAGTATTTTGCTCTTCCCAAAAACTAGCACTTATGATCAACCGCAAATTCTTCTTTGACCATGTCCGACAAACGCTTTTTGATGGAAAATTGAAACTAAGTCAAGTCAATGGGCTTAATGCTATTCTGGATGAATGGGAAAAAAACTGGGCAAAAAATGACGATCGCTGGCTGGCCTATATGTTGGCCACAGCCCACCATGAGACGGACCGAACCATGCAGCCAATTGAGGAATATGGGAAAGGAAAGAACTATGCCTATGGGAAACACCTAAAGATGACCCGAAAAGCTTATACAGACACACCTGCTCTTTTTTACGGTAGGGGATTTGTCCAATTAACTTGGTACGAAAATTATCAAAAGGCCGGAAAGAAACTGAAAGTCGATCTATTGCATCATCCGGAACTTGCTCTGGACTTGAGTAATGCGACAAAAATCATGTTCTATGGGATGACCGAAGGCTGGTTTACAGGAAAAAAGCTAAGCCAATATTTCAACCCTACTACAAGCGATTGGGCGAATGCCCGCCGCATTATAAACGGAAAAGACAAAGCCCAACTCATCGCCTCCCATGCCCTAAACTACTACAGTAGCATATCCTATACTTTGTAGAGAACGAGGTTTAGACACTAACAAGAGCTGCCACTTTTCAAAAAAGTCTGGAGCTTACCCATCAATGAGGAGCACTCTCGGCTCGGGTTCCCATTCCACCAACACCCGTTGTGTGGCAATTGTATCGATACTTCTTCCGGTATAGTCTGCCTGTACCGGAAGCTCTCTGGAAAACTTACGATCCACCAGACTAAGTAGTTCAATTTTTGATGGTCGGCCATAGGCTAGCACCGCATCCATTGCAGCCCGTATGGTACGCCCAGTATGCAGGACATCATCTATCAGGACAAGCTTCCTGCCTTCAATGGAGAACGGTATATCATTCACACTAGGCACCTGCATTCCGGCGCGGGTATGCAAGTCGTCGCGATGGAAGGTAATATCCAACTTCCCATAGCGAAGGGCATCATTACCCGTAATTGCCCGAATTATGCCAACCAATCTATCCGAAAGCAAGACACCTCGGGGCTGGATACCGATGATTGCTGTCTCTTCAAAATTATCATGATGCTCCACCAATTCGTACGCTATTCGTTGTAGCGTAATTTCAAACTCTTGAGCATTGAGCAACACTTTCATGGTTCCAAAATTGCAGATTTTGCTTCGGGTATTGGTAGAAATTAATAGCTGATCAATTTATTTAAAAGCATTGATTCCTGTAGCCTCCATGCCGGTGATGAGCAAATGGATGTCATGAGTACCTTCATAGGTAATCACACTTTCCAGGTTCATCATGTGCCGCATAATAGGATATTCACCCGTGATGCCCATGCCACCTAATATCTGCCGTGCCTCCCGTGCGATGTTCAGTGCTACTTCAACACTATTTCTTTTTGCCATTGATATTTGAGCCGGGGTCGCACGATCCTCATTACGCAATACCCCTAGTCGCCAGTTGAGCAATTGGCCTTTCGTAATCTCCGTGAGCATTTCAGCCAATTTTTTCTGTGTCAATTGGAATGCGGCAATAGGCTTGCCGAATTGCTCCCGTTGCTTTGCATAGCGCAGGGCAGTATCATAGCAATCCATACCTGCACCCAATGCTCCCCAAGCAATACCAAAACGCGCGCTGGACAAGCAACTCAAGGGGCCTTTCAAGCCTTTGATAGTCGGGAAAATATTCTCCTTGGGCACCTTTACGTTGTCAAAAACCAACTCCCCGGTAGCTGATGCCCGTAAGCTCCATTTGCCATGTGTCTCCGGTGTCGTAAAACCTTCCATACCCCGCTCCACCACCATTCCCCGGATATCACCCGCTTCATCTTTAGCCCAAACCACAGCTATTTGCGCAAATGGTGCATTAGAAATCCACATTTTAGCACCGTTCAACACAACATGGTCTCCGGCATCTACAAATTTGGTCTCCATGCCTGCAGGATTAGAACCATGATTAGGCTCTGTGAGGCCGAAACAGCCCATCCATTCGCCGGTAGCTAACTTGGGGAGGTATTTCTTCTTTTGTTCCTCAGTACCAAACTTATAAATCGGGAACATAACCAGCGAGCCTTGTACGGATGCCGTAGAGCGTACCCCCGAATCTCCCCGCTCCAATTCCTGCATCATCAAGCCATAAGAAATATAGTCTAATCCTGCACCCCCATACTCTTGGGGCACAAAGGGGCCAAAACAACCCAGCTCACCCAAGCCTTTAATTATTTGACTGGGGAAGGCAGCGCGCTGCGCATAATCTTCAATGATTGGCGAAATATCCTTTTTTACGAAAGCACGAACACTATCCCGAATCAACTTTTGTTCATCGGTTAATAATTCATCCAAAAGGTAATGATCCGGTTGCTGATATAAGTCTTGCGCCATAGGAGCGATTTGTCTGTTTAAAAAAAATGAGGTGGCAAAGGTAACATTTGACGGGTCGGCTGTCAAAACTTGATTGCACAATTGACAAAATGCACTGCCCTATGATCAATGAAACGCAAAAATATTTAAATTCAGACACCACTTCAACTAGAACTAATATGAATTGAAGAAAATGTAGGCTTGGGGTACCCAAAATCCCGTTTTATGGAATAATTTTTGTGGATAGACGCTTGAATTCAAGGCGATGAGCGTATTTAACAAAACAATTTCTAGGACTGACTTGCAGGACGCTTATTAGTCACTTACTTTTACACGTTTTCAGATTAATAAAATAATTTTATGAGGCAACTTAAGATCGCTACGCAAATCACGAACAGAGATTCGCAAGCGGTGGAGAAATACCTGCAGGAGATCAGTAAAATCTCCATGATTACCCCGGAAGAAGAAACAATTCTTGCCCAAAAAATTAAGAACCTGAAAGAACCGGAAGCCGGAAAGCGTGCCTTAGAAAAGCTCGTTCAGGCAAACTTAAGGTTTGTGGTGTCCGTGGCCAAACAATATCAGCACCAAGGTCTTTCTCTTTCGGATTTGATCAACGAAGGGAATCTCGGATTGATAAAGGCAGCGCAGCGTTTTGACGAAACTAAGGGTTTTAAATTTATCTCCTATGCCGTATGGTGGATCCGCCAGAGCATCCTACAAGCTTTGGCAGAGCAAGGCCGCTTGGTTCGCCTACCTCAAAACAAGATAGGCACCTATAATAAAGCCAACAAAGCTTATATCGCCTTCGAGCAAGAGCATGAGCGGGAGCCAAGTACTGAGGAGCTTGCAGAAATCTTGGAAATGAGCGAAACGGAAATTACAAACATTTTCACTTCCAATACCCGTCACACTTCTCTTGATGCCCCCGTACATGAAGCTGAAGATGTGGCCATGGGCGACTTGCTGGAAGGGAGTAACGACACGGATGAAGACGTGATGAAGGACTCCCTGCGGAACGAAATTCGTCGTATCCTTCGCTCGCTGAGTATGCGCGAAGCGGAAATCCTGTCTGCTTATTTTGGCCTAGAAGGTGATAGTGGCCCTACCATTGAGGAAATTGGTGACAAGTATGACCTGACCAAAGAGCGGATCCGCCAGATAAAAGAACGCGCGATTAAACGTCTTCAAAAAGCCCGGTATAGCAATGCACTGAAAGTGTATTTGGGCTAGATGGATCGCTGATTTTCTATAAATAGATTGAGCCACCTCCGGGTGGCTTTTTTAATTTCGTTGTGTGCTCCATACCTAGGCTCTTCCAGTTGCTCCGAAGAACTAAAAGTGAATCTGGATAGAGGATCATACTTGATTTGGGATGTGGCTTCGCACGCCTGATAGTAGCGGATAGCAGGACTACGCGCCCAAAAAAACAAGAAAAAAATCTCGTTGAAAGAATTTTGGTTACAGTTTCATTTGCTGCATCTTTACCCAATCGGTATGCGAAAACTTTTCTTGTTATTCTTATTGAATTTTGGCGTCGTTGCAATAACTGCTGCACAAAACCAGAATAAAGCGCCGTTGTACGCTACAGTTCATAAAAACAACCAGGACAGTGTCTATTTCCGTGCCCTCAACCTGCTTGCAGAAAGCTACCGATTTGCCAACCCGGATTCTTGTCTTTTCTATGCCAGGAAAGTAACAGAAAAGGCAAATAAAGCATCCGACAAAATGGTGGCCGCCGCCTATAATAGTATCGGCTATGCGCAATACGCAAAATCTGAATACCCCAAAGCCATTGATGCCTTCAATCAATACTACCAATACTCCGCGAAGCAAAATGATAAAGTAAACATGGGCTACGCCCTGAACAATGCGGGCAATGTGTATATCGAACTGAACGACTATGCTCAGGCTTTAAAAAATTACCGGGATGCGCTTACCATTCGCCAAGCTGCCGGCGACCAAAAGGGGGAGGGAATGTCCTACAACAATATTGGTTTTGTGTACAAAGACCTCGGAGACTATGACAAAGCCGTAGAAAACACCTTGAAAGGACTACGACTGATTGAAACTACAGGAGATAGCGCGCTCATTGCAAACAACTATACTTTGCTTGGTGCTCTGTACATGAAACGAAAAGATTTTGCAGGCGGTGTGGCGTATCAACAAAAAGCACTGAACATTCAAAAAGAAATTGGCCACACGGAGGGGATGGCCATGTCCTACGCAGTGATGGCCGGAGGCTACGGAGAAATGAGTCGTTATCCGGAAGCGATGGCTGCCTATGCTCAGGCATTAGCTTTGTACCGGCAGGTGAATGACGTACGGCAGATCGCTACTATCGAAGCAAATATTGGAGAAGTGCTCGCCCGTCAAAACAAATACCAGGAGAGTATCCCCTACTATGATTCTGCGATTGCATTGAGCGAAAAAACGAACAACCAGCGTAGTTTGGCCAACTTCTACCTTGGGCAGGCTCAAAACTATTTGAAAACAAAAAACCTCAAAGCCGCTCGCCCGTTGCTGGACAGCGCCACAAACAATATCAATAAATCCGGACGCAAAGACTACTTAAAAAGCCTTTATGAACTAGAAGCCCAATACCATGAGCTTATTGGCGACTACCCCGCCGCACTTCAATACTCCTACAAGCTCACCGCAGAAAAGGACACCCTACTCAATGCCGAAAACTTGAAATCCATGAATGGAATGCAGGTGCGCTATGAAACGGAGAAAAAGCAGGCCCAGATAGAACTTCTTGGCAAAGAATCGGCGCTAAAAGAACTCCAAATCCGGAACCAAAAACTACAACTGGATGCCCAATTATTCCGACTCACGCAAGAACAACTCGCGCTCTCCCAAGCCTCACTAAAAATAGCCAATAACGAAATCCACATTCAAAATCAGGCTGCTGAAATTCAAAGACAAAAAGCAGAAGCAATAGAAAAAAGTAGAAAATTAGATAGCCTTAATCGTGTTCAAAAAATACAATCACTTGAGATTGCTAACAGGAAACTGGCGCTTCGTCAGCGGAACGGAATCATCATCGGACTAGCTACCTTGCTCCTACTCGGTGGGCTCCTCGGCTACTCCCGCTACCGACGCCAACAGCTAAAAGCAGCGGCCACCTTACAAGCAGCCTTGCTCCAACAACAAGAAGAGGCCACCAAGGCTATCCTTGCAGCAGAGGAAACAGAACGCAGCAGAATAGCAAAAGACCTGCACGATGGTGTCGGCCAGATGATGAGCGCCGCCAAGATGAACTTGTCCGCGTTCGAACAACATACTGCATTTGAAGGGACAGAGGAAAAAAATGCCCTGGCAAGAATCATTAGCCTGGTGGATGAAAGCTGTATCGAGGTGCGGGCGGTGAGCCATAATATGATGCCCAATGCCTTGCTCAAAAACAGTCTGGCAGCAGCCGTTAGGGAATTTATCAATCAAATTGACCAACGACGACTCAAGGTACACCTATATACCGAAGGCTTGGACACCCGCCTCAACCAAGACACAGAGACGGTACTCTACAGAATCATTCAGGAGTGCGTCAATAATGTACTAAAACATGCTAAAGCAGACACGCTAGACATCTCCTTGGTGAAAGATCCCACAGAAATTAGTGTAACTATAGAAGATAATGGCCTTGGATTTGACCCGACAAAACAAAGTGACGGAATAGGGCTCAAAAATATCCGAACCCGCGTGGCCTACCTAAAAGGCCAAGTTGACTTCTCCAGCTCCCCGGGGAAAGGCACCTTGGTCGCCCTCCATTTCCCCGTGGCTTGATTCTTGAATCTCAAACAAATATCATCCAAAAATAGAAGTTTCAACACTATCTTAGCCTCATGAAGACGATCCATCTCGGCATTGTGGATGATCACCAAATCGTGATAGATGGCTTACAGAGTCTTTTGCAGCATGTCCCCCAATTCAAAATTGCTTTTTCAACCATTTTCCCGGAGCAAGTCTGTACATTGATCGAGCAGCAGCCAATAGACATTCTACTCACCGACGTGCAAATGCCGGTACTACAAGGTAATGAACTGGCCAAGCTGGTGAAAATGAAATTCCCGACGGTGAAAATCTTAGCACTCTCCATGAGTGGCCTCGGCGATACCGTTTCAGAAATGATCCATGATGCGGATATCTCCGGCTATGTCCTGAAAAACATTGGCAAGCAAGAGTTGATTACAGCTTTGGAGAAAATCGCTGCGGGTGGTATCTATTTCTCCGAAGAAGTACTGGAAGAATTGCGCATAAATGGAGACAAGAAGAAAGAAGCCACTGAAGCCCATCTGAGCAGTAGAGAAATAGAAATACTACGATTGATAGAGAAAGAATGGACGAATAAAGCTATTGCCGAACACCTATTTATCTCGGAACGTACTGTGGAAACACACCGAAAAAACATCTTCCGAAAAACAGGCTGCAATAACGTGTTGGGGCTTGTAAAATGGGCCTACGAGCACAAGATAATTGGCTGAATTCAACGCAGATTCCGCAATCGACTCTTCGCTCCTGCGGAATATCTGGATTCATTCGATTGCCCATTGGGGATTGCCGATATACTCCGCATTGACTTGATGGCTTACTACAAAATACACGCCTAACATTCGCCGTCCGGGCTTTACAATTTTTGGCCATCCCCCTTGCGGAATAAGCGGAGCAACCCATAACACAGACTAAAAGCTAAACAACCCATCACCAATGCCAAGACGGCTCCACCTAGGAAAAAGGCCAGTCCATTTTGCTGCATTTTCTCTACCGTTAAATCTGCAAAAGCCGGCGGCAACAAGGGCTGCCCGAGGAGAAAATTTCCTACCACGACAGAAGCAAAGAGCCAAAAGGCAATAATGGGAAAGATGCTGATATTAGCCGCTATCAGAAATAAGCCTTTGTTCAAGCGCATCATAAGAGCTAATGGAATGCCTATTAATAATTGAAAGCCCCAAACGGGTACAATACCCATAAAAACACCAAAGCCAACGGAAGAAGCCTTGCGCAAATTGCTCTCTCCGGGCACGGCAATCACCTTATTCCATATTGTCAACCAGCCAGCCTTACTCCCCATCAACCTAAAAAAATCCCGTGGTTTGATATAGAGCAGGGCGACCAATACTAAAACCGTATTGAGCAAGGAAATGCGGGTGAAATCTTTGAACGGCCTAAAATGTGAAACCCGCTCCGCTGCCGGCGGATAATATACCGATACCGGCACCGAACGAACCGGTATGCCACTCCATGACGCCCGTACCAAAACCTCTATCTCAAACTCGTATTTCTTCGTGAAATACCACTTAGTAGCCAGTTTTTCTAGGGGATATAAGCGATACCCGCTTTGGGTGTCGGGCAATTGAATACCCGTATTCACCCAATACCAAAAATTAGAAAACCTATTTCCGAAATTGCTCTTTTGCGGTACATTATCCACAGTCATATTCCGTGCACCCACTAATAGAATGCCCGGAGTGATCTGGATCTCCTTGAGAAAAATCGCCAAATCCGAGGCAAAATGCTGCCCATCACTATCCATGGCAATGGCATAAGTATATCCCGCAGTTGCCGCTGCCTTCAAACCTTGGCGAAGTGCATACCCCTTACCTTGATTGGGGGTATAATCAATTAACGTGACTGCAGGAAATCGCCTGAGGATTTCTTTTGTCGCATCGGTAGATCCGTCATTGACCACAATAATATTCCGCGTGTAGGCAAGTACATCTTCCAGCACAGCGGCTAGGCTGCTTGCATTATTGTATGTAGGCAACAACACACAAGCCTTCAGATCTTTAAACAACAATTGTAGTGAGGGTTCTGGCAACATGTCAAGACATACAAAGATGCAGGGGAACTGCAATTATTTTGCTTGCAATTTTTTCTGGCATTCCTGCAATTTATGTTCAATTGATTTCCGCTCAGCAATAGTGGCTATTTCTAATTTCAAGGCGCTGCGATAATAATTTGCCGCCGCCACATACCAAGTCTTGTCCCGGCAATAATCTCCGGCCACCCGATAGGCATCATAAAATCGGGGATTGCCCTGAATAGTAGCAGCAGTATCCACGGGCAGATGATGCATCAGCGCTTGTTTATTATTCCTAAATTTTAAAAACCCTTGATAGGCTGCTGTTTGCAAAAAAGAATCCGCCGAAATGTTTAAGGCATAATTGGCTACCGGAGCATCCTTTGTCATTCCCTTTAAGCCAAAAACTTTCTTGAGGTCATAACATACATAAGGCCCTTCCTGCCAAGGGCTGGTACTCACCCAGACCCGCAAACTATCCGGCATGAAGATGATGGAATGGTGGCAAATCAATTGGTTTACTGCCTTTTCATTTCCATTGCCAATATCTGCTCCCTGAAGCCCTGCCCTATCCCGCAAGACGAGTGCTGCCCGCTCGGGACTCAAAGGGTATTGCCCTTGCAACAACTCCTGCAAGCGCTGATATCGATACACGGAGGCACTTTCTGCCATTTGCTCTCTATTCAACTCCTGCTGAGCGAGCTTAGGCCCTTGATAATGATTCGTACAGAGAATATGGTCGGAATTTGGGTCATAGACATCCCAATCATCCGGTGTCTTTTCTAGCACTACCGCCTTATGATCCGCAGCGCTGCCTATCAGGAAACTCTCGGACACAAACATCTCCTTACCCTTGGCTATTGCAATTGCTTCCTTAATGTTTCCGGCATACTGCAAGATTTCCCGCGCCACTAAAGATACCGGCGTAGCAGTGCTAAAGGGGATCCTTGATTTGGCTGCATTAATCGTGACGGTCAGCCCCGCATCATTCATGCCGGATACTACTCCGGTGAATCCTCCCCAGGTCACAAACATGAATTTGTGTCCCTTGTCCGGTGCATAAAACGCTACAATCTTGTTCTTTGCAAACTCATCGCCGACATAAAAATCAAAATTGCGCCCCAAGATCATCGCGCCGTTGCTGGTCTTATCCCCCCAAGCACCAAAAGAGGTGCAGCCTACCAACATCATCCCCTGCAAGGCATGGCCTATATCATGTGCCGCATGATAGTTGAGGAGCCGTTCATAGTTACTTCCAATCCACTGAAAGGAATCGGAGGCCGACTTGGATATCCCATAGATCTCTTGCTGGTATTCACTGTCCACATGCTCCTCCAGATCCCGATTGAGAAAGCCAATGACATAGCGTAGAAACTTCTGATAGCTGGTAGAGGGTACCATTTCCTTGATCTGATCCGTGAATGCCTTCTCTTGGTCTGCAATCAAAAACGCCGAAAGCTTACCTTCTTTCACTCCCCGTTCAAAGGGCTTTCCGGATACGTAGAGTTCATAGTTGCCATACTGATCTTTTCGCAGCCAATTGTCGCCAATGGTATAAAGATTACTATCTGGTTGGGCTACTTGGACCGACAATATCGAGGTATCCTGCACCGGTGGCGGGTCTATCTCACTCACGTTCCATACATAAGCACAGAAGATAAGCAACAGTACCGTGAGCATGCCCAGAAACCAGGCAAAGACTTTCAATATTCGTTTTAAAATACGCACAAGGGATGTAAAATTACAGCATCATTGGGGAGGAGGATTGCTTTGAGGCCAAAAAACCTTGGTAATCTCGAAGCTAAGGCATTGTAGCAAGGACAAAATTTTACTCGGAATGAGTGGCCACAAATAAAAGCGACCACTCATTGCTGAGTGGCCGCAGTAGATGTTTTCACAACGGAATAATCCTTATTGTGATTTGCTTTCAAGGAATAAAAATAAAAACTTTTCCCTAACTTTCAAAAAAACTTTTCAAAAATGGCAAAAACAATATTAGGCTTAGACCTGGGGACGAATAGTATTGGGTGGGCGCTGGTTCAAGAAAATTTTGAAGAAAAAGAAGGGAAAATTCTTGGGATGGGAAGTCGGATTATTCCGATGACTCAGGATATTAAGGATGAGTTTGGGAAAGGAAACTCAGTTTCTCAAACAGCAGATAGAACCAATTACAGAGGAATCAGAAGAATTAGAGAAAGGCATTTGCTACGAAGAGAACGTTTGCACCGTGTGTTACATGTAATGGGACTTCTTCCTCAGCATTTTGCAGACCAAATAGACTTTTCTAAAAACTTCGGGAAGTTCAAGGAAGAGTCCGAGCCAAAATTAGCCTACAATAATAATGGGTTTATTTTCAAACAATCTTTTGAAGAAATGTTGGCGGACTTCAAGACCATTCAGCCTGATTTAGTTGCTAACGGAAAACGTATCCCTTATGACTGGACAATATATTTTCTCAGGAAAAAAGCATTAACAAATAAACTTACAAAAGAAGAACTGGCGTGGTTGATTTTAAACTTCAATCAAAAAAGAGGCTACTATCAACTAAGAGGTGAAGAGGAGGAAGAAAATCCGAATAAATTAGTTGAATTCTATTCTCTAAAAATTATTGACGTAATAGCTGATTTAGAAGCAAATAAAAAAGGAGAAGTTTGGTATTCATTATACTTAGAGAATGGCTGGATTTACCGCAGATCAAGTAAAACTTCTCTTTTGGATTGGAAAGACAAAGTGCGTGATTTTATTGTTACTACTGACCTAAATGATGATAGCACTGTAAAAACGGACAAAGAAGGTGCTGAGAAAAGGAGCTTTAGGGCACCAAGTGAAGATGATTGGACATTAGTTAAAAAGAAAACAGAGCAAGAAATAAGCATATCCGGAAAAACGGTTGGATCTTACATCTACGATTCCTTACTCCAAAATCCAAAGCAAAAAATTAAAGGGAAACTTGTTCGGACAATTGAACGAAAATTTTACAAAGATGAACTCAAACAAATTTTAGAAAAACAAGTTGAACTGCAACCGGAATTGTTTACGGATGAGTTGTACATTGATTGCGTCCGTGAACTATATAAGAATAATGAAGTGCATCAATTGCTATTAAGTAAACATGATTTTGTTCACCTGTTTTTAAACGATATTATTTTCTATCAACGCCCATTGAAAAGTAAAAAATCTACAATTGGTGAATGTTCTTTAGAATATCGAACATACAAAGCAATAGACAAAGAAGGTAAGAACTTTTATAAAAAAGAATATTTAAAAGTTATTCCAAAATCTCACCCATTGTATCAGGAATTTCGTTTATGGCAATGGATTTATAATTTGAAATTCAAATCAGCAGAAGATGACAATGTGGATCTAACCTCAATTCTAATCCATTCTGCGGAAGATTTAGAAAGAATTTTTGGATTCCTGAATGATAAAAAGGAGGTAAAACAAGAAATTTTAATTAAGTTTCTATTAGAATCATCCGGTTTAAAAGGGAAAGCCCTCACAGCGGAAGTAGCCAAATATCGTTGGAATTATGTAGTAGATAAAGTATATCCTTGTAACGAAACCAAAGCGCAAATTGAAAGTCGTTTATCAAAAGTTGCAGGTATTTCCAATGATTTTCTCACAAGGGAAAAAGAATTGCAGTTGTGGCATATCATTTATTCTGTAACGGATAAAACTGAATTTGAAAAAGCCTTAAAAACCTTTGCACAAAAAAACAACCTGGACGAAAGCAGTTTTGTCGAAAACTTTAAACGGTTTAAGCCATTTGAAAGTCAATACGGTTCTTATTCAGAAAAGGCAATAAAGAAATTATTGCCATTAATGAGAGTTGGACAATATTGGAGTTGGGACAATATTGACGAAAAAGTAAAAGAAAGAATAGATAAAATACTGACTAGAGAATACGATGAAGAAATAAAAAACCGAGTGCGGGAAAAAGCCATCCATTTAACCCAAAAAGAAGATTTCCAGGGTTTGCAATTATGGTTAGCCCAATACATTGTTTACGACCGACACTCAGAAGCGGAAATTTCAGGAAAATGGAAGTCTGTAAATGATTTGGAGAAATACATCAATGAATTCAAACAACATTCTCTTCGCAATCCAATTGTAGAACAAGTTGTAACCGAAACACTGCGTGTAGTAAAAGATATTTGGGTACAATACGGAAAAAGTGCTGAAAATTTCTTTGATGAAATTCATATCGAATTGGGGCGTGAAATGAAAAACACAGCCGAGGATCGGATTGCAATAAGCAAACAAGTAACAGAAAACGAAAATACCAATCTGCGCATCAAAGCCATGTTGGTAGAATTAATGAACGATAGTTCAGTTGAAAATGTACGTCCACACTCGCCAATGCAACAGGAAGCCTTGAAAATTTATGAAGATGGCGAATTGAAATCTGGCATTGAAGTGCCCGACGATATTGCCAAAATCAGTAAATTGGCACAACCCACAAAGGCTGAATTTCAGAGATACAAATTGTGGTTGGAGCAAAAATACAGGTCACCTTACACCGGACAGATGATTCCATTAAACAGATTGTTTACATCTGAATTCCAAATCGAACATATCATACCTCAATCGAGATATTTTGATGACAGCC
Organism: Bacteroidota bacterium; assembly: GCA_018267675.1. Taxonomy (GTDB): domain Bacteria; phylum Bacteroidota; class Bacteroidia; order Chitinophagales; family Chitinophagaceae; genus UBA1952. Next base: position 16,981 of record JAFDYA010000097.1, read on the forward strand.
TAAGCAACAAAGTCATTTGCGAAGCAGCCGTAAACCAATTAAAAGACAAACAATTGGGATTTGAATTCATCAAAAACAAAGGTGGTCAAATCGTGGAAACAGGATTTGGCAAGTCTGTAAAAATATTGGATGAAGCAGCTTACACCGAATTTGTCAAAGAACATTATAAAAACAATGGAACCAAACGAACCAAACTGCTGTTAGAAGAGATTCCCGACAAGATGATTGAACGTCAATTGAATGACACCCGCCATATCAGTAAATTTATTTCCAATTTGCTATCCAATATTGTTCGGGCAGAAACCAATGATGATGGCATCAATTCTAAAAATGTAGTACCTGGAAATGGCAAAATCACGACTATATTAAAACAAGACTGGGGTTTAAATGATGTTTGGAATAATTTGATACTGCCTCGTTTTGAGCGAATGAATTCGTTGACCAACACTACAGTTTTTACCACAAAGAATAAAGAAGGGCATATCATTCCGGCCATTCCTTTAGAGCTTTCAAAAGGCTTCCAGAAAAAGCGTATTGACCACCGGCATCATGCCATGGATGCATTGGTGGTTGCCTGTGCCACCAGAGACCACGTCAATTTATTGAATAACCAATCTGCAAAATCAGAAAACACTCGCTATGATTTACAACGAAAACTTCGTAAAGTAGAAAGGTGGAAAGATAAGGAAGGAAAAGAGCGTACTAAGTTTACCGATTTCTATAAACCCTGGGCAAGTTTTACCCAGGAGGCCAAAGATGAGTTAGAAAAAATTGTTGTCAGTTTCAAGCAAAACTTGCGCGTTATCAACAAAGCCAACAACCGATATGAGAAAATTGTGAATGGGAAAAAAGAGTTAGTAAGGCAAGAAGGTACTAATTGGGCGATTCGAAAGCCAATGCACAAGGACACTATTTCCGGTTTAGTATATCTGTTTAATTCAGTAAAAGAGATGCCTTTAGCAAAAGCCGTTGAATTAATTAAAGGATGTCTGAATTTTAATATTGTTGTTGATGAAAAACTAAAGGAAAAAATCAAAATTGCTTTCAATGAAAGCAATAATAATACTAAGGTTGTTTTAAAACACCCTTATTTGAAGGATATTACCCGCATTAAAGTTTATGAAGAAAACGTGGCTTCTAGAGTGAACCTTGATACATCATTCTCCAAAGAAAAGATTGAGAAATCTATTACAGATAGTGGCATTCAGAAAATACTGATCACTCATTTAGAAAAATACAAAGGACAACGAGATGAAAA
>JAFDYA010000098.1 GCA_018267675.1 Bacteroidota bacterium
ATCAGGCAACTTTTTGTGTCGACGAGGGGGTTCCACGCCGGATTGTAGTGGAAATCCCCCCTCGACAAGCGATGGGGCAGGCCCCCTCGACAAGCGATGGGGCAGGCCCCCTCGACAAGCGAGGGGGCAGGCCCCCTCGACAAGCGAGGGGGCAGGCATTTCCGTCCTGCAAGGCGGAAAGATTGGAACGTAAAGCCGGAAATCGCGGCCAAAAAAATGGAAATAAACCGTAAGGGCACCAAGCGTTGAGCCGTTACTAGTTCACCAAAACTCGGAAGGGAAGCATCATTTGTGCTCTACCAGAAATACGTTTCATCCACATCAATTCCCGGATAGCGGTGCTCTCCTCCAACAGTTGCTTACTCACTAGGCTGGATAGTTGCTCCGTGCTCATCGTGCCGCCGGCTACCTTATCAATTAAAGACTGAAGTTGATTGACCGGTTCGGGATAAGTGGTCACGCTATATGTTTTCAATTTTGCCTTGTTCGCGGCGCTTTCAATGGCTCTGTTTATCCCACCAATACCGTCAACCAGCCCGAGAGCCAGAGCATCTTCGCCCGACCAAACGCGCCCTTGTGCTAGGCTGTCCACGAGTACCGGGCTCAGCTTCCTGCCGGACACAACATGCGCTTTAAAGGTGGCATAAATTGTATCAATTGTTGCCTGCATTTTGCTTTCTTCCGCTGGTGTGAGCGTGCGGGACATGGTAGGAAAATCTGCAAATGGTGCATTCTTTTCTTCGTCAAAAGTGATGCCCAGCTTGCTTTCCAGCGCATTCCCTACATTAAACAGCATACCAAAAACGCCGATGCTTCCCGTGAGTGTATTGGGCATTGCAAAAATGCTATCCGCTTGGCTCGCGATATAATATCCGCCAGAAGCTGCCAAGTCGCCCATAGAAACAATGAGTGGCTTTTTAGCTTTGAGTAGTTGCAGCTCCCGCAAGATCACCTCGGATGCCAAGGCACTTCCTCCAGGAGAATTGACCCGCAGCACAACGGCTTTTACCTTGTCATCCCGTCGAATCTGCCGGATACTTTTCACCAGGTTCTCCGGGCTGATCTGATAATCACCCGCCTTGCCATCCACGATTTCGCCTTCGGCAAATAGTACGGCAACCCTGCCCTCGCCAAGGGTGGTATTATTCATTTGGCTGGCATAGCTGTTGATACTTACATACGGCATCTTTTCATCCGCCTTTTTGCCCAAAGTCAGGCGGAATTTATCTTCAATCTCATCCCAATATTCTGCGCCATCAATCAAATGATTTTTCACCGCATCACCGGCAAAATACAAACCACCATTTTGTACTAACGATTGGATAGTCGCGCTGTCTAGCCCAGTCTTCTTTGCTGTTGCTTTTAAAAATACTGACCAAATATCCTGTTGCATCGCGGCAATTTGTTGCCGGTTTGCGGGACTCATCTGGCTTACCCTAAACGGCTCTGTTGCACTCTTGAATCTACCGGCATAAAAAATTTCCGGTTGTACACCCAGCTTATCCAGCGTGCCCTTAAAAAACATCAACTGAGATGCCAAGCCTTTAAATTCCAGCATTCCCGCAGGATTGAGAAAGATGCTATCCGCAGCAGTAGCCAGGAAATAATCTCGCTGAGTAATGGCATCCCCATAGGCATACACTTTTTTACCGGCTTTTTTAAAATCTAAAATTGCTTCGCGGATTTGTTCCAAGGTTGCCCAGCCATTGCTGCCACCATCTAGTTTTAGAATTACGCCTTTTATCTTATCATCTGTCTTTGCAGCTTTTAGAGCGCGGATCATATCATACAGACCTGCAGAAAACGAAGGCGAATTACTGAATGATGCCAAGCTATTATCACTGCCCAATTCATGCACCCGATCGCTAGTTTTAAGGAGTAGTAGCGACTCGGTAACCAATGCGGGCTTATCGCTCGACTTCCCAATTTCCGTCACCGCTTTGGTGATCATGCCAATGATGAACCCCACCAAGATGACGGCGGCAATGACCATGGCCAACAAAGAGGCAAAAAACATCTTGAAAAACTGCTTCATAACGCGAGAAGGATTGAAATAAATAAAGGGGTTAAGGAACAAAAATTATCTTGCGAAAATAGCTTCTAATACCTTCGCCGCGTGAAAACAAATCGGGTCTTTCTATTATTAGGCAGTAATGAAGGCGACCGCCTGGAAATCCTGCAACAAGCTTGCCTGCAACTTGTGTCGCGCTTGGCTATCGCGAACTTGTGTTGTTCCGCAATATATGAAACTGCCGCATGGGGCAAGGAAGATCAGGCTCCATTTCTCAATGCAGCTTTAGCTTTTGACACGCACCATTCTCTGGAGGCACTCCACCAAACCACACAGGAAGTAGAGCAGGCATTTGGTCGGGAACGACGAGAACGATGGGGACAACGAACTTTGGATATTGACATACTTTTCTATGGTGACGTAGTGGTGCGCAAGCCGCTGCTTCAGGTACCCCACCTCGGGATTCCCGATCGCCGATTTGCCTTAGTGCCCCTCGTTGAAATTGCTGCAGATTGGCGGCACCCTATTTCTGGGAAAACAATGACTACCCTACTTGCAGAATGTCCAGACCCGCTTGCTGTACAACAAACCGAGCATAGACTTTGCGAAGTAGCCATCCGCTAGAAAATCCGACCACTATTGGTTGCGCCCTATTTCCGCTGCATTGATTTTGTACCGTTAGCCTTCCACAGGTACAGTTAGGTTCACTTCAATATCACTACCAACTAAAGCATTTCTAAATGCCGGTCCTTTCACTTTAAAGTCCTCCCGTGTCACGGAAAACTTGCCCGAAAATAGCCCATGATTGCCTTGCTCCGAAAAGGTAAACGGAATGGCAAGATCTAAGCTGACGCCATGCATCGTCAGGGTTCCCGTCACTTGATAGCCGGTAGCGGTTTTTTGAATGGACTTTGAGACGAAATGAATACTGGGGTACTTCAGCGCATCAAACCAATCTTCACTTTTCGCGTCTTTGTCCTTCTTCTTGCTTCCGGTACTGATGGTATTGACTGCAACCTGCACATCAAATGAACCGGAGGCGTAATTGGCCGGATCAAAATTTATGGTGCCGCTGAGCCCGGTAATATTGCCGGATGCAGCACGGGTGGAAAAACGAATGCTATATCCCGTCATGATTTTCCAACTACGAGCAAAGCTTCCTGCAGAAAAGAGCAAGCACGCTAGACTTAAGCCAATAATTTTGTAAAAAGACATGATTTTCATTTGATATTGTTGTGAATTCAGTTTTGAAATGATGCGCATCCAGGCAAGGGGTACCAAAAATAAGTTGTAAAGTAAAAATGTGCCGCAGGAGCAGCACATTTTTACAATTTTATAAAACAGCCTTTAAGCATTAGACGATTGGAGCATAAGCTGCGCTCTAATCTTGCTTTCCACTTCATCCGCTACTTCGGGATTATCATTTAGGAAAGATTTTACGGCTTCTTTACCCTGACCAATTTTGGTATCACCATAGCTAAACCAAGAACCACTTTTGTTGAGAATACCCAACTCTACACCCATATCAATGACTTCACCCATTTTTGAAATACCTTCTCCAAATACGATATCAAACTCCACCTGCCGGAAAGGAGGTGCCACTTTATTCTTGACCACTTTTACACGCGTGCGATTGCCGGTGGCTACGTCGCCATCTTTGATCTGACTCACTCTCCGAATATCTAAGCGAACAGAAGCATAGAATTTAAGGGCATTACCGCCGGTTGTGGTTTCCGGATTTCCGAACATCACCCCGATTTTTTCCCGAAGCTGATTGATAAAAATGCAGACGGTACCCGTGCGGGAGATCGTGGCGGTGAGCTTCCGCATGGCTTGGCTCATGAGGCGAGCATGAAGCCCCATTTTGCTGTCGCCCATTTCGCCTTCCAATTCGCCTTTGGGTACCAGCGCCGCTACAGAATCCACGACAACAACATCTACGGCGCCGGAGGAGATTAAACGATCGGCTATCTCCAGTGCTTGCTCCCCATAGTCCGGTTGGGAGATAAGGAGATTGTCCACATCGACACCCAGCTTTCGGGCATAGGCAGCATCAAAGGCGTGCTCAGCATCAATAATGGCACAGATACCTCCTTGCTTTTGTGCTTCTGCAATCGTGTGAATGGCAATAGTTGTTTTACCACTAGATTCCGGACCAAAGATTTCTATGACTCTCCCGCGCGGAAACCCGCCTACTCCAAGTGCTACATCCAGCCCGAGAGATCCTGTGGAAATCACTTCGGTGGCGGTATTACCTTTTTCTCCTAGCATCATGACCGAGCCTTTGCCGTAGTCCTTTTCTATCTTGTCTATTGCGAGTTTGAGTACTTTCAGTTTATCGTCTGCGACGTCTGCTTTGGGCATTTTGGATGTGTTTTAATGATTCAAAAATAGTTGGAAAACCGCGCTAAAAACGCAATAATTATGCAGCATTTTTCCACACGGTTTAGTTGGCTTCAGTTTTTACCCCGCAAACTTAAGGTAAATATCAGTAACAAAAAAATGGCATTATTGGTACCAGATCTAGACCTAAGCTCATTGGATCAAACGGCTTTTTGGGCTATTTCGGATTCTATTTCTCAACGAAATTGGGTACCTTGAGGATGAATGCAACAAATCTAAAATCCCTGGTAATGATAAAAGCAAACGCATCTATTTTTGTTATCAGCCCCGATCAACGTTCCGATTTTCTGGAGCTTATAAAAGCTCGGTAGATTAATTTAAATCAAGCAAACAAATTGACCATACCGCTTTGGCACCCTGCCCGGTACCGGCCACCTATACTCGGCTCCATAATATACGCTCCTGATGCCCCGTGCCAGATAGACGGCGGGGCTGGGTAAGATTTGATCCGATCCGCTTTAGGTTTGCCTCATGGTTCATAGTTTATTTTGATGCTTTCACTTGTTCCATTAACGCCCACGAACCGGCCATAGTATATCCCGGCAGCTAATATATTCGGGAGCTGTAAGGTTTGAATTCCTTTTTCAATTGGATATTGTGCCAGTTTTTGACCTTGAAGGTTGTAGAGCGCCAATATGCCCGCGTGGGCGGGTTTTAGATGAACAATCCCCTGTGTAGGATTGGGATACAACTCCACTCCTTCGGCTAGCTCCAG
>JAFDYA010000099.1 GCA_018267675.1 Bacteroidota bacterium
AGCCAGTGATCCCTTCGTCGTGATAGTTCAGGCCAATGTTCACTAATTGATTCTCGCAGGCATCTTGTGGTTGCACAAAATTGAACTTAGGCAATGGACGTACTGTAATCGGTGCTGTAATCAAATCCGAAATACAACCCTTGTTGTCTATCGTGAGCCGGACATAAGAGGTGCCAGAGGTATCAAAAGAAATCACTACCGGTCCGCGGGTGCCTTTGCCGGATAAGAACGTGGCTGTAATGGACGCGTACCAATTGTACTCCGCATCCGGACGGGCATTACCAAAGTAGAAGAAGCTGTCTATCTCTCCCTGGCATACATTGTACGTTGATGCAGACAAAATACCATTCGGCTTGTAGTTGACAATCACTTTCATCAAGGCTCGGTCACTCTCGCAACCTAATACTGTCTGGGTCACATAGTACTGGAACGAATCTTCATAGCCGGTATTAGGCAAAGGAGCTACCGGTACGCCAACTCCGCCATTGGCCACGGTGTACCACAATAAATTCTGACCCACTGCTGTAAGCGGTACTATCGGATCGCCTTGGCATAGATTGAACGGCGAGGTCACTCCAGGAGGTGCGGGCTTGGGCTTCACCACCACGGTAAACATCAAGCGATTGCTCTCGCAACTATGACCGCCGAGATAATTAGATGTCTGGGAAGCATAGAAATGATAGGTGCCGGGAACCAAAGTACTTGGAGTCGGCGCTGTCGCACTTCCTGTACCACCGGTAGGTGTCGTGAACCATAGAATATTGGTACCACTTGCAGAAAGTGGGCTAGCTGTCTCATACTGGCAGTACTCCAACTTGGCATTGTTTGTAGTAGGAGGCAATGGTGTTGGGTTCACTAAGATATATACCGTATCCCGTAGGCTTTCGCAAGTCTTGGTTTGGCTCACATAGTATTTAGTAACACCAGGCACCAAAGTGCTGGGCGTAGGAGCTGTAGTGCTCCCCACACCGCCGATAGGCACGGTGTAATAGGTCAATACCGCTCCGGGGATTGTCGTCTGTGCCACTATCGGCACAGGAGTTTCATACTGGCAATAGGTGCGGCGGAAGGTGAGTGGCTTAGGATCGGGCTGGCTAGTAGTCACACTTACTGTACCAATAGAGGAGCATCCGGTAGCAGTAACGGTAACCTTGGCAGAATATACCCCGTCAAGCGCATTGCTCATATTGGTCCGTGTAGCTGTAGCACCACTTGTTGACAGTGGGTTCACCAAAGGATTAGGCGCCAACCAGGAATAAGTTGCACCTGCCAAAACATTGCTCACAGAAAGGCTCAGAGTACTGCCCGGGCATACCGGATTTGTAGCATTGATCACCGGTGTAGGGGGAGGATTGGGAGCCGGCACGATTGTCTGTGTGGTGATGTAGTTTGAGGTACAATTAGAAGGTGCTAATGAAGTAACCCGGATACTGTCATAAATCCCCGGATTCAATCCAGCAAGTACATAATTACCCGCAGCATTTGAAGTAATATTTACCGGTGTTTGATTCACAGCCCCCATTCTATAACGAAGGACATAGGATTTGTTTGGCTCGAGACCCGTAATAGTAAAACTACCGTTACCACTTAAACAAGAAGACGGGGTAACAATATTCGTAGTGGCAATGGCTGTTGGTGTAGGATATACTACAACTGTGGTGGTGGTGGGATTAGAGACAAAAGCACCATTGGTAATTGTTACTGTATAGGTACCGGCATTAGCAGCCGTCATGTTGGTGATTGTAAAAATACCGGTTGTATCCCCGGTAATTGGAGAACCAGAGAAAGGCCCACTAAGACTAAATGTTCTACCATTATAACCAGTTACGGAATCTAATGCTGTAATTACTAAAGTTCCGAAGGGACAAACAGGACCGTTATTAGACACGATTGGCGCTGGTGGTTTCGGTGAAAGGATATTGATCAAATAATCCTCGGCTTCACCCCATGTAGAGTTACTAGCACCACAAGCCTGGTTGTTGCTTGGTTGTACGTCGTCACCACCGCGAACACGAAGACCGGTAATACCGGTAGCAGCCGTAGTAGGTATGGTTACAGAGATTGTTGCTGTACCACCAGAACCGGCATTTGAGTTTGTTGTATAAAATTCACTTGAACCAAATATCCCATCATGGTTGTCATCTATCCATGCACCACTGTATTGGTTCCCATCACTACCAAACTTCACTTTCAAATTATTCGCCTGTCCAGCGATAATTTTTGGAATGGCTATCGGGCTGGGTTGTTGAGAAAAATAGCTATGGTAGTAGGGGCTCGGATTACCTGCAGATGCGGTGTTATTGGTCATGGTACCATAATCCACTTGAATAATATTATCACCACCACCTCCATTGTTGTATGTTGGGATGCAATAGCAATTAATAAAGCTATCCAAATTTGCTACGAAGACATTCGAAGTATCCTTTCCTCCGGATGCCGTACAAGTAATGATGAACCTAAAATCAGTAGAAGCAGTAATACCAGTGCTATAATTATAAGTTGCCGTCGTGGCACCAGTAATGTTTGACCACACGTTGGCACTATGCGCTGATTTCTGCCATTGCATGGTTAATCCAGATGCTACTGTATAACCTGTATCAATCAAAAGGAAGGATTGATTCGCACAAACAGGATTGGGATTCGTATAAGCAGTTCCGGCATTTGGGACTCCGGTACAAGGAGGGTAATTGATCACCTCTACATCATCCATATACATGTCATAACCAAAATCAGAAATACCCTCAAAAATGATGTAATTAGTTGCTCCGTTAAAGGAAGAAGGAATGTTATAGGAATATTGCGCCCAGGCTTGGGAGCTTGCATTATTGGGATAAATACTTGCCAACAAAGTGGCACCAGTCAGGCTGTTCGTTGTATTAACGTACACGCTGACATTATCAGACGACCAGCCACTGTTATAGTTATAAAGCCAAAACTTGACCACCTTATTCCCTGAAGCGGTAAAATTCATCGATGGAGTGTACAAATCTGATGTACCGGGATAGATCCAATAGCAGTCCATCCATGCCATTCCTGATCCGGAATGAGTATTAGGAGTTGGATAATTTCCGCCAGCACTTCCAATTCTATCCCAGCCTAATGGCCCGGAGATATAATTATAGTTCGTCGAAGCATTGACAACAGACCAACCAGTAGGCGGAAAGGTGCTATTATCAAAGCTCTCAGATAATAAAACCTGAGCGCGAAGGGTGCAAGCTCCTAATAAAAAAGTGAGTAGTAAAAGTGTTTTTCTCATAGCTTTTGTCGTTCTATCAAATTGAATATTCGAAGGAATCCAAGTATTCTTAGTTAGGGTTTAAAAATAGAAAAAAGTTTGAAATACCCAAACTCCTTGTTAAATAAATGACCGTCAAATGGACAAAATTCCATAACCATAACCAACCCAAGCATTTAAATAATCAAAAACGGCAGCCGAAATGGCTGCCGTTAAAATAACTTGTCCTGAATTACTTACCGCAACAACAAGAATTCTCCTCGATCTTCTATGTTTTTGCCATCACACTTGTAGTTGATGTAGTAGTAGTAAGTACCCATGTCCTGTGGCTTGCCATTGTAGGTGCCATCCCAGCCATTGGTCTCCACGCGGCTCTCATACACCACCTGACCCCAACGGTTAATCACTCTAAAGCTATTGATCTTGTGGTGGCCTATGGTGATTGGGCGGAACAAACGATTCTGTACCACATTCCCCGTTGGTGCAAAGGCATTCGGGAAGTACACGTTGCAGCAAGGTTTCGTTGTCACCAACAAGCTATCTTCTGCCTCGCAACCATACGCTGTCTTCACTTTCACCTTCACTTGGGATGTTTGGCTCACTACCGCAAACACTCCATTGTTCAAGGTATCCCGCAAGCCTTGGAAATAAGCCAAGGGACTCCAGGAATATGTAGCGCCTTCGGGCACTGCCGGCACTTGCAAGTACAAGGTATCGGAGGTACAAATATCCAATGGTGAACGGCTCGGGGTAATCGTCGCATCAGGGTTTGTATGGATGTAGATATCTCTACCTATTGGCTTGGAGGTACATCCTGCTTTGGTCGCTGTTGCTGATATCGCATAATGGCCAGCTTTCGGATAACGTACTCCTAGCGGGCCGCCGGTTGTCGCATCTCCATATTCCAACAGCGCATCCGGTGTTCCAAAATCCCAATTATAGCCCGTGATCCCTTCGTCGTGATAGTTCAGGCCAATGTTCACTAATTGATTCTCGCAGGCATCTTGTGGTTGCACAAAATTGAACTTAGGCAATGGACGTACTGTAATCGGTGCGGTAATCAAATCCGAAATACAGCCCTTGTTGTCTATCGTGAGCCGGACATAAGAGGTGCCGGAGGTATCAAATGAAATCACTACAGGCCCGCGGGTGCCTTTGCCGGATAGGAAGGTGGCACTAAGGGACGCATACCAATTGTACTCCGCATCCGGACGGGCATTACCAAAGTAGAAGAAGCTGTCTATCTCTCCCTGGCATACATTGTACGTTGATGCCGACAAAATACCATTCGGCTTGTAGTTGACAATCACTTTCATCAAGGCTCGGTCACTCTCGCAACCTAACACTGTCTGGGTCACATAGTACTGGAACGAATCTTCATAGCCGGTATTGGGCAGTGGAGCTACCGGTACGCCAACTCCGCCATTGGCCACGGTGTACCACAATAAATTCTGACCCACTGCTGTAAGCGGTACTATCGGATCGCCTTGGCATAGATTGAACGGTGAGGTCACGCCAGGAGGTGCGGGCTTGGGCTTCACCACCACGGTAAACATCAAACGATTGCTCTCGCAACTATGACCACCGAGATAATTAGATGTCTGGGAAGCATAGAAATAATAATTCCCTGGTAGTAAGGTACTCGGCGTTGGCGCAGTTGGGCTACCAACTCCACCGGTAGGTGTCGTGAACCATAGAATATTGGTACCACTTGCAGAAAGTGGGCTAGCTGTCTCATACTGGCAGTACTCCAACTTGGCATTGTTTGTAGTAGGAGGTAATGGTGTTGGGTTCACTAGGATATATACCGTATCCCGAAGGCTTTCGCAAGTCTTGGTTTGGCTCACATAGTATTTGGTAACACCAGGCACCAAAGTGCTGGGCGTAGGAGCAGTAGTGCTTCCCACACCGCCTATCGGTACAGTGTAATAGGTCAATACCGCTCCGGGGATTGTCGTCTGTGCCACTATCGGCACAGCAGTTTCATACTGGCAATAGGTGCGGCGGAAGGTAAGCGGCTTAGGGTCGGGCTGGCTAGTAGTCACACTTACGGTACCAATAGAGGAGCATCCGGTAGCAGTAACGGTAACCTTGGCGGAATAAACCCCATCAAGTGCATTGCTCATATTGGCTCGTGTAGCTGTAGCACCACTTGTTGACAGTGGGTTCACCAAAGGATTTGGCGCCAACCAGGAATAAGTAGCACCTGCCAAAACATTGCTCACAGAAAGGCTCAAGGTACTACCCGGGCACACTGGATTTGTAGCATTGATCACCGGTGTAGGGGGAGGATTGGGAGCCGGAACGACAACAGGAACTGTTATGTAATTGGAAGTACAATTGGACGGTGCTAATGAAGTAACCCGAATACTGTCGTAGGCTGCTGCACTCAGGCCGGTTAGTGTATAACTACCCAAACTATTGGAAGTAATAGCCATACTAGGTTGGTTCACTCCAGATTTCCGAAAATTAAGCGTATAGGAAGTATTGGCCTGCAATCCATCAATTGAAAAACTACCGTCAGAAGAAAGACAACTAGTTGGCGTCACCAAATTACTTGTTGAAATGGCTGTAGGTGTAGGATAAAAGGATAAAACTGTAGTAGCAGGTGCTGAAGTATAGCCTCTGGAACTAACGGTCACACTATATGTTCCGGCATTTGTCGGACTCACATTGGGCAAGGTAAATACACCGGTGGCATTAGTTATTGGTGATATCCCCGGACCACTAAGTGTAAAGCTCAGGCTATCATATCCCGCTGGGGCTGTAGCAGTAAAAATAGCCGTACTATTGGGGCAAATTGGGCTATTAGAGGTAAATGGAGTAGGTGCAGGAGGTGTAGCTGCCATCACAACAACATCATCGAAGAAAACATCATAGCCATACCGTGAACCACCATGGAAAACGATATAATTTGAGGCACCATTATAGGTGGACGGCACAATGTATGAATACTGAACCCAACCTGTTGGGGACGCAGCATAGGTAGGATCACCGGCATAAAGCAAGGTACTGTTGGCACCATATGGACTAGCTATTGTATTGACAAATACATACAAGGAATCATGCTCATAGCCAAATGCGCTATTGTACACCCAAAAGCTAACCCGAATTGGGCCAAGACCTGTAAAGTTCAAACTTGGAGTCACTAAATCAGACGACCCGCCGATGGGGATATCCCAGCTATTATAACCTGCCATTCCTGTGCCGGAATGAGGTGTTGGATTCGGCTGTGGATTCGTAGAACTACAAACAAACCCACCACTTGGCACCCTACTCCAATTAGTAGAATTGCACCCTACATTGGACCCTGTACTCGATACAGACCAACCAGTGGGCGGAGTTGCAGAAACCGTAGAAACGTTGAAGCTTTCGTTTATCAACACTTGTGCATCTGCACCAACTGCTAAAAGCAATAGAGATGAAAATATTAGGAGAACTTTTTTCATAAGCATCGTTGTGCAGCTAATTGGTTATTAATCTTTTATTGTCCCTTCAAAACTAAAAAAAAATCGTGACAAAATATACATTCCAGAAAAAAATATCAACACTCTGCCTGCCGAACTCATTGAATCTAACCATTCTAATTACACTAAATGCAGCAATTATTTTAGACGGTAACAACTAAAAATGGGTTGGGGAAAAAGTGAAGGAAAAACCAAAAAATACTATTCCATGACAGTCACCTTTAGCCGAGCCGCATTATTCGATGTGGAAAGCTCGCAAAAATAAACTCCAGAGGGCAGCCCATTGGTAGCAATAGAGACAGCGCCCACATGTCCAAGTGTGCGAACCTGAGAAATGGTTTGACCGACCAAATTGGTCAATCGAATTTGAATTAGTTCGTTGCCCCTTGCAAAATCTGCATCCCACTTTGCAACAAAATACCCTTTGCTGGGATTGGGATAAACAGTACAATTTGCAATTGAAGCAACCGCTTGCGGCACGCCCACTACCGGCCCTTGCTTAAAGAGGTACAGTCCGCCAAGCGAATTCCCAATGATCAACTCTACCTTCCCGTCGCCATCAATATCACCACCTGTAATCGTTGATCGGGATCCTACGTTAATCCCGGAATACGCTGCCTCCATACGTTGGTAAGGAGTGACCACATTACCATTCTGAAACCCAGTGTATCGAACAATTTTTCCGGAATCATTCCCTGCCAGAAGAAAAGGCTTCCCAGTGGTGTCCATCTTACCAATCCAAATGCTTGACCAAGCTGAAAAATCATTAAAATAATTCACTCGTACATCTCCCAACTTGTTATTGATTTTACTAAGCGCAACACCGCTTCCAGTACCGACATTCTGATAATAGCTCAAATAGCCAGTTTGCTTTCCAACCAAAAGATCCGGCTTACCATCAGCATTGATATCATAAACGTAGGGGCTGGCATAATTCCCAACAGAAATAACGGTACCCGTAGCATCTTTCAGGGCCTTCTGATTCAGCGCCCATTGCGGAACGACAGCATTAGAACTCGCCATGTTTTTATAAAAACTAATGGTACCATCGCTGTGCCCTAGCAGCAAATCGTCTTTACCATCACCATCGATATCCCCAATTGCCGGCGCCGCACCCGCAAAATCACTCGTGTCGATGTTCAAAAAATTGTTGCTCTGCAAGCTTAGAGAAGTGACTCCCCCCGACTGCGAATTCTGGTAGTAAGATAAGCGACTTCTATCGCCGACAATACCACTGTAATAGCCGTCTGAACCAACAATCAAATCCAGCTTCCCGTCACGGTTATAGTCATACAAAGTAGGATAGGATGCAAAGCCCAAATCAATCGTCTGATCCACGAAAAAAGTATCGGATTGATATACAAAAAGTGGAGCCGACGATGTCGCCGTGTTTTTATAGAAATGGATGCACTGATAATTATCTCCGTAAAGAATAGAATGAGGTGATACCATAATATCCCGCTTCCCGTCCCCATCCACATCGGCGTAGGTAGCTGCAGGCCAGTCGGTAATGGCAACCTTCTTACCACCAGTTTGCCAAAAAGTATCCTGAGCAATCATGCTATCTGTACCACCAAACTGAGCCCGCCCATTCTCCACATATTGAAGGTCATTGAACGAAATGTTGCCGTCTAGTAAATCCATATCCCCATCACCGTCCATATCTACAAGGCACATGGTATTCCCTTGATGTAGGGTTGCTTTCACCACCTTTTGCCCATTCACAATTTTACAGTTAAATGTACCATCAGTGCCGCAATTTGGGCTACCCTTGTAGGGAATCAATCCGAGTGTATATCCTCTGTTAAAGCCCTGATACATGTGCCCCCAACAATGGGTAGGATTGCATATTTCTATAGAATCTTTTGGTAAATGATGCTCCTCTTGGCAATTCTTGAAATAATCAATCACTGTACCGCTCAACACATCAAAGCCAAGAAAATCAATGTCGCCATCACCATCAATATCGGCAATACCAGGAATATCCGAAGGCTGCGAATACGCATTCAAGCGACCAATCCCCGGCGCTGTGAAAAACAAGTCCTTAAAAAAAGTAAAGCTGAGTTGATTGCCTGTGTTGTAGTACCCTTTATAAACACTAAAGCCAAACTGTCCTCTATGGATTAGATCAGAAATGCCATCCCGATTGTAATCTACCAAAACAACATAATCATTGCAGGGCGGGAAGCCCCGTTGATACTCGGGTGCATAAACATACTTTGCAGCACCGGCAGTCCCAACGTTGATAAAGGTGCGAAGTGTCCGCGCATACCATTCAAAAAGTACTAAATCCTGAAGGCCATCCTTGTTCAAATCAGCGTTCTGAAACTGAGGCTGGTTGAAGCCTCCGCACCAAGCCAGTGGCCGATCTTGGCCGTATGCTTTTACCTTAATGGATTGATCCGGAAGATAAATCGTGTTCCGTTGCGCAAATCCTGCAACACAGAGCAACTGGGAAAATAAAAAAAGCGTGGTGAAGAATAATTTCATTAAAATATGGCTTGTTGTGAAATTACGCCGAAAGAGCCCTAAGCAATTGAATAATCTCGAAATTGACCAAACTCATACAAAAAAACAATCCACTAGGACAATGGTGATCCGGACTCCTTTTGAAAATGACGAAATACCAATCGATCCGTGAGGCCGGGGAAAAGTTTATTGAGCCAAACAGTCAGCTTCCCTTGTGTGGTCATCACTAAAGTTCTTTTCCGCCTTTCGATGGCATTCAATACATGAACCGCGCAAACCTCCGCACTCATCAATTTCTGTTCGTCCAAGGGGGTTTCTCCCTGAGCTTGGCCATCGGCTGCCCGAGCAAGCTTTCTAATATTTGAAGCAGTAAAACCAGGGCTGACCCACATCACATGCACACCTGTGGGCAACAATTCTGTCCGAACGGATTCCAAAAAACCCTGCATTGCAAACTTGGATGCACTGTAACCTGTACGTCCGGGCAGCCCGCGATAGCCGGCAATGGAGGAAATCCCGACAACAACACCTTTAGAATTAATAATTGCCGGTAGTGCTGCTTTGGTACAATTTACCACACCCCAAAAATTCACTTCCATCAGCTCTCGCAATACAGAAAGATCTACCTCACGAAACAATGCCCGCATGCTTATCCCTGCATTATTGACCAATACATCTATCCTAGCAAAACGCTTCAGGCAACTTGCAATAAAATTTTTACAGTCCTCTTCTTTCGTCACATCTGCTTGGAACAACAATAGTCGACGCTTGTCTTGTTCGGAGTAGGCTTGGGTCAATGCTGCTAGATTTCTCCCACATGTAGCCACATAAGCCCCTCGGCGTAAGGATTCTAATACCAGTTCTTTTCCTATTCCGGACGAGCCGCCGGTAACGAGCACTACTTTTTCCTTTAACGATTGCATGAAGATAAAACAGACTAAAGGTAGCCGTCAAAATGTGAATTGCCTGTGCAAAGCGGGACAAAAAGAGCATAAAGCTAACACAAGCCCCAATTTTGCTTTATTACTTTTGACCGAAACACAAACACAAAATGGAATTAAAAGCACTCATCATTATGGGCTCCAAGACGGATGAACCCGTAATGATAGAAACAAAAAACTGGCTGACCTGGTTCGGCATTGAAGGCGAAATCTTTATCGCCTCAGCACACCGCACGCCGGATAAAGTTCGGGAATTGATGATGACCGCCAAAGAAAAAGGCTTCGGTGTCGTGATAGCAGCAGCCGGAATGGCAGCGGCACTCCCCGGAGTGTGCGCCGCCTATACTTCCCTCCCCGTGTTAGGCGTTCCACTTGACGGTGGATTGCCCGGCGGAATTGATGCCTTGTATAGTATTGTCCAAATGCCGGCTGGCCTACCTGTAGGCACTTTGGCAGTTGGTAAGGCCGGAGCTCGCAATGCAGCAGTGCTTACCGCAAGAATCTTTGCGTTGAGTAGTGAAAAAGTAAAAGCTCGGCTTGCAGAATTCCAAGCTCAGGAATACAAGATTTCTTAGTTGTTTCCGTTCTTTAGTAGAACCACATATTTCTTTAACCATCCAAAAACCAATCACCTTGACAGAAGCCATTATTAGCCTAAACAGCATTAATCCTATTGAGTTTTTCGGAATCAATAACAGCAAATTTGATTTGCTCAAAAAGCGTTTCCCGCTACTCAAAATTCTCTCCAGGGGCCAACAGTTAAAACTCTCCGGCAAACCGGATGAGGTGGCCAATGCTCAAGACAGAATCGGAAATGTTTTAAAATATCTGGAACGAAACGGACACCTAAGCGAACAATACTTTGCCCAAATTCTAGGGGAAGATGACAGTCTAGAATCTCCGAGCTACGACGAAACTGCCGGTAATGATATTTTGGTTTTCGGCCCGAACGGAAAAGTGATACGTGCGAAAACTCAGAATCAAAAAATGATGGCACAAGCCTCCGAGAAAAATGATATTCTTTTCGCGCTAGGCCCAGCCGGAACCGGTAAAACCTACACTGCAGTTGCCCTTGCAGTAAGAGCATTAAAAAATAAAGCTGTACGGAAAATTATCCTTACTCGTCCTGCGGTTGAGGCAGGGGAAAACCTTGGCTTCCTACCCGGTGATTTGAAAGAAAAAATAGACCCGTATTTGCGCCCACTCTATGACGCTCTGGACGATATGTTGGCTCCGGATAAACTAACCTATTACATGGCCAACCGGATCATTGAAATTGCACCACTTGCCTACATGCGGGGTAGAACTTTGGACAATGCATTCATCATTTTGGATGAAGCTCAAAACACCACTGACCTGCAATTGAAAATGTTCCTCACCCGGATAGGCCCCTCTGCTAAAGCCATCCTGACAGGGGATATGAGCCAAGTGGACCTACCCAAAAATCAACAATCCGGACTAAGAAAGGCTTCCCAAATCCTGAAAAATATTGACGGGATTGCCCACATAGAATTGGATGAAAGTGATGTGGTGCGCCACCGACTTGTAAAACAAATTATCCGAGCCTACGACAAAGACCAAGCTAGAGAAGAAGCCGCTAGAGAAAAGCGAGAACCGCGCCCAGCTACATCTTCCAACATTTAGTACAAAAAGAAAAGCTCCGAAAATCGGAGCCTTTCTTTTTTCGGGAAGAGTACTATTCATTTTTAGCTAGTGACACGGATCATTAAGAAAGGCCAACACAGCCCGATCAAAATCGCAGGTCATACTATGGGCAGCCATACACTGATTGATCTGCTGGAAAATATAAGATTTTTGAAGCGCCGAAAGCGAATTCATAAACGGTAGATTCGGCGGGTTGGTCGCGACTAACGACTTCAGTGAGTCCACATCCCGCACAAAATTCCCACGTGCATCAATATATCCCTGCTGCTGCAATTCCCTAAAAACCGAATCGGATACAGAGGGAGCAATATCCCCGCTGCGTGCGAAACGATCCGGGAATATGGGACACCGTGGTAGCAGTAGGTACTTACTACATACACTACGAGCTTGAAGATTGGTCGCGTTAGCATAAGCTTCTGCATTTCCAGCCGCGCCTACTTCCGGATTTTGATCATTCGACGCCATACAAAACATTGTCGGAATCGTTGTTTTCGTCATCAAATTATCGCTTCCTTGAGCACAAAATTGAATACTAGCTTTGTAGTTGTAAGTATAGGCCAATGCTGCTGAAAAGAAGCCACCGGCGCTCATTCCTAAGCTATATCTAGGCAGACCAGCATCCAATGTTCCGCGCTGAATTAGTGTGTCGGTAATTGCTTTGATGTTCGCAAAATCAACATTAAGATTGGAATCAGCCGGTAGAAATGCCCAACGGATCTTGCCATCCCCATTCGCATCAACCCCGGTGGTGGACTCCTCCGCCTCTGTAACTATAACCCCAAAGCCATTGCTCAGCAAGTCTTTCATCAATTGCTGCCATTCATAATTCCCGACCAAAACATTGGCATTGCCCCCTGTGCCGTGCAGCAAATACACCACCCCTTTCGCAGCCGTCGGAAAAGAATAAAAAACTGGCTTCATTCTGTCCCGACCCTTAATCTGCCGATAATTCAACTGAAGTGTCGGTACCGATTTTAGAGTCCCATTAAGCGACACACTCCTGTTGGGCATAATGAACCAAGTATGCCATTCTGTGGCACTGTTAAGCAGACTTGCATCCGCTCCCGCCCAATGATCAAAAAGCTGAGCATCTCCATACAGACTGCTAAACACATGTACTGTGTCGCCTGCTTGGTACACACCACCGCCATAACCATTGGTAACGGTCACCCTAAGTGTGTCATCCTTGGGCGGTACAATTGGGGAAGAATCATTGTCTTTTTTGCAAGCAGCAATTAGCATCAAAACAGATAAGACAATGAGGGAAGTTTGCTTTAAAATCACCGGATAGACTAAATTGATTTGAGTCATAGACCCTTCAAATTCGATTTAGTTTAAAATTTAAGAAAAATTCCTTTAAATCTAAGCGTGCTGCTCCAACTCAATTGACTACACTCTGCATCCCCGTCTGCATTACGCGCTCTTGGTTAGCTATTTTGTAGCGATAGGTACCAGCAGCTATGGCTTTTGCTACCCCCATCCATTTTCAAGACTCTTGCATTGCTTAGTGTAGTCCAATCGCTCTTGCTGTTTCCAAAAAGAAATTGCGCATCTACTTTTCCATAGCCGGCATAGCCATAGCTTTGATACGGAATATTGTAGCTGCGCACAGCACAAGCATTGCTCGTACTCACGGGTAATAGTTTGACACCGTTTAGCTTTGTGGGTGCAGGAAAGGATGGATTTTGGAGGTAGTCCAACCACCAAAAGCTTTTATTGTCAATGTCCCAAGTGCTGGAATTTTTGAAATAATTCTGTGTCGGTTGCCCCACTCCTTGTACCTGACGAATGCCAAAGCAGCCTGCAGGAGCGACTTCTATTGCAATATCATTGTTAAGAAAAGAATCGCAAATCATTTGTAGCCCTTTACGGAAAACATAGGTACCATTACCATTGGTGTTTGCGGCATGTACCCCGAACGACAAACCATGAAAGCTGTTTCTATAAACATCATTGTCCTCATATCCACTGTTATCAATCTCTACGCCCGTCAAGCACGGATTGCTGTTGCCTTGGATTGATTGCAGGTTAGCAAACCGATTTTCTTCAATCCGGAAGGCCGGTGAATTTTGTAAATAAATACCCTGTTGGCAGGCACAATTGTTGAAGCGATTCCCATCTTCTTTCAAGTTGAACCGGCTATGATAGATTTGGTTGGAGTTGCCATTGCTACCATAAATGCCGATACCATTATTACTAAAATCTGCATAGTCCACAAACGTGTAGTTGGCTGCAGAAGAAAGGCCATAATGAGCGTTGATGCCAATGGCCAATCCGCTGAAGGTATTGTGCACATAATTACTCGGGCTGCAACTCGCCGGAACGCTACAATAAGGTACTACTTTGAAGCCGGCTGCCCAACTGCTGATGCCATAACCGACACCGGCAGTATGTGGTTGCGTACTGCTATTGCTAAATTCGTTTCCATAAATAGAAATACCGATAACGCCCACAGTAATGATATGGGCAGAGAAAGGATAGTTGGTGTTTTCGCCGCGATATTCATCATCAATATCAAAGTGATTGCCTTTAATAAACCCATAGTAAGGCTGATTGTTTCTAAAAACATCGGAATGATAAGGGGCATAAACTATCCCTCTCCTACAATCCCTAAAGCTAGAATTGCTGGCATAGATAATCCCACCCGCATCATTACTACTGCTTACGGACTCGCCATAGTTGGCAATGCCTACACGAGCATGTTCTATCACTGCTCCGTTATAAATTCTGGCAATGCCTTGTGCACTGGTATTGGTTTGTGGTTGGGTGGGTGTGCCCCGCACTAGGATACCTTTCCAAAAGCCCCCGCAAGCATTGGTGATTTTGGCACCATCCACCACCAGTTCCCCTCCGGGATCTACTACGATGGCCCCATTCTTGGGCATATTGATCACAGTCTGCGCAGCACCTGCGGTATTGTTGATGGTTAGCTTGGCACTAGAGAGGATGCGGATGCCGGTATAGATGGTCTTATCACTGCTCCAGGTGGTGTTGCTGGAGATGATTTCGGTTTGTTCGGGCACGATATCGCCGATTATAGGACTGCCACTATTAGGGTCATCTACCAACAGATCGGTGCTCCAGATGGAACGACCATAGGTGGAGGCATACAGCTTACCATCACAATAGTTGATTTCCAACTTGGTGACTAAGACATTAGGGAAATCTGGCTGGCCGCTTGCCCCTTTGTTGAAGCAGGTCCACTGTACGGAAGGATTCACACCATTGACTAAAGCAGCATTGGGATTATATGTATTGAAATCACAACGATAAATACCCACCTCTGTGGCGGCATACAGGTAATTTAGTCCTTCATGATAGACCAGAGCAGTTACGGGCAATCGCTGCGGCAACCCCGCAGAGATATCCTGCCAAGACTGACCGGCATTAGCAGAATACAGCACTCGGTTGGCTGGGTAAGCCGCCCAGTTCAAAGTCCCTCTTGCTACCCAAACCTGCTCCGGCACTCTTGGATTCATGGCTACTGAAGTGGGCGGCATGTCGGATTTTAGGGTTATATCATTTACCGAAAATCTATTATCACCTGGCCCGCGATAGGCAAATTGGCCATCGCGGTACATTACATAGCCCGTAAGTGACGCATAGTAGGGGCTAAAGGTCATACAGTTGATAACAGCATGTTCTCCATTATCGTAATCATGACTTGGTAGGCCGATGTCTATCGTAGGTATTGTCGGATTGGTACCGCTTACTTGAATAAAACCATTGACGGCATCCCAGCGCCACATATTATCCTGACCTACATAGATATTGCCGAGCTGGTCGGCCCACATAGGCAACGGTCCTGCATGATTTTTGGAATCTTGGAAAGTGCCAATTGTGTTTATGTGACCAATACGCCGGGTAGCACTTGAATAGGTACCTACTAATTCTTTAAAATAGTTATCATCTCCAAATGCTGTCGTGGGGCTGGTACGGCTAAAGATACCACCGGCAGCATCCGCACCGCCAATATGCTGCCATTGCGGTTGTTTGTCCGCTTCAAAGGAATGATAGCCCACATGAAACGCGCCTCCTAGCAGAAATGCCCCCCCTTCACTACTGCCAATACCTGCAAAATGAGCAGCAGCAAGGCCTTTGCCATTTATGTTGACTAAGGTAGTATAGTCGCCAGTACCAGGATTAATATTGACTGGCTTCATACTTACACCACCATCGGAGGCGTAATAAATCCGATCACCAACACCATTGGCTAATGGAGAAAAATGGTGCGGTGTGAAGGAACGAAAATCACCATGAGTAGGAATCCCCCAATTTTGATCTAATGGACCATTGAAATGCAAACCCCCATCACCGGAAAAATAAGAACCACAAGTATTGTAATAGACATTGTTGGTGTTTGCTGAAGATACCGCTAGGGTAAAGCAACCATTGGAACCTTCAAGCCTGGATCTATTGGGAAGGCCATTATTGATGACTGTCCAGTATCCTGATGAAAGGCTATACTTCAATAATGCTGCAAGGTCGCCATGTAACGTATTTTGATCCCGAACCGCAAGATATAAATCTGTGGTATTGGGTAGCGAAATGGCTGATTGAACAAAGGAATTGGTTGTAAAGGTGCTAGTAAAGCTAATTGCAGGCAAGGTAGTCGTAATGTTTACAGGGGTGCTGTGAGTTACTGTCGTCGGATTGTAGGTATAGGCGAACACCGCCGCCGGACTCCAAGTACAGACATAAAAATGATCCGGATTGCCGGGTACAAATGCCATATCCTTAAAAGAGCCCAGAGCAGTTACTGAAGGGCTGATATCTTGCCAAGATCCGGAAGGATAGGCTCGGAACCATAGTTTATTGCCCGAGCTGGCATACAGCCGCGTGCCATCCGGCGAAAAAAACACATGATCCACACCATCTGTTGGATTGCCCGATGGATTATCCTGATGCCAGTTAATCCCACCATCGGTAGTATAAATAACACCCGCTCCGTATCGATAACGCCAACTATATGCTTGCTCGTAGAGCAAGTATTCATTGCCTGTCCCTAGATATATTATCTGGGAATTTGAAGGATGGATTGCAAGACCGGTAATATCCAGAACGCCGCTACTGATTGGGGCATTATCTGTGATGCAATGCCAGTTTAACCCAGCATTGGTGGACTTAAATAGCCCGCCTGCTGATGCTGCTAAAAGGAAGGACGTATCAGAGGGATCAACCCATACCTGCTTTATGTATCCGAGATTTTGTTCGTTCGCAGAGTCGGGGCCAATGCAAGTCCAGTTTCCGGAAAAAATACTATTGTTTGTGGGACATTGTGTGCTTTGTCTTGTCGCAATAGCCGCCGACAAAGATTTCATATATAGGCGAAACATATTGCTACCTGGCGTATCATTACGCACTACCCTAGGACGCCACACCATCTCAAACTCATGTAGCTGAGCTATAGAGCCACCTTCACCCGTATCTGTCGGGTTTACATGCAAGTTCAAATGCTTCATTAAGTCTTCAAAACTCAAGCCTACCGAATCAATATTAATCGGAACGGGGGCAGGTACACCCGGCGCCTGAGCATGCGTGCAGACAACGGTCACGTTGAAGAATGAGACAAACAACAAGAACAGACTAAAATTGATCTTCTTTTTCATAAAATGGGGATTTTGAAAATTATGTCGTTATTGAACCACTACTCTTGCACGATAAATCTGCGGACTATTATCACTCTGCCAGCTTATCGTATAGATACCCGAAGGCCAAGTAGCCGCCTGCACCACTATGGGCTGTGCTGCATTCTGTGCCGTCCGCTGTTGATAGATCAATTGGCCGGCAGTGTTTACACAGCTCAATTGACCGCTTGAGGCATCTACAGGAAGCAAAATATTGATCTGCTGCCGAGCAGGATTCGGATATACTTTGAGGCGCTTCGCTTGGTACGTAGCCCCGGATACTTCTAATGGCCAAACCTCAAAGTGAGATACGAAAATATTTTCAATATTATGTATTTTTGGGAATGGTGTCACATAGTTATGACCACTACCTTCTCTAAACAAGTAGCTGTTTGTGTGTCCGATTGCAGCCACCCCATTTTTGGTTTCTACTACCCCAATAGGCCCGTCATATCCTACGCCACCAAAAAAATTATTTGCCAACTCATTACCAACACTGTCTGTCAGGAACAACCAGGCATCGCCATAACCACCCGCTGGACCAGAATTGTTTTCTCCTACTACATAATATCCGCCATTAGGCCCCATTTGTAACGAACCTGCTCTACCCATTTCATTACCAGAACCTCCATACAGCCTTCCCCAAAGCAATTGTCCCTCGCGGCTCACTTTAAACAACATGATATCGTGCCTACCATGACCACCCTCAATACCATAGCCGGGGATACCATCAGCTATCCCTACAATGGTACTGTCGCGGGGATCAAACATTGCTCGGTTCACGTTGCCTATTCCGAAGGCTTTTACCCAAATAACATTCCCTGCGGTGTCGAGTTTAAACACATAAGGAGTTACGGCTTTAGAATGTTGCGCCAACCGCAGCGAATCAACACAATCATGATCCAGAGTTACTGTAGAACTTAAAAAATAATAGTATTGTCCATCTGATAAAATGCAGGTAGGGCCCAAGTCATCATCGCTGGTGCCTAAGATTTTGACCCATTGCTTTTGGCCCAGACTATCTGTTTTTAGCAATACCCAATCAGGGGGTTGCATGCCTCCAATAGGCATCTGGTAGTTGAAGGGGATATCCCCATCGGCACCGTAGGAAATCCCCGCCATAAGAAAACCATGATCCGATGTGGCGATAATTTCACCTACACCTTCTCCCCGAGAGCTTCCATAATTAGGAGATGTCCAGAGGTAATTGCCATCGGCATCTAGTCGGTCAAAGGCAAAATCGCCCAGACGCTTGGTGGAAGGAATAAGCACTGCAAAGCCGCCGTCGGGTGTCTGACACACATCAGCAGCCGTTTCATCATTGATGGTTCCATAGGTCTTTATCCACTGTTTGTTGCCGAAGCTGTCCAGCTTAATGAGCAATACATCTGAGCTATCCTCCATGAACGCATGAGTAAGCGAATGCGGTATATCGCCAGTACCACTGTCGCAAGTGCCGGTAACAATCAAGCAGCCTCCGTCTAAGGTGGGGCGTACTGACCGAAAGGAAAATGCAAAAACCCCTCGGTGGTATCCACCGATAAAATCGGTATGGCTCAGCACCAGCCGCTGGGCCTGCAAGCCGCTGCAGGCTATGCAGAGCAAGAAAAAAATAAAAAAAATAGAACCGAGGTATATCCGCCCAAAAACAAACTGAAAGATTATTCGTTTCATAAAAAACCAAAATTTGTAAACTAAAGTTAAGATTTTATTCAATTGTTTGCCATTGACTTTGGCCCAGCATGATGCTGGGGCATATGGATCACCGTCTGTGCTGCACCTACAGTATTGTGATGGTTAGCTTGGCACCGGGGAGGATGCGGATGCCGGTATAAATCGTCTTATTACTGCTCCAGGTGGTGTTGCTGGAGATGATTTCGGTTTGTTCAGGCACGATGTCGCCAATTATAGGGCTGCCACTGTTAGGGTCATCTACCAATAGATCGGTGCTCCAGATGGAACGGCCATAGGTGGAGGCATAGAGTTTACCATCACATTAGTTGATTTCTAACTTAGTAACTAAGACATTAGGGAAAGCGGGCTGGCCGCTTGCCCCTTTGTTGAAGCAGGTCCATTGTACGGAAGGATTCACACCATTGACTAAAGCAGCATTGGGATGCTGAAATCAAGTAGCAAGGCAATACAACAAGCCCCTCGCGACCCCTACTCAACTTGTTCGTATTCATTTCCCTTCGTTACCATTTCCCATTGCAGCAGCTTGATTCTAGCTTCTTCACAAAAAGGTAAGAAACAACAAAAATTAGGATATAACTATTAAGGAATCATTTCCCTATTTCCCATCTTACCTTTGCCCTCCTTATGAGCGATGAAATCCGCCACGAATGCGGGCTAGCATATATCCGCCTCCGGAAGCCACTTACCTACTATTTTGACAAATACGGCACCGCCATGTGGGGGCTTAATAAGCTCTACCTACTCATGGAAAAGCAACATAACCGAGGCCAAGACGGAGCTGGTATCGCTGCTGTAAAACTAGATGTAGCACCGGGGACACAGTTCATGTACCGGCAACGCCAGAGCGGTGCAGGTGCCATCACAAGCATTTTCCAAAACCTAGGAGCAGACATTGCCGAACTGGAGAAAATGTATCCGGACATCCGGCAGTACCCCAAACTGCTCAAAGGCTATCTACGCTTCATGGGCGAAGTACTCATGGGGCACCTCCGTTACGGTACCCAAGGCAAAAACAATGTGGACTTCTGCCACCCCTTTTTTAAGCCCGATATAGCCCCAGTCCGCAACCTGATGATGGCCGGCAATTTCAACCTGGTCAATACGGACGAGTTGTTTCAAGTGCTTGATAAGCACCCGACAACCACCATGCGGGAAAGCGATCTGGGTGCCATGATAGAGATGGTGCATTATTACCTCTGCCAAGCCAACGAGCGCAATCCAAATGAACTAGACCTTGAAAGCGTTCTAAAGCAAGCAGCAGCTCACTTTGATGGAGGCTATACCTGTGGCGGTTTGGTGGGCAACGGTGCTTCTTTTGTTCTGAGAGATCCACACGGCATTCGGCCCGCGTTCTTTTTTGAAGACGACGAAGTGGTTGTTGCCGCGTCGGAACGCCCCGCCATCATGACCGCATTCAACGTATCAATTGATAAAGTAAAAGAGTTACAGCCCGGTCATGCACTCCTTGTGGACAGTAAAGGACAGAGTTCCACTCCGGAAATTCTTGTACCCCGCACACCTGCCGCCTGCTCCTTTGAACGCATCTACTTTAGCCGTGGCTCCGATGCCGACATCTACAACGAACGGAAACAACTTGGCCGCAACCTCGCGCCCCGCGTACTTGTAGCCATAGAAAACAACCTGAAAGACACTATCGTTTCTTTCATCCCCAACACCGCTGAGACGGCATTCTTTGGCTTGATAAAAGGGCTAGAAGCCTGGCTAAATGAGATCAAACTGGACCGCTTGAAACGTAAGCGGGATACCATGACCGATGAAGACGTACTGGACTTACTCAGCCGTCGGGTGCGGATAGAAAAAATAGCGATCAAAGATGTGAAAATGCGCACCTTCATCACCGAAGATGCCAGCCGAGCCGAAATGGTACAGCACGTTTATGATATCACTTACGGCACCGTGCGCCCAGGGATTGACAACATTGTCGTCATTGATGATAGCATTGTAAGAGGCACCACCCTCCGCGAGAGCATCATCCGAATGCTAGACCGCCTCGGCCCCAAAAAAATCATCATCGTCTCCTCTGCACCACAAATTCGGTATCCCGACTGCTATGGTATTGACATGAGCCGGATGGGCGACTTCATTGCCTTCCAAGCCGCCATTGCCCTACTCCACGACACCGATCAAGCCAGCATCATCAAGCAAGTCTATTACGAATGCAAGCAAGCCGCAGATAGCAATTCCCTGGACAAACAAAACTTCGTCCAAGGCATCTATGCTCCCTTCAGTGCCGACGAAATCAGTGCGAAAATTGCGGAACTCCTAAAGCCTGAAGATATCACAGCGGAGATAGAAATCATCTATCAAAGCTTAGATGGCCTGCACGCCGCTATTCCTAATCATCCCGGCGACTGGTACTTCACCGGCAACTACCCCACACCCGGCGGCGCGCGCGTAGCCAACAGAGCCTTCATGAATTGGATGGAGCAAAAAGAAGGACGCGGGTATTAATATCCTATTGCCCCAAAATCTCAGACAATTTTTTTTTGGGCGCCTTCACCCGCTATCCGCTTCAAGTCCTCATTCCGCTCCGTTGCACTACGCTTCATTGTGGGCTTTTCCGCTACTATCGGGGGCGCAGCTCCATGGACACAGCAAGCCCTATTGCCACAAGCATTCCCTCCTCGGCATAGCGGGAGCAGTGGAAATCCTTTGCTGCGCCTAGACCAAAGGAAAATAAATCTAAGTAGCAAAGCCCCGCTAGGCGCAGCAAAGATTGAAACGTATCACGCGACCCCTTCCTCGGAGCGTTGGCTCCTGCAGGGCAGCAAGGAAGGGGGATGCCCCAAAAAAAGAGCGCAAGAAATAAAGCGCAGCGTCTTTTCTCATCCACCCTGCACAAGGGACGCTATTCCAAAAAAGAACCGCTCCAGTGTTACTAGAGCGGCGCTAAAAATTGACAAGTTTCTTCGTTTAATTCTTCGTGCCAGAGAAGAGGCACACTTCGTTATTGCTCACTTTATCTGTGTGGAAATCACGCTCTACAAACATGGAAATTTCTTGGTGATCCACGCTGAGGTTCACTTTGCGAACAATAGAATCTTGAACAAAATCCGGAACGATGACGCTATAACCAACCGCAGGGCCTTGGAATTTTTGTTGCGGGTTGTTGTTGCGCAAGTGAAATTCAAGCACATTAGGTTCCGCCACTTGATACACGTCTAAAGTATCCAACAAGGGCGTGTTCTCACCACAATGGTTGTAGCCAATATAAGTACCGATAAACCGATTGACCGTTTTAAACTCACATTCAGCCCCTTCATAACCGGTTTGGCAACGACAAAAACCTTCAGTGCATGCACTACCATTCTTACACTTTAGCTGAGTGCAGGGATCTTTAGCACAGGCACTAAACAGGACCAATCCGGACACTGTAAAAAAGCAGCAAATAGTAAGGAGCGTAAGTTTCCAAGCCTTCATGTAGCGACAAAATTTGAACGCCAAAATACAACAATTACTGAAAATCGGAAGGTTTTTTTTAACAGTTTCCGGTTTCATTCAAAAATTAAGTGAACGCATTCCAACCTTGTGCTTTCAACTTATGGGTTGCTCCGGCTTTTGTTTGCAATACAGCGCCTCGGTCTCCGGCAGTGATATAGCCAATCACAGAAATTTCCTCATTTTTTGCAACAAGTTCATAATCCTTTTGCTCGATCGTAAAGAGCAGCTCATAGTCTTCGCCGCCGCTCAGGGCACAGGTCACCGCACTTAGATGCAACTCCGCTGCAGCAGCTTTAGTCTCTGTTGCTACCGGTATTTTATCATCATACACCACGCAGCCTACCCCACTTTTACGGCATAGGTGCAGCAACTCTGAGCTCAACCCGTCGGACACATCAATCATAGCAGTAGGGACAATATTCTGCTCTTGTAAAAAGCGGACAATATCCACACGAGCTTCAGGCTTCAACAAGCGCCCAATCGGGTAGGAATGGCCTGCCAATTCCGGTTGTACTCCGGGGCTTTCTAGAAAGATCTTCTTCTCCCGCTCCAATAATTGAAGCCCCAGATAAGCGCCACCAAGACTTCCCGATACACAGATCAGGTCATTCTCTTTTGCTCCGGCACGGGTTACAAACTGATCATTTTTCACTTCGCCAATCGCTGTGATACTGAGGAGCAGCCCCTTCACCGAAGTAGAAGTGTCGCCACCAATCAAGTCCACATCATAACGCTTGCAGGCTGCATAAATCCCATCATACAATTCATCCAAAGCCTCTACAGAAAACCTATTGGAAATGCCGATACTAACCGTGATATGTGTAGGGGTTGCCATCATGGCGCATAGGTCGGAAAGGTTGGCCACGACCGCTTTGTAGCCCAAATGCTTTAGGGGGGTATAAGCTAAATCAAAATGAATTCCTTCAAGAAGTAAGTCCGTGGTTATGACAGTCTGTTTGCCGAAATGATCAATCACAGCAGCGTCATCCCCCACACTAAGCAAAGTGCCGCCATTGACGGTTTCGTTACGATCGGTGAGATGTTCGATCAGGCCAAACTCTCCAAGACTTGCTACTTCGGTTCTGTATTGCGATTCCATAATTATTGCAAATTTCGGGTAAAGCAACCAACAGAAATGTCGTTTTGAAAACTTGTCAAGGCTGCCCCTTCTGTCATCAAACTATTAAAATCCGGAAATACTTACGGACGTAACTTAAATCCTAGAGATAAAGTAGTAGTTTCGTAGTAGGGCTGATGTAAAGAATTTCTTCTTTTTTAGGCCATGACGGTGAGCTGCAACGCTACTCGAGTCTTAATTCGCTCCGATAAAAACCTTCTTGGCCTTGCGCCATGAAGGTTTTTTTATGTTAAAACAATAATTGGATGCTATTTTCGCGCCCTATCCTTTCCTAAGAAAAAGTACAATGGACGATATTAAAAATACCCTCAAACAGCAAATTATAGACGCCCTAAACCTACAGGGGATGAAGCCTGAAGAAATTGACGACAATGCACCTCTTTTCGGTGAAGGTCTTGGTCTTGACTCCATCGACTCCCTCGAGCTCATGGTCTTGTTAGAGCGCAATTACGGCATTAAAATAGAAGACGCTCGTGAGGGGCGGAAAGTATTAAACTCCGTACAGTCCATGGCGGATTACATCCAGGAACATAGCGCAAAAAACAGGGCATAGTCTTCTATTCATTTTTGAATAAAACTGGAACACATGCTACAGACATCGGATCGAATTGTTGTCAGTAGTATGGGACTAATCTCTGCTCTGGGCACCGGTATCGCCGCTCATACAGCAGCCTTTGAGCAGAGAAAAAGTGGATTGCGCCATCCGCAACATCTAAAGACGCTACACGCTTCCGAATTTCTGGTAGGAGAGGTGGCATTATCGGATGTCGCAATGATGCAACAACTAGGTATCCCGTCGACTAAAAAAGGATATAGCCGAACATCACTGATATCCATGTGCGCGATCGCAGATATGCTCCAAACAACCGATCTGGCTTGGCTCCAAAACTTACCCAAACTAGGGTATATCAATGCCAATACTGTGGGCGGGATGAGCATTGTAGAAAATCTCTACATGGAAATGATCACCGACCGGATTGATGAAGAAACGGATAAGTGGATTGATACACTAGATTGTGCAGAAAGTACAGAACATGTTGCCCGATTTTTTGGGCTGAACCCGGCTATGGCCACCATCAGTACCGCATGTTCTTCCTCGGCTAACTCCATAATTGTAGGCGCAAGAATGTTGCAACACGGCTTGGTAGATGCGGTGATCGTCGGCGGTGGTGATGCCCTTAGTCGGTACACATTAAATGGATTTTCGGCATTGAAGAATGTGGACAAGACGCCCTGCAAATCATTTGACCAAAATCGAAATGGCCTAAATCTTGGTGAAGGTGCCGGCTATCTTTTGCTGGAAAAGGAAAGTAGCGCCAAGGCAAGAGGAGCCAATATCCTTGCAATACTGAGTGGTTTTAGCAACCATAATGACACCTACCACCCTACAGCCCCGTCCCCTGATGGCTCGGGAGCTTTGCGCACCATGGCAGGCGCATTGGAACGTGCAAAATTGCCGGCGCAAGCCATTCACTATATCAATGCACATGGCACGGCAACTTTAAATAACGACCATTCGGAAGGCTTGGCCATTCAAAACCTTTGGCAAGGAGTTCCACCGCCGTTTTCTTCTACTAAAGCCTTTACAGGTCATACCTTGGCTGCAGCCGGAGCCGTAGAGGCGATATGCTCCATTGCTGCAATGCAAGCCAATACTGTTCCTCCCAACCTTAATTGGGAGACACCAATGGAAGAACTAAGTATTCGGCCCTGCACTCAATCCGAAAAAGTCGATATCAACCATGTGATGAGTAATTCATTTGGCTTTGGCGGGAGTAATGTTACCCTTATCTTTTCGCGAGCATGAGGCAGCCCCTTTACATAAAATCTGCTGTAGCTATATCGGCACAGGAAAGCTTTGAAAGGGAAAAGTTTCTTCAGCCATTATTGACGAGCGGGACAGGAAAATTATTTGCCCAAGATGCTCCCTATGCGCAATACATTTCCCCGGTAGCCATTCGGCGAATGAGCCGACAAATGAAAATGACCATAAGCTGCGCTATGGAAGCGCTTGTCCGTGCTGGTGTTGCAACACCCGATGCCATCATTACCGGTACCGGCCGTGGCGGTGTGACGGATATGGAGCATTTCGTAAAGGATATGATCTTACTGAATGAAGGGGCAATGAACCCTACTGCTTTCATTCAAAGTACCTACAATTCTGCCAGCGGATGGATCGCCATGCAAGCCAAATGCACCGGATACAATCAGACTTATGTGCACCGCGGATGCTCTTTCGAATTGGCGGTACAAGACGCTCAAATGCTGGCCGGCGAAAGTGAATTGCCGATTAATCTTTTGGTAGGTTGTTTTGATGAACTCACAGAAGACTACTACCATATTAGGCAAAAAAGAGGCTATTGGAAAATACCGGCTATTTCCTCGGAAAGCCTCTACCAGCACGAAGATGTGGCCGGAACAATTGCCGGTGAAGGGGCTAGCTTTTTTGTACTGAGCAATCAGCCCGAGGAACAGCAAAATTGCTTACGGCAGCTGAAAATTATCTACCAAGCAAATGCCGAAAAAATTACTCAGGCAATAATGGAAGTAGCTATTGAAGAAGCAATAGGCCTAGATGCGATTGATCTGATTCTCTTGGGTGATAATGGCGATCCGCGCCAACAACATCTTTATGCTCACCTTGACATTCTATTCCCCAAGACCAGAATGGAACGATTTAAACATTTGTGCGGCGAATTTGATACGGCTACCGGCTTTGGGACATGGTATGCGGACTGGATCTTGCACCAAAAACAAGCTGATGGGAAACAACCCAAAAATTTGTTGCTGATTAATCATTATATACTCGGTAGTGCTACCGTTATGTTCATTACAGCTCCGGAAACGACATAAATACTCCTGTATTTTTTGTAGTTATTTATGGTATTTCAAAAATTTTTTATTTGTTGCATTTCAAAAATTTTTATTGACTGAATTTAAATATATTATCAATTCATTAATCCAAATACCGTTTAAAAACGGTAAAACACTTGGAAATCCGAAAATAATTTTGCTTCGCAAATCAATCACAAACAAAAAATATACAGTCATGAAAGCCGCAATTCTTTTCGGAACATTAGCACTAGCTACCACACTCCTAACATCCTGCCAACCGGAAGCCGTAAAAGCACCAGGTGCAGATGCTACTCATGTGACCACGCCCAACCCTTCAGTTACGCATAGCAATGCCAGAATCACCGGCAATGGCTATTCCCAATCCATCTCCTTAGAGGAAGGAAACCAAATGATTGCCAGCTACCTCCAGAGTGTCAATTATCCCTACCAAGATACAGCACTTCGCGCACTTTCTTTTGATGCCGATACTTTGCGTGCCTATCTTGCTGATCCTTCAATTACTACAATGAAGTTTTACTTCGGCCACCAACTTAGTTATCTGAATAGTGGTACCAACCTTACCGGAAAATATATAGGGATGAAACCCGGAGCTTTGACTATTATTGCAGTCGGACTAAATGATGCAGGTGCTGTCGTGCGGAATAAATCAAATGGAGTGTATGAGCACGCGATGCCGTGTCCCTATGTTTGCGGAGTTCAGACTGATGCATACCTACATTAAATTTCGAATCAACACTTGTTGATAGTACTTAAGCCATGGATAGTTGGGAACCGAGATTTACTATTTACATAGTTCTGTTGCTTGCCAATTGTATCTATTGTTGGATTAAATGGCCGATATTAAAGAATGCAGATCGTTGGATCTGCATTCTTTTAACTCTCACTGTCGTTCAAGAGGCTATCGCAGGCTATCTTACTAAGACCTTAAAAAGCAACTTTATAACTTATCATATTTACACACCAATAGAACTCGTTCTTATATGTATTTACTTTGACCTCAGTTTAAAAATTCTCAAACCCTACCGATTAGCACTGTGTATCGGAATTCCCGCCACGATAACAAGCATTTTAATATCTATCTTTCTCCAACATTACAACAAATACAACTCCTATTTTCTCTTAATCGAGGGTCTTATTATAATCACACTTTGTTTGGTAGCATTTTACAAGCTGCTCATCAGAGAAGATGTTGTCCCAAAGAAAATGGTTCACTTTTGGCTTACTATGGCTTTCCTACTCTATTGGAGCCTCACTTATGTCAGTTTGGGTCTATTTAGTGGAGAGAGTCAGAATATTGATTTTGTTGCAAAGATTATTGCTTGGGCTCTTTACGTGTCCAACCTCCTATTTTATGCCGGCCTACTAATCATTTTCATCCGTTACAAACGCCTAATACCCTCCGGTGAATAATACCTTACTCATATTCATTGCTGGCACTTTTCTCATGCTGGTTTTTGCGGTCATGATGGTCGTATTTCTTGTCATTCATAAGCAAAAACAAAACCGCAATAGACTGGAACGGCAACAACTGGAACACAGCTACAAGTCGGCCCTTTTATCGTCAAAAATTGAAGTACAGGAACAAGCCCTCAGCTTTGTTTCTCAGGAAATCCACGATAATATCGGGCAGATGCTTTCGTTTAGCCTCCTACAGTTGACCCCATTGAAAAATGCATTTCATGACGAAAACCAGAAGAAAATTTTTGGCGAAAACCTTGAGGGTATTCGAAATTCTATAAAATCGCTTCGTCACTTAAGTCATAATCTCAACTCTACGATGGTAGAACAACGAGACCTGGAAGATGCGATAAAATCTGAACTAAGTCGGATAAAATCATTCAGCCAAATTCACTGCGCACTACAGGTTAAGGGAGAACACGAGGCAATGAGCCCGGAACATCGCCTCATCTGTTTCCGTATCTTCCAAGAGGCCTTGCAGAATATTGTAAAACATTCGGAAGCAAAAAATGTACTGATTAGTTTAAACCATTCCAAAGAAAATCTCGAACTTCGAATAAAAGACGACGGAAAAGGAATGGATACCAAGGCCATGCAGCACTCTTCCACTATGGGCATGATTAATATGCGCCAGCGAGCGGGATTGCTGAAGGGCAGCTTACAGGTGCATTCGGGAGTGGCCGCGGGTACAGAAATCGTTTTGTTCATTCCAAGAAACAGCGCCTAATACAATGTCTCAAGGAGCACGCATTCGGATTGCAATTGCAGATGATCATACCATGTTTCGCAAGGGAATTGTTCAGCTCCTCAAAGACTCTCAAAAATTTGATATCGTTGCAGAGGCAAGTAATGGGCAGGAACTATATGACCTGATAATGGCTATGGAAACGCCTCCGGAAATTTGCCTGCTCGACATCAATATGCCCATCCTTGATGGCTATAAAACACTGCCAAAAATCAAATTTGAATATCCCAGGATGAAGTTCATGGTGCTCTCTATGAACGATCACGAATTTGCCATTATCAAAATGCTCCGTAGCGGTGCTAATGGCTATCTGCTGAAAGAAGATGACCCGGACGAGCTGATCCGTGCGCTAGAATATATCCATACGCATGACTTTTATTATACCGAGCTTACCAATACGCATTTGCAAAGTATGCGTAGCGATCATGCCGGTAAAAAACCGGTACGCCTTAACGAAAACGAATTACTCTTCCTAGAATTATGCTGTTCTGAAATGGCCTACAAAGAAATTGCCCAGCACATGGGGCTTTCGGTACGTACCATTGAAGGCTATCGGGATGAACTATTCAAAAAATTGCACCTCAACACTCGAACCGGCCTCGTAATCTATGCCCTGCGGGAAGGCTTTGTTCGACTTTGATATTTATACTAATTCCTACATCGCTCCGTCCGGAATAAAACTACCTTCGTAGCTTGTGATTGAGCCATCTTCTATAAACGAAGTCTTAGCCCGCGCCGATATTGTAGAGATAATCGGGCAGGCA
The DNA here is from genome assembly GCA_018267675.1 of Bacteroidota bacterium. Taxonomy (GTDB): domain Bacteria; phylum Bacteroidota; class Bacteroidia; order Chitinophagales; family Chitinophagaceae; genus UBA1952. The sequence goes on from JAFDYA010000099.1 coordinate 29,523, forward strand.
GTGCGTCTTAAAAAGCGTGGTAGTAACTATGTGGCAAATTGTCCCTTTCACAACGAAAAAACACCCTCCTTTTCCGTATCAGCATCCAAAGGACTTTATAAGTGTTTTGGCTGTGGGCGCGGAGGCAATGTGGTCAGCTTTGTGCAGGAGTATGAAAAATTAAGCTTTGCTGAATCCATCCATTGGCTCGCAGATTTTTATAAAATAGAAATTGAAGAAACAGAGCGTAGCCCGGAGCAGCTACAATCAGTACAGACTGAAGAAAGCCTTCGAATACTGAATGAAGACGCAACGAAATTCTTTCAGGAGACTCTTTTAAATTCGGAAGAAGGACAAACCATTGGCCTAAGCTATTTCAAGCAACGAGGCATTCGGACCGAAACTATTGAGCACTTCCGGCTTGGCTACGACCCAGAAGAGGGTAGTTCTTTTTTCAATGCAGCCCGTACCAAAGGATACCAAGCCGAGATCTTGATTAAATCCGGATTGGTAAAAGAACGTGATGGACGTTTCTTGGACAACTATCGGGGGCGCATCATCTTTCCCATACAAAGCAATACCGGAAGGGTCTTGGGCTTTGGTGCCCGCATCCTAAAAAGTAACGACCGTGCCCCGAAATACATCAACACTCCGGAGAACGAACTCTACGTAAAAAGCAGAGTACTCTATGGCTTGTACCAAGCCCGCCAGAGTATCGCCAAACTAGATGAGTGCCTTTTGGTAGAAGGATATCTGGATGTCATCTCCCTGCATCAAGCAGGGATTACCAATGCAGTTGCCAGTAGTGGCACGAGCCTTACAGAAGATCAATTGCGCGCCATTGGCCATCTTACAAAAAATCTGACCATTCTCTACGATGCCGATGCTGCCGGCATCAAAGCAGCACTAAGGGGGATGGATATGGGGCTCAGCCAAGGGTTCCACGTATATCTGGCACTCCTACCGGGTGGCGAAGACCCTGATAGTTTTGTTCAAAAAAATGGTCGATCTGCATTTGAAGAATTCATTAAAACACACAAACAAGATTTTATTGGATTCCGATTGGAGCTGGGGCTTAAAGAGGTAGGCAATGACCCTGTAAAAAAGGCCAAATTGGTCAATGAAATTGCGGAAAGTATAGCACACATCAACAAAGCAGAAGACTTCACCCTACGGCAACATTATACCCACCAAGCCAGTGTGGCCTTGGCTATCGACGAAGCCGGTATGATTACGCTGGTCAATAAATACTTACAAGACCAGCTAGAGGCGAAGGCCAAAATCCGTCGCTCCACAACACAAGAGCCGGAATCCGAGCCGCAAAACACAGAGAACCCAGCTACTGAACAAGCCAAATCTCCTGCTGCCACAAATGACGAACGGCAAGAATGGGCACTCCTAAAAGTATTGATAGAAAGTGGACACCTAGCCTATTCCGAAACCGAATCTGTTGCGGCGCTTTTACACAACCGTGTAGATCCAGCCCTTATCAAAACAGCTTTAGCCCGGGAAATGTTCGACCTCTATTTTGCAGAAATAGGCATTGCCAAAGCTGATGCCGATCCCAAACGCGCCCAAGCTTTCTTTATTCATCACCCGAACCAAGACATCCGTCAAAAAACGGCATCACTCTTGCATTCCGGGCAGGAAGTGAGTGCCAACTGGAAAAAAATGTTTGGTATCGGCACGATGACCGAAAGGGAGGAAATAGACATCCGACCGGAGAGTAAGCTAAAAGCCGAAATGTTTGGCCTGGCACCTACCGACAGTACTGTCGCCTATATCAGTGAGACAAATAGCACACTCAGCTATTTTGAAATTAAGAAGCTACGCAATATGCAGGACTTACTTCGGGAGCAGTTGAAGCAGGAAGCTGATGCAGACAGAATTGGCAAGCTTTTCAGCCTCTACAAACAGCTTAAGAAAGAAGAACAAACCATCTTAGAAACGAGCAAGACCGTTATATTCAAATCCTAAAAAAAGGCTTCACTTCCATGAGAATTCTCTGTCTTGACTATGGGAAAAAACGTACAGGAATTGCCGTGAGCGACCCACTTCAGCTTATCGCTTCTGGACTGAAAACAGTAGAAACAAAAGACTTGATGAACCTACTTCGGGACTATTTCAAGCAAGAAGAAGTGGCGCAAGTACTCATAGGCTATCCGGTAAATCTGGATGGAAGTAGCACAGATGCAACTACACTTGTCGACGGCTTTATCCGTGCCTTTCAAAACCAATTTCCAGAAAAGGCCATAATAAAGATTGACGAACGATATAGCTCCAAAATGGCGGCAAATGCAATCGCCGGAATGGGGCTACGCAAAAAGGAGAAAGAAAAAAAAGGACTACTTGATGAAGTGGCCGCAGTGATCATGCTGCAACAGTGGATGGACGCAGGTCAATAGTCCATTTTTTTGCAGTGTAGCACAAGCACTAAAAAACCGTACCAATCGGACAGCGATATTTTTAGAATGGCTCAATCCGCGTCCCGATTATCTTTGCAGGATGGTATTACCGGTATTTGCCTATGGCCAGGCTGTTTTAAGAAAAGTATGCGACCCTATTGATTCCGCGTATCCCGAGCTTCCCAATTTGATTGAGAACATGTGGGAAACTATGTACCATACGAATGGGGTGGGCTTAGCAGCACCACAAATCGGCAAACCTATACGGATTTTCGTTGTTGATACAATACAGATTGTCGAAAATTTTGACGAGGAAGATCGCTTGGATTATCCCAATGAAAAG
>JAFDYA010000009.1 GCA_018267675.1 Bacteroidota bacterium
AAGGTAGTAAGTCACTATTTGTAAAGAAATTTTGTAGCTTAGAATCTTTAGTGTACCATTTTTTAATTTGAAATCAGGTATCCCTTTTGCCCTACTCCTGAACCTTGAGCAGCTGCAAAGTGCTTTGTAGCCAGATGTTTCCACTTTCATTGAGCGTTTTTCAAGAAATGGTATTACCTTTCCGAGGAAAAAATGTTTTAATGAACGGTAAAACTGGTAAATTTTTGACGATAAGCGGCTAATCACTCACCGGAGGTGTTGCTTGAAAAAGTAGCTTGAGCACTAGCAGGTGCTTCGTACCTTGAGCAGCATTTGTAGTTATTCCGGGCTTTGAATCTTTGAGGAACTTTAGTAGTTTTATGCCCTGCCTGCGTCAAGCCGCGGGACCTTAGCTGTAACTCTTTAACGACGCTACGTTTTAAATACAAGATGAAAAATATTGATAAAAAGAGTCTTGAAAATGCTTTTCGATTATTCGAAAGTGGCGACATAAATAAAATAGAAATTGGAACCACAAACGGTCTTCAAGAAATTCATAAATACATATTTGATAATCTATTTGACTTTGCAGGAAAAATTAGAACTCAGAATATTTCAAAAGGTGGATTCCGGTTTGCAACCGCATTGTACTTAAACGAAATTCTGGCGAAAATTGAGCTAATGCCAGAAAACACATTTGAAGGAATAATTGCAAAATATGTGGAAATGAATATCGCTCATCCTTTTATGGAAGGGAACGGAAGGACAATGCGAATTTGGTTGGACTTAATAATGAAAAAAAATCTGAAAAAAGTGGTAAATTGGCAATTCGTTGACAAAACGCTTTATTTGCAAGCGATGGAAAGAAGTCCAATAAATGATTTAGAATTAAGAACCTTGCTTTCTGAAAATTTATCTGAAGAAATTGATAATCGTGAGATAATTTTTAAAGGAATTGAACAATCATATTATTACGAAGGCTACGAAAAAGAAAATGATGATGAATTGTATTGAAATCAATTAGACCTATACATAACGGGCAGATTTGCAAGATCTTGGATAAAGTACAAGACTCAACATTTGTGCCGCTATTCTGCAGCAGTACTAAGTTCAACTTTAGTGCTTCAATTTCCCAGCCCTCGCAAAGCTACAAAAACGTTGTACGTAATTTTCCCTTTGCTAAATGTTAGAATGTCATTGTATTTAGCCTAATGGCGAAAGCATAAGGCCAACAGGCATAGAACAAGCGGTTTGAGTGCAAGCAGAGACTTCGTACTTTGGGCAGCATTGGTGGTCATTCCGGGCTATGAATCTTTGAGGATTTTTGGTACTTTTATCCCTGTCTGCACCAAGGCGCCGAACTTGGTTGCCATTTTCAACAGAACAAATACCATATGCCGACATACACAGAAAAATTAAAGAAACTCAACATTGCTAACCCTACTCTTCGTGATTGTTTTGACCCAGCAAGCTCTGAATTTTCAGACACGACTATGGAGCAGAAAATTGTCACTTTACAAAAGGTTATCGCAAATGGTTTTTCATTGCAAAAATTGACAACAGATTATTGTAAATTCTACGAAAAGTTGAATAAACCCTACGTTGCTAAAGATTTGCACCAAGGACTTAAAACACTAATCAATAATTTACTCCAAAAACATACTTCATTCAGGCTGAAGCTTGTTGACAACTATTCAAACAAAGAACTTGTAAATGCTTTAACTATACTTCTTGAAGACACAACTATTTACCCAATAGAAGCAAAGGAAATATTTTACAAACACCTTGTCGACAAGAGAAAAAAGTATGTATTTAACGACACCGAAATTTTTAATCCTTCGGAACTAAAAATAGCTTTTGACGAACATTTAAACGCCTGGGGATATTGGCACGGTAACTTGAATGCCGACATTTTACTTATTGGACAAGACTTTGGCGACTACAATTATTATATCAACAATGACGGCAAAGACGACCCAACAAACGCAACAAATGTAAAATTATCTTACCTTTTTGGAGAGTTGGGCATTGACATTGGACAATCAGACAACCCAAATACAAATGCCAAACTATATTTTACAAATGCAGTTTTAGGCGTTAAAAAAGGGGGAATGGCAGCACCAATAAAAAAAGCATGGTATGCTGACACAGCAAAAAAATTTATTAAGCCTTTAATTCAGCTTATTGAACCAAAGACTATAATTGCAATGGGCTCAAAGGCGTATGAAGTTATTTCTATCATTTATAACCTTGACCAAAAGCGAATGAAAGAAGTTGTCGATACAAACCCAATCTTGCTGGATGACAATAAAAAGCTTTTTGTCGTTTATCATTGTTCAAACTTAGGAATTGCCAACAGAAGTTTTATTAAACAGTGTGAAGATTGGCGAAAAATCAAACTATACCTTGACCAAAACGACAGGTAGCATCATCCCAAATAAAGACAACCCCAACGAAGCAAAAAAATTCGCATTAGGCTCTTGTACTTTCCAGATATTAAGCGCAATCAATAATTCGGTATCCTTTCTGCTGTTGCTTTCCAGCATTATCCCACGCTCCTGCTTGAACCTACTCGTATTGAAAGGAACTCAGTATAGGTGTCGCTTGTGCAGCACCATGACGCCTTCGCCAAAATATTAGTATGAGCTGAACCGAACTGTGCTAATCGCTCAAATCCTAGCCCTGCAAGGCTGCCGCACCGCTCACGATTTCCGTAAGCTCTGTGGTGATTGCCGCCTGCCGCGCACGGTTGTAGCTAATTTTCAGGGTACGTAGCAACTCGGCAGCATTTTCGCTGGCTTTGTCCATAGCGGTCATCCGGGCACCATGCTCGCTTGCATTGGCATCCAAGATGGCTTTATATACCTGAGTGTTCAAGATTTTGGGCATCAAATCCTGAAGCAAGGTTTCGCTACTTGGTTCGAAGATGAAATCTGTTTGCTTCTTGGTACCTTCTTCCTTTTCCACGCGTGGGATAGGGAGGAATGGCTCGCTAACAAAGGTTTGTGTAGCAGCGTTCTTAAATTGGCTATACACCAACTCCACCTTATCATAATCGCCTTTCAAAAATCCTTCCTGCGCGAAAAGTGCCGCCTGACGTACATTTTCAAAGCTCAAATCGCTAAAAATAGTCCAGAAATTATCGACCACCTTGTAATTGTGGCGTTGAAAATATTCAAAGCCTTTCTTACCCAGGGGAAGAATGGTCACATTGCCTTTTGCATTTTGTGCAGCGTATTTATCCTTTATCAATTCGCGCGTCAGCTTAATCACGTTGGTATTATACGCACCGGCCAAGCCACGATCTGAAGTAATCGGGATCAACAATACTCTGTCGGCATTGCGCTGCACCGCCAGGGGCAAATTGGCATCGGAAGACAAGGAGCTGACAATATTAGAAAGCATCTCTTGCAGCTTTTGAGAATAAGGGCGCATTTGGGTAATGCTATCCTGTGCCCGACGCAACTTTGCCGCACTCACCATCTTCATCGCTTTGGTGATTTGCTGGGTTGAGGTGACGGACTGAATCCGGATGCGTACTTCTTTGAGCTGTCCTGACATAGTGGAATTTGCTTTTTAGCAGCGCGCGAAAGTACGAAAGCTGATCCGAACGAACACATACCTTGTCGGATTATTTATTTTCCCTTCTTTTCAATACAGATTTTCAGCTTTTCACCCGTCTTCCCACTAAGATTCAAAGGATACGCTTTTACACCATCAAACAGGGTAATATTGGGTGTATTCGGGGGCTCAAAGCCTTCTGCATGGAAGTAAATGAGTAAGGAATTATCCCCTTTCTGTAGCGGAAGGCTAAAATGCAATTTCTCTTTATTCAATTTCGTTTGTCCCAGTATATCTGCATCATTAAATGCCAAGCTGACCACATCTCCATCTATCGTGAAGCCATCCCAAAGCTCAAAAACGAGTGAGTCTGAGGCCCAATTATAGATCCGAGCGCAACCATTACTATCCGGTAGTACCGGAGCAACAGGAATTGCCTTTGTTCCGCCTAGATGTACGACATGAGCTATTTCCTGCTTCTTGGCTGGGGGAGGAAGTGGTCTTACTGTGTCTTTTGGGGGAGGAGGTGGCGGTGGTGCCTTAGCGATTGTATCTCTGGGGATAGCTCGTACTTTAGGTGGTTCCGGCACTTTTACCTGAATCTTCTTTGCTGCAGGAAAATCCAGCGGAGGAGCATCATCAATGATAGTCATGTAGCCACTCCCACAGGGGATTCCATTTTCTTGAACACTTTCAAAATTACCAGTCCAACGCTCTCGGCCATTAGCCACACTTAGCTTGAGCTTAGCATGAAAAAAACAGTAGGTCAATCCCCGTTGCTGTTGCTCACCTTCCGGTTTTTGCTCAGAAATCCAAAGATCAGACGGTGTAATGTATCGGCCCACCAGCTTTGCTTTCAGCCGATTGCCCTCCTTGTAATCTGTTACAGTAAAACCGCTCACTTCTTTACCCTTCACCAAAAATTGTACGTAATAAGAGATAAGTGGCTCGTCGGGCATCTGAACATAGCCGGCCAAACGGTGTATCTGCTGCCCAAACGCCAAATGACTTAGGCAGGTAAAACAAACGAAAAGACTCAGGTAACGCATGGCATACAAAAATAAAAAGTACTGCCCGGAGGGTAACTAGCTAACCAAAGTACCCACCTTTTTACCACTAACTACATCCAGCAGATTTCCTTGGCGGTTCATATCAAACACGATAATGGGTAGCTTATTTTCTTGGCATAAGGTGAAGGCCGTCATATCCATCACTTTCAAGCCTTGCTTGATCACTTCGGAAAAGCTCAGGGTATCAAAGCGGGTAGCGGTTGGGTCCTTCTCTGGGTCGGCGGTGTAGATGCCATCTACCCGGGTACCTTTCAGAATAACATCGGCGTTGATTTCGATAGCGCGCAAGGAACCTGCCGTATCGGTCGTGAAATAAGGATTACCTGTGCCGGCACCGAAGATGACTACACGGCCTTTTTCCAAATGCCGAATGGCCTTCCTGCGGATGTAGGGTTCGGCTATTTGCTCCATCTTGATCGCACTCTGTAATCTGGTCTTTACTCCGACTTTTTCCAAAGCGGCTTGAAGCGCCATGCCATTGATCACCGTGGCCAACATGCCCATATAATCTCCTTGCGCTCTTTCAATGCCAGTTTCGGCTTCATTCATACCCCGATAGATATTGCCTCCGCCAATCACAATCGCCACCTGGACGCCTAATTCAGTGATTTGTCGGATATCCTTTGCGTAGGCTTCCAGCATCGCAGGCGATAAGCCAAAGTTGCGGTCGCCCATTAAAGATTCGCCGGAAAGCTTGAGGAGGATGCGTTTGTATTTCGGGAGCATTTTCTGAATAACAAATTGAAAAGTGGACAAGGAAACGGTGCAAACAATTTCGCTGCAAAGAAAACCAAAAAAAAGGCGTCATCAGCCATTAATAACAAGAAGCCGCTCCAGTCTTTATTTTTGAGCTCCACACTATGGTCTTCAGTAGCATTGTCTTTCTCTTTTGCTTCTTACCGCTCTTTCTTCTGCTTTATTTTATTGCCGATGGAAAGTATAAAAATGCGGTCATCCTACTGGGGAGCATCATCTTCTATGCATGGGGTGCACCGAGGTTCATCTTTGTGTTGTTGGGCACTACCCTAATAGATTTCCTAATCGTCCGAAAAATGGATGGGAGTAAAAGCTTGTGGCTCCGCCGGAGCCTGCTTTGCCTTTCATTGGGTATCAACCTAGGCTTACTTTTTTATTTTAAATACAGTAATTTCTTTGTTGACAATCTGAATCAAATTTTTCAATCAGTCGGCTTGCATGCTATCGCATGGACCCGACTCGTGCTCCCTATAGGTATCTCTTTCTACACCTTTGAGACCATCACCTATGTGGTGGATGTCTATCGGAAAGTGCACAAACCACTAAAGAATTTCTGGGACTATCAGACCTATATCATCCTCTTCCCAAAGCTCATTGCAGGGCCAATCATTCGATATCATGACATTGCTGATCAAATTCAGGATCGACGGGCATATGAGACGAATGACTATCGCTTGCGCGGACTTTATCGATTCATGATTGGCTTAAGCAAAAAAGTACTCTTAGCAAATGTGCTTGGCGCCGAGGCTGATGTCTTATTTAATACGGATCCGAATCAATTGAGTACCGGCCTAGCCTGGATGGGCGCCCTCTGCTATACCTTCCAGATCTATTTCGACTTTTCCGGTTATTCTGATATGGCCATTGGGCTAGGGATGATGATGGGCTTTCGATTCCCTGAAAATTTCAACAATCCCTATACAGCGACTACCATCACAGACTTCTGGCGAAAATGGCATATTACGCTCGGGGCTTGGATGCGGAGCTATTTATACATTCCGCTTGGTGGCAATCGGGTGAACAGCAAAACCAGGCTGTACTTCAACCTTTGGCTCGTGTTTTTAGCCTCTGGGCTTTGGCATGGTGCTGCTTGGGGATTCGTCGTTTGGGGGGCATATCATGGACTATTTCTCATACTGGAGCGCGCCTTTCTGGGCAAATGGCTGAGCAAGTTGGGTAATTTTTCCATCCTCTATACCTTCCCTGTTGTCCTCATTGGCTGGGTCTATTTCCGATTAGAGCATTTTACACCTGCCAGTCGCTATTTGGCACGGATGTTTAGTTGGCAGCCTTCCGGCATTAATTGGCAGCCCGCTGCTGATTTCTATTTCTTTCTGGTTTGCGCCATCTTCTTTTCTTTCTTCACAATACTTCCCGGGGGGAAAAAAATTCAGTTTGGCGTGTTTCATGCGGACTATTCTTCAAAAAAACATTTTGCTCTAGCACTAGCCTCCTTGGTTCTTCTGCTTGTATGTGCCGGAAGAATTAGTACAGCAAGCTTCAATCCCTTCATCTACTTCCGTTTTTAAAAAAATTCAGTCCACAAAAATGAAAACGAAAGCAAAAAATACACAAAAAGGGATCCTGATTTTCTTACTCCTCGTCCTGTCTGCTCCGGGCTTAAACTCGATGTTCAACATCGTACAAAGCGCGGGATTACAGGGAGCCATCGTACCCGAAAAAGACACCACATTTTCAATCGAAGCTTGGTGGACTGGTGGCTATCAGCATCAAAAAGAAAAGTTCCTGAATGACAATATTGGCCTTCGTCCGGACTTGGTACGCCTGAATAACCAACTAGACTATTATCTATTCAAAAAGTTACATGCGCAGCAAGTGGTACTCGGTAAAAACCAAGAGCTGTTTGAAGATACCTACATCAAATCTTATTATGGCCAAGACTATATCGGAACAGCCCGAATTAAAGAATTGATGCAACGCCTGCGTTTCGTACAAGACTCCATGCAACGAGTCGGTCGGGCGCTACTACTCTGCTTTGTGCCATCCAAAGGAAGATTCTATCCGGAGTATTTCCCAGAATATCTAAAAGCAAGCTACACGGAAAGATCCAACTATTTAGAGCTCCGAAAACAAGCCCGTGCAGCGGGGGTGCAGGTGCTGGACTTGAACGGTTGGTACCTGGCCCGAAAAGGAAAAACAGCACATCCGCTATTCTCCAAAATGGGAATTCATTGGACGCATTGGGGAGCGGACTATGCTATGGATAGTCTCAATCATCGGCTGGAACAATTATTACACATTGACCTGCCCGACATGAGCTTTGGCGAAGTTGTTTGTACGAATGAAAGTCGCGGGGAAAATGATATTGAACGCGCTTTGAACCTCATTTGGCCCATCACGCAAGAAACGCTCTGCTACAATACCTTGAGCTTTAATCAAACCAACAAACAAAAACCCAAAGTCATCTTTGTTGGCGACTCCTTTTTCTGGACAGTACTACAGGATTGGATACCTCAGAATTGCTACGCCAGCTTTAACTTCTGGAACTATTTCAATGAAATTTGGACCAATGAAGTCGTCGATGGTAAAGCCGCCACCACCCATATTAGGGATACGGATTGGAAGGCCCGAATTGCAGCAAACGACGCACTCATTCTATTCTTCACCGAACCGAACTTGACGTTCTACGACTACTCCGGTATGATTGATTCCTTGTACCAGGCCTACGGAGGCTCTTAGGCTTAATCCAAAAACGGCAGCTTCACCACCTTAGCCTTCAGAGCACGATCCCGAACCATAATCATGATTTCGCTACCTTCTGTGCTCTGATCTTTGCTTACATAAGCCATGCCAATGGCCTTGCCCAATGAAGGCGATTGTGTGCCGGAGGTGACATAACCGATATCCGTACCTGCTGCATCCTGCACCCGATAATGGTGGCGGGGAATCCCTCGGTCGATCATTTCAAACCCTACCAATTTACGACTGACGCCTTCCGCCTTTTGCTTTTCCAAAATTGCTTTCGCCGTAAAATCCTTAGTAAACTTGGTGATCCAACCCAAACCCGCTTCAAGCGGCGAGGTGGTATCGTCAATATCATTACCATACAGTGCAAACCCTTTCTCCAAGCGCAGTGTATCGCGTGCAGCCAGGCCTATAGGCTTTAGCCCCTGCGGTGTTCCGACACGGAAAATTTCATTCCAAATCTTTTGAGCGTTGTCTTGTTCATCTTTGAAATAGATCTCCACGCCGCCGGCACCGGTGTATCCGGTAGCACTGATCAAGACATTGTCCACACCAGCAAATCGCGTCTTGACGAAGGTGTAATATTTAAGGTTAGCAATATCAGCATCGGCCAATTCCTGCAAAATCTTGCAGGCATTAGGACCTTGAACAGCAAGCAAACCGGTGCGCTCGGAAATATTCTCCATGTGCACACCAGCCGTATTATGTTGGCTAATCCATGCCCAATCTTTGTCAATATTACTGGCATTCACAACCAGCATATACGCCTCGTTTGGTGTTAAACAATACACCAACAAATCATCCACAATACCGCCATCATTATTGGGCAGACAAGAATACTGCACCCCACCTTCTTTCAATTTGGAGGCATCATTGCTCGTTACCCGTTGCACCAAATCCAATGCTGCTGCACCTTTCAGGATAAACTCACCCATATGGCTCACATCAAAGACGCCGGCATTGTTCCGCACCGTCTGATGTTCTTCGTTGATTGAAGTATATGAGATGGGCATGTTGTAGCCGGCAAACTCGGCCATCTTTGCACCAAGCGCAATATGATTGTTGGTAAACGGAGTCAATTTCATGCTGTCTGATTTTTTAGGAAAAGGCTTAGTAAAATTTTGAAAAGGCCACAAAGATAAATCCTCACAGGGCAAGCACTAAAAAACAAATCAGGAGGAAAGATGAAGGCATAAACGACCTTGAAGTAGGGGCAAAAAAAAAGCCAGCCTGAGAACAGGCCAGCCCCTATAAACCCTATGCAATGATAGTGCATCAACACATTCCTTGCAACAAAGAATTCACATTTATTTTTTAGAAAGATAAAAATTACAATAAGACAAATCCATAAAAACCCACTATAGTCATTCAGCCCAGATATTGTTTTCGCCCGTACTATTCCAAAATCAGGGGGCAACACTACAAAAGCCATCAAACTCACTGGGCACAAAAGACGATACCCTACTTTTGCAGGCTCACTAACGATTCAATACTCGATGCAGTTTTTAGATTTTGAAAAACCGGTAGAAGAACTCTATGCTCAAATCACCAAGATGAAAGAACTTGGGGAACGAAATAAGATGGATGTCTCGGCATCTATTATTGAGCTGGAAGCTGCTGTAGAACGCACGCGTACCGAAATCTACAA